>CAMAXD010000175.1 GCA_945861975.1 Candidatus Kuenenia stuttgartensis | reverse complement strand
ACCACCAAGGCTGGCAATCGGAAGCAACGATTCAACCACGGCGAATTGCTTCGACGAAGAAACAAACTGTGTGTAAGCCACATCAAGACGATCAATTCGTCCTGCGATGTAATCCTGCACATAACGACCAGCCAGCACTTCGACTTCTTCGAACTTCGGCTGATCTTCAAAGTGCGTATAAGATTCGGTATACGAAATCTTCTGGAAGTTCATGAACTTCGTACCGCGCTTACCAGAGACTTCGACCGAATACTCGATGCCCTTCTCTTTTAAACCACGGATATGAGCCACGGTCTGTCGCAGAACGCTTGCGTTGTAGCCCCCGCAAAGACCACGATTGGACGTCAGTACCAAAAGAATGCTCTTCTTCTCTTCCGCTCGCTTCTCCAGAAGTGGATGAGAAAACTTCAGATTGGCTCGTCCAAGGTCACCGACGATTTCAGAAATCTTGCGAGTATACTCTGCAGCTTCCGCAGCCCGATCCATTGCCTTTTTGAAACGACTGGTCGCAATCAGCTCCATCGTGCGCGTAATCTTGCGGATATTGCGCACCGCTTTGAGCCGTTTGACAAGTAAGCGTCTGTTTGCCATGAATCAACAACATCCCTACAGGGCGAGCGGCAGGGCCTAGGCCCTCCGAGGAACTCTTCTTTAGATTCTAAACAGTCAACTCTTGACCGCTAACCGTGCCACGAATGCTGCCAAAGCCTTCTTGAGCATGCCTTCGATCTCTTCCGTCAAAGCGGCTTCGGCAACCAACTTGTCACGCATGTCAGCGTGCTCTGTGCGGATAAACTCGTGAAGCTGAGCTTCTGTATCTGCAACCTTTGCCACCGGCACCTTGTCAAAGTAGCCCTTCGTACCTGCGTAAATTGCGACCACCTGGTCGGCAACATGCAATGGTCCGAACTGTCGCTGCTTCAGAATCTCCACCATGCGGTAACCGCGGTCGAGTTGTGCCTGTGTATCTTTGTCGAGTTCTGTTCCAAGCTGAGCAAAAGCTTCGAGTTCACGGAACGCAGCAAGGTCAAGGCGGAGACTTCCGGCCACCTTCTTCATCGCCTTCGTCTGAGCGTTGCCACCCACACGGCTAACAGAAACACCGACGTTGATCGCGGGACGAATCCCCTTCCAAAACAAGTCTGGCTCAAGATAAATCTGACCGTCGGTGATCGAAATCACGTTGGTTGGAATGTACGCAGAAACTTCGCCTTCCAGCGTTTCAATGATTGGCAGAGCCGTCATTGAACCACCACCCAGTTCCTTGTTCAGCTTAACTGCTCGTTCAAGTAGTCGGCTGTGGCAATAGAACACGTCACCAGGGAACGCTTCACGACCTGGAGGACGACGCATCAACAGAGACAACTGTCGGTAGGCAACAGCCTGCTTTGACAAGTCATCAAAGACGATCAAAGTATGCTTGCCCTTGTACATGAAGTACTCAGCCATCGCCGCACCGGCGTAAGGTCCGATGTACTGCATTGGAGCAGGATCAGCACTGGTCGCTGCAACAACGATCGTGTAATCCAAGGCACCGTTCTGACGGAGAACTTCCATCACACCGGCAATAGATGACGCTCGCTGACCACAAGCCACATAGACGCAAATAACGCCCGTGTCTTTCTGGTTCAGGATCGTGTCGATCGCGATCGATGTCTTACCAGTCTTGCGGTCACCAATGATCAACTCGCGTTGACCACGGCCGACGGGAGTCATCGCGTCAATCGCCTTGATACCAGTCTGCAGCGGCTCTTTCACCGGCTGACGCTCGGCCACACCCGCGGCCAGCCACTCAACAGGGCGAGTCTCCGATGTCAACACCGGGCCCTTACCGTCGAGCGGATTGCCCAGTGGGTCAACCATGCGTCCCAGCAACGCTTCACCCACAGGAACTGACAGCAGTTTGCCTGTAGAGCGAACTTCGTCACCTTCCGCAATCTTCAGGTAGTTCCCGAGAATCACGACGCCGACGCTGTTCTCTTCAAGGTTGAACGCGAAACCGCGAGTGCCGCCTGGGAATTCCAGCATTTCGCCGGACATCACATTCGACAGGCCGGTACAACGAGCAATCCCGTCACCGACTTCGATTACGCGACCAACTTCTGCGGTCTGAATCTGACCGCGAAAGTCTTCAATCTCCTTCTGGATGACTGAAGCGATCTCGTCCGCTTTGAATTTCATTGAATGCTTTCTCCACCAGACGACCCTTCAGCTGTTTCAGCCGGGATCGCAGCGATGAATCATAAACAGTATCGCCAACCTGCAGCACAACTCCGCCGAGCAACGAAGCATCGACGGTTTCCTGCAGAATGGGTTCAAACCCAAATGTATTCTTCAAATGATCAACAATCTTCGCCCGGGCAGAACCAGAAAGGGGCCGCGCGGAACGCACGCGGATTCTCTGCTTGCCCGCAGCTTGCTCCTGCAGCTTCACCAGAACACTGCGAATCATCGGCAGCAATGAAATCCGCCCATGACGGATCAGCACTCGCAGGAAGTTCGCAAAGTACTCAGAACACTGCAATGAAATCACTCGATCAATAATTGCCAGCTTATCGTCGCGCCCAACTAGATCGGACATCAACAGATTCCGAAACTCCGGGAACTTCGCCAACACATCGTCAATCAGTGAATTCAATTCTTCTTCTGGCGCGGTACTTCCAGCCGACACTGCAGCAGTCATATACGACTGGGCGTACATCATCGCAACAGCCAGCGCACCTGGATCTTCCAGCACACTGTCAGGACGAGAATCTGAACGCAATTCGGACATGACTAACCCCGAAGACGGCTTCAACAAGCACCGCTTGTGACATAAACAGTTCAGCAGATCAATGTTGACTCTTAGCGAGAAATTTCCGCCAGAGCCTGTCCGATCAGGCGATCCTGATCAGCCTCGTCAAGAGCACGCCCGAGAACATGCTCCGTGGCCAGAACCACGTGTGAATTGATCTGTGTAAACACCTCCGCCAGTGCAGTATCTGTCGCCTGACGAATCTCATCCTTGGCACGGTCACGAATCAGGCCGACTTCCCGCTGAGCGTTCGCAATCAAGTCCTGACTCGTTCGCTCAGCATCACGTCGAGCTTCTGCCACCATCGACTGAACTGTTTGTTCGGCAGCCTTGAGCTTCTTATCGTACTCAGCCAGCATCGCGTGCGCCTTACGGCGACCTTCTTCGGCATCATCAATGGCCTTCTGGATTCCCAATTCACGCTTATCAAGCCCCTGAATCATTGGGCCCCAGGCAAATTTGCCAAGAACAATGATAAAAAGGACAAACGTGATCAGAGAAAACAGAGCGAGATCAGCCTTCCACGCTAATGGAACGCCCGATGGATGACCATGATCACTTCCGTGATCAGCACCATGATCTTCTGAATGCCCTTCAGCTCCCGCTTTAGACGTCGACGCTGCCGCAGCATCAGCCTTCGCTGGTGCCTCTTCAGCCATCAAACGCGCGGAACCCCCGAAGAGGACCAAGCCGCCAATCAGTACAAGGCGGAGCAGACTCTTAGCAGACGCACAGCACATGGAATTCGCCGACCAAAAACCAAAACAACCGAAGGAACACAAACCAACCCGTGACACGGACAACTAGCTCTGCATGCAAACGATCAGAGCGAAGAAGGTCGCACCTTCGATAAGAGCGGCTGCAACAATCATTGCACCGCGGATGTCGCCAGCAACTTCTGGTTGACGAGCCATGCTCTCAACAGCAGCTGCACCAATTTTGCCAATACCAAATGCTGCACCCAGCATGACAATACCAGCACCAGCAGCACCACTGAAAGAAATCAGCGGCTGGCTACCAGCAGCGGCGGCTTCCTGAGCCATCGCAGGTACGCTCATCGCAACAATTGCAGCAACAACCAGGAAACAAGTCTTTACGAACTGAGCCACAACAAACTCCTCTTTCAAGCAAAACTCATCAAAGTGACGCCGCCTGTCTTGGGCGACCGGCGAAACCATTTTCAGAACACCAGCAGACGACTGCACCCCTGAGATGCCAGTCGATACAAAACCGAATCAGTGCTTATGAATCGCACCCGCAATGAAAATCGTTGCAAGGAACGAAAAAACATAGGCCTGGAGGAACGCAACAAACAATTCCAGACAACCAATGAAAACCTGACCGATAACACTGCCCGGAACTACCATGCCGTAAATCAAGTTACTCTTCGTTGCTGCCACTGCAATGAAGCCGAGAATCACACCTAAAACAGTGTGGCCGCCCATGATGTTGGCAAACAATCGAACAGCGAGAACACCGTGCTTAATGAAAAAGCCCAGCAATTCGATGACAAACATCATCCCGCCAAGAGCCAGACCACCGGGACCTGGGATACCTGTTTCAGGTATCAAGTTCCCAAAAAAGCCCTTAACGGACATCGCCTGAACACCGAAGATGAACGTCGTCACCAAAGCTGTCAGTGCCAATGCACCAGTAACATTAATCTCACCAGTCGCCGAACCCAGAAATGGCACGGCTCCCAGCAAGTTACATAGCAGAATGTAAAAGAAACAACTCCACACAAACGGCAGATATTTATCCGCCGGATGAGCATACATCACCGCATGGGCGCCATGCCCATGGGCCGCATGAGAATTTCCATGCTCCGCTTGACCGTGACCATGCTCCGCCTGACCGGGGTGCCCATGATGTTCGTGCCCATGCTGTTCGTCGGCATGGTCACCATGGTCGTTGTGTGAACCATCTCCAATAGTGGGACGGACCACTTCATCTCGAATAAAGAGAGCAATCGCTTCCCAGAAATTCCAGAACCGCCCCTTCGCTGGAACCCCACCTCCAATACGCTTAGCCAAACCACGGAAGATGAACAGGCAAAGTACCACTACGAGAAGTTGCAGGACCATGAACTTAGAGATCAGCAATCCAGGCGCGATTGCTGTACCAGCAAACGGCTGTGGAATAAAGATCTTACCCTGCATCGCCTCATTCACCTGACCCAGCGTTGGGCTATGCAGATGAAGAGCCTGCAGCGTGTGCCATGGCACAGCGTCTACGCTTTCAAAAGCGTGCGACGACGTCAGAAACTTAGGCACCTCGAAATAGGTGTAGTCGCGAACGTGATGAAAATGATCGTGCTCACTCATTTCCGTTTGTCCGCCAGCCCCTGAAGATACTTTAGAAAGAAAGAAACTACTTTGTAGACGTTGCCGCGACGTTTCGCTTGAGTAACGTTACCTCAACCGCCAATGCGAGCAAATAGAACGCAACCAGCCAGCCAAAGAAATCAATGATTCCCAAATCCGGGCGAAGCTTCTTAACAGCTACCGCCGTACCGGCAACACTGAAGAGACGAATCATCGTCTGAACCAGCATCGCCATTAAATCGTTTCGCGGAATAGCGGCACTCGAAAGAAAAACAACAATCCAGCCGGGCACCAAAACGGCAATTGCCGCAAGTGACATCCACCAGACCCCCGCCTCGTCACGCAGCATTCTTGCAGGCCAGAAACACAACACCCACCCCAGAGCCACAAAAAATGTGAGCCATAGAGCGGACTTGAGAACAGCACCTCGAGAATTCTGAGTCACTCGGAGCGAGCCTCTCTGGCCTTTGCCGCTTTTCGTTTTAATTCCGCCGACTCGCGATCCAGTCGTCGCAGGAGTTGTCGCAAAGACTCTCCGGCAACGACTAAACCGAGACAGGCACCACAAATCGTCAATACAGGACTCCAGCCGTATCGCTTATCCAGCCAAAACCCGCCAAAGATGAGCAAACCCAGAGACATTGCCGCCGAGACAACTTCATGAGCTGCCCGATAGGATTTTGCGATCTGAGAAGCCCTGGACCTGCGACGATCTTTGTTATTCGGCTGACCGCTGGACAACGCGAATGCACCTTAAGACAGGCTAAGAACGTGAGGGCCGTGTTCCTTTTCCTTGAATCCGACGCGAGTCTAGGGACGACTCAAAACTGAGTCAAAGAGCCTCGATATCCGCCTCCGCAATTCCCGGAAACGGGAGCAACTGTCTTAGCAACCGCCAACGGGAGAATCATTAAAGCCTCTCTGCCAGCGGTGTCTCTCTCTTTGCCCGAGTCTACAATACACGCTGAACCCAGACGCGACGGAAACTTTGCCGCATTTCTCAGAAGGCAGAGCAACCTTCGGCGATATCGCTCTCTGATTGCTAAAAAAATTCGCGTGATTGATCGAACTCGGTTTGCAACTTCTCTCCTCCTGAAACTCTGGCCAAATCTCCATGTCAAGCCGCCCTGTGATTCGTGCTGTGGTTTTTGACCTTGATGGGCTGATGCTCAATACCGAGGACATTTTTGAGCTGGCTGGCGTCGAGTTGATGGCTCGTCGAGGCCTTGAGATGACCGACACGATTCGACACGGCATGATGGGCCGTCGGCCTGTCGAGGCATTCACTGTTCTGCGAGATCTCACAGGGCTCACGGATTCTCTTGAAGATCTGATGCTGGAAACGAAAGTGCTGTTCGCATCGCTGGCTGAGAATCGCCTTGCCATGATGCCGGGACTGCTGGAGGTCTTCGACTTGCTGGACGCCCAAAAGCTGCCTCGCGCGGTCGCTACTTCGTCACCTCGCACCTACATGACGCATCTGCTGGAGAAGTTCAACCTGCTGCATAGAATTGACTTCACCCTCACCGCCGAGGATGTCACTCATGGTAAACCTCATCCGGAGATTTATCTCAAGGCCGCCGAGATCCATGGCGTTAATCCTGCTGAGATGCTTGTCCTTGAGGACAGCGAAACCGGCACTCGTGCGGCAGCGGCTGCTGGTGCTTACATTGTGTCTGTTCCCAGTCGACATACAGACTTCGGCGATTTCAGCATGAGCCGCCTACGGATCTCCAGCCTGCTCGACGAGCAATTGCATGCCCTGCTGAAGTAACGCTCGCACCAGGACTCTCGACGAAAAGCATTTAGCGGCATGAAAGAAATAGCATCCCGTTACGTGGAGCAATTTTGACGTCACGTCCAGGGTGCCTGCTCAAATCCGTCATCCTCAGCCAGAAGGCCACTCCGCATGAGTGGCCTGTTCACACAACGAACAAGGGCGATGGATTAACTCCATCGCCCTTGTCGCAGTTTCAACAACTCTGATCCGGGATGCCTGACTCGCTAACGCCAGCCAGATCGCCCTTCAGAACTAGTCCTGATAGTCAACTTCGATGTGATCTCGCTTGATACGGACGTCAACAGCGTACTGGCCGTAGTCGTAGCGAATACGGTCACCGTTGCGGCGGCAACTGATCAGTTCGCAACCACAGGTTGGGACGCAGATCTGGATGTAAACGCACTTTGGTTCGCAGCAGCCGCAAGGATCTTCGCAAGCACATGGGTCCTTAACGGCGATGATCTTTGGCTGTGCACATGGCGACATTTCGTCGCGGTCCTTGTAAACAACATTCGTGTAGAGCGGCACAGCATGTGACTCTACGAATGTTCCCGGTACTTCTGGAACCGGTGTCAATTCCTGTCGTGCTTCAACAGCACCTGTGGCGAATACCGCACACAGCGTCATCATCATTGCAAAATTCTTCATGTCTTCCCTTTCAATTCCGGGTCTCGAAACCTGATTCAAACACATGCCACCTGGCCCCGCTCCCAGAAACCAGTGGCTTGGTCGCTGGTATTCATTTGCCATGCAAATGTGGGGCGGTCAAGTTTTGGTTTTTGACAATTGGTGACCGAGCTTCAAATCCACGGCCAATACAACAATCAGGGAACCTCTGCTGACCGTATTGTCGCGGAGGTTTAGGCAATATCAATGGGGTCTGGTGAGAATTTCCGGTTTCAGAAAAAAGGCTGCCTGTGGGCTTTTGGCGGAGCAAATCCCTTCTGGGCTTCTTCTCTAGCCCTCACAAATTCTCTAGACCTCACAAACCCGGTTTAATGTACTGCTTAATAAACTGCTTAATGGACTGCAGGCGATGCCCTCGACTTCGCGTAGGGCCGCGTGGTTTTTCTGGATATCGGTGGGAACGCGCTGTCCTGCTGAATCTTGCGGGCCGATATGATGGTTTTTGCTGGCCATACGCTCAGTTTTCGACTCGGCCGGTTGCCATTTGGCAACAAAACGCGTTCAATAGATGACTCATGCAGGTCGCTCGCCAGATGAAGCCCCGCACGAGTGCGGGTTCATCCGAGAAAGCTCAACGGTCGTTATGGAAAAATCCTTTCTCTTTACAGACGTAACGAATCCAACGTGGCTGGTTTATGTCGCGTTTTTGGTGATTGCCGTCTTTTTTCGCTTCTCTCGCTTTCTGACCATCCGCAATCTTGACCTGACATTGCTGCTTCTGCTTTCCACAGCCATCGTTGTTGCCGGTGTGTATCGCGACAAAGTTTGGGTCCCGCCGATCGCGCGGGAGGGCTCACCGGCGATGTCGGAGCTTGGTGACGGTCCGCCGTCGGATGCCAATTTGGTGGCAAGCACAGACTTGGCAACGGACAAAAGTGATTCCAGAGGCCAGTTTGACGAGACTTCTTCGGGTGCTGCAACAGACTCTAATGCCGCAAAAAAACCTGATAATCAGGACTCTGCAGGAACTTCCGCTGAGAATGCAAAAACAGTGGCGATCAGGGATCCACAACAGTTGCCATCGGAGGATTCAGACAGCGGGCCACGCTCGCACCCTATCTACACATGGGCGTCAATCGCACTGATGGGATTGACTGTTATGCTGATTATACGTTTGATCTTTGACGAGAGTCTCACTCGACGCCCCCGACTCGATCAAAACCTCAATCAGGCAGGAATCACGTTCTTGTGCATCCCCGCTTTCGCGATCCTGATGGTCAGCGTTCTGGCAAACAATCCTGAGGACAGCACATTCAAGGCGGTTGAACATGGTCGAGCCCTTCTGGAACGACGCGATGTGCAGGTCGATCCTCAAACCGGCGGCGATACGCAGCCCGCGCCGACAGAGACCCTGATCGCAGCCGGTGGTGCCGCGATGGCTCAGCTTTCCGGAAACCTCCCTAAGTCTCCGGCAGGTGACTCCAGCGATACCGGTACCGTGGAGACTCTGCTGGCCCGGATTCTTGTCGTCATCGCACATACCTTTGTGGTGCTTGGACTGCTGATGATTGGCCGTCAGCATTTTGCAAGTCTGCAACTCGGTATTTCCATGAGCTGTCTCTATCTCCTGCTGCCCTGCACGGCGGTTAATGTTCATGAGCTTAATCATGTTCTTCCGGCGGCTTGCCTCGTATGGGCCATCGCCAGCTATCGCAACCCTGTCGTCGCCGGAGTTCTGCTGGGATTGGCCAGCGGGACCTTGTTTTTCGCTGCATTCCTGCTGCCGCTCTGGGCCGTATTTTACGGAAAAAATGGTGGCTTGAGGTTCGTGGTTTCTGTTCTGGGGATCGGTGCCGTTTTGATTACGTCACTGCTGCTGATCTCCGGCGATGCCAGCTCGTTCACAAACAAACTGGTCACGACTGCCAACTGGACGGCCTACCGTCTGCTCGATGATTCTCCGGCCGACGGCGACGCAACTCTCAGTCAACTGTTTATTCGCATCCCGATGGCGGCAATTTTCTTTGTGATGCTGACGGCCATGACCGTACTGCCGCGACCACGGAATCTGGAGAATCTTCTCTCCAATTCGACATGCCTCGTCGTCGCCGCGCAGATGTGGTACCCGGACGATATCGGGACTTATGTTCTCTGGTATCTGCCGCTGTTTCTGATCGTCATCTTCCGACCTCGACTGGACCGCTTCACGCCTCCGGAAGCCGTTGAGCGAGAATCGGTCAGCTTGAATGCGTCGTCACCTACGACTCCCGCTGCGACCGTGACGATGTCCGGTCTGAGCTTTCTTCGAACTCGATCGCACCTTAACTCATAGCGATCGACGCGTGATCATAAAAGACTTGCACCGTGCTGAACTTCGTTGCGTACCGCAGGCCCCCTGGATGGCAAATTCGGATGGGGCGTTGTCGGTATTTGGATTCACAGAAATCCACGAAAGACGGGCTTCAGGAGATGGCAGCGGCCGATAACGCGATTCGCAAAAATTCACGGTTTACATTACGCTTGAGCGCTTCGACGTGACTGCCCAAAGGGTGCATTCGCAACGCTGCGGCGTGGGCGAAAAATGCACACTTGATCAGGTGATCCACCGGCACGGCCGCCTCTCTCTATCCCCGCATCAACAAGACTGTTCTCTACTCAAGTCGCTACGCCACAGACGTGTGTGGGGCAAACCGGCTGGCGGTACTCACTGTGTTGCCCCTCTCCCCCCATTTTTTGCCGATGCTGCGTGGCGTCACAGGGCAGCATTCTCGCAAAAAATGGGGGGAGAGGATTGGGGGAGAGGGGGCCGATTTAGAACGCTCCCATCCATGAAAGCCCAGCCTAACGGCCACCTTCCAGCCCGGAGGGGGAGCAGGGACTTCGTTTCACACGGCAAACTCTCCTCACCAAACTATTTCGGTGAATCTGAGTCGTCAAGCATGACGCTGGCCAGTTAGGCCACTTAGTAAGTTCGCGGATTGTTCCAGCTCATATTCGCGTCGCAATCCACCCTGACGTCTCAACGATTGCGCAGGGATTCCAGTCGCTGTCGAGCTTGCTCCAAATCGGGCGCCCGTTCCAGACAGTCTTCATACTGCTTCATCGCCTCGTCCATCCGGTCCAACTTTTCCAGCGTCATGCCGAGATTGAAGTAGTTCTGATACGTGGCGGGATTTAATCGAATCGCCAGTTCCAGTGCTTCGACGGCGGCGACATGGTCGCCTTGCATCAACAGGGTCGCTCCGAGCATCGACTGGACTCCCTCGGCACCTGGATCAAGCTCCATCGCGCGCCTTAAACTCTGTACCGCTTCCGGCAGCCTGTTCAGCCTGACCAGGCATCGCCCCAGCTCACCGTGGGCCGCGAAATAGTCTCCATCTGCAGCCAGTACTTCGCGCAGGATCGGTTCGGCAAGTTCGTATTTTCCGGCGTCAATCATTGCAGAGGCATCGGTCAGTTTGTAGTAGTACGGGAGCATGTCCTTCACGTCGCGGAGCGGTTGTTCCTCGTCCTCATTCGTGTCACGATACGACGCGTATCCCAAACCGCTGAGAGCACGACGTTCCTGTTCCGTGAGCGCCACATTGTCGGCCAGGCGTTCATTCATTCGCTCTTCCCACGCCGTCAGTTCGTTCTCCAGCTTAAGGACTTGTTCAGGCATTTCGGTGGCAAGATTCTTTAGTTCCGGCGGATCCGCGATCAGGTCGTACAACTCAGCGCGAGGGCTGCGGATATATTTCCACTTCTGAGTAATCAGGGCTCGGAGAGGCGACCAATGCCCGGTGTGATAGGGTTCGTCTGTTTCTGCATAGCAAGGCCGCAACGGCTGAGTCTCTCCCCGCAGTGCAGGTCGCAGGGAACGTCCGCTCGCGTTGGCAATGGGCTTCTGGCCGAGTTGATCCAAAAGCGTAGGAGCCAGATCGACCAGCGACACCGGCTCGGCCACACGATGTCCTGGTCGAACTTCTTTGGGAGAAACGACCAACAGCGGGACCCGCAGAGTCGCGTCATAAACAGTCATACTGTGAGACAATTCGCCATGCTCTCCCAGACTTTCGCCATGGTCGCCGACGACGACAATCACAGTGTTCTCGAGGGCACCGGATTTCTCCAGTGTCAAGAATAAACGGTCAAGCTGCTCATCAACATACGCCAGCTCGGCATCATAGAGTCGATCTGCAAATGCATCCCCAAACCGGTCCTCGTGCGCAAGGTACGGATAGTGGGGATCGAAAAGATGGACCCAACAGAA
>CAMAXD010000174.1 GCA_945861975.1 Candidatus Kuenenia stuttgartensis | reverse complement strand
GTATCATCGCAACGGTCGTCGGTTTAACCGTCGCCCTGTTTGGTTTTCTTTTCCCGGTGAGAAAATACCTGCAGCGGACCGTTGCCTCGGGTGCACTCTCTCAGGAAGCCAGTTCCAGAGTCATTTCGCGGATGATGCTGGGAGCGAGTCTGGCAGGCATTGCCTTGCTGGGAACCTGGGGCTCTCTGCAATGGGCTCCTCGCTGGGCCAGTGAGTTAAAGCCAGATACCGCGACCGAGAAGTTTTATGCGGCCCCGTTGACACAGGGTGCGACTGCGATGGGAGCAATCATCTCCACGATTCTGGCTGCCATGGCTGCCGGACGCTTTGGGCGACGCAGAACCTATTGCATTCTGTGTGTGGGATCATTCCTGTCCGCAGTTTACTTTTACCGCTTCCATGACACCTTCGACGGCTCGTTTCTCTTCGCGGCGTTTCTGGCGGGCGGAGTTACGGCTTCGTTCTACGGATTCTTTCCGCTGTACTTTCCGGAACTCTTTCCGACAGCCGTGCGAGCCACAGGTCAGGGCTTTTCTTTCAACTTCGGTCGAATTATTGCTGCGATCGGAGGATTGCAGACGGCCAATCTCATGACCTTCTTTGGCAACAGTTTCCCCAAAGCCGGGTCCTTGCTGGCGGGAATCTATCTGGTCGGAGTCTTCGTGATCTGGCTCGGGCCGGAAACAAAAGGCCAGGAATTGCCGGAATAGGAACGTAGTGCTCTGTCAACCTTTAAAGTTGGGGTTGAATTGTATTTGTACGACGGACTTCCAGTCCGCCGGCGGTAACCTTTGTCGACGGACTGGAAGTCCGTCGTACCCGAAAATTGAGCCTTGACAGAGCAGTAGGTTGTTCAGCCGGTGGCGTGACATCGCGTTGATTTAATCGCGTGTAACGCGTTTTCGTTAAACGAAGGCGCGCCCTAAAACTCCAACGCATCCAGATCCGCGATCAGCTGGTCCATTTCTTCACGGATCTTCTGCTTGATGCCGACCGACATGCCGACGGCTTCGCGACCATCCAGAATCAGTTCGCGGTCGCGTTCTTTGATGGCCATTTCAACGGCCGATTCGCCGCTGTCGCCACCGAACAGTTTTGTCAGGTCAATCTTGAGGCCGCTGATTTCGCCTTCCGCACCCGCAATCGCCGGTTGTTTGTGCTGTGGAAAAATGATGGCATTTTCCGGGCAAACTCGACTACACGCCGGACAACCTTTTTTGCAGTTGTCCTGTTGCTCAACGAGGATTCGATCAAGAGCGTCGACGCCGTAAACACCGAACAGGCAGAAGTCGATACACTCCATGCAATTTGTGCAGCGACTGTAATCAATCACCGGATACCAGCGGCGGCCTGTGTCTTCTGGCAGAGTCGCCTTATCAACGTGTGTCGCTGAGCCACTATCGAAAGCGCGGCGTGCTTCAAGAAGACGCTCGGGCTGCAGGTAACGTTGAAGCTGTTCAGGTTGAGGAGACCCGCCGATCCAGCTCATGAGATCGACGGTCTGCACCGAGTTCTCTTCGGAGATACGGCGAATCTCGCGGACGAACGCGTCAGCACTCACGGAGGCTCGCAGATCAATACAGTAAACGCGACGATTTGGTACGTTCACACTCCCGATGCCGTTGTACTGGCGAGTGTCCTCTTCTTCTTCGTCGTCCGACTCTTCATCAGCCGACTTCAGCAGAGTCATGCCGTCCTTGCCACGAATGTTTGCTCGATCCAGAGTCCACCGGATCGCTCGTTCATACAGCCAGCCAAGAACGACCACGTTGCCCGGGACTGAACGCAGAAACAGCATGCCGGAGTGATCCTGCGACATGTCATAAAGATGAGGAACCAGGGAAACATCAACACCGGGTTCTGCGATGAGAGCGGTCGCGATATCCTCTTCAAGTTGACGCTTGATCGGATTGCGCCCCTGAGCCTGACTGATAACGACGGTAACTTTGCTGCCTGCCATTTGATCCCTGCACTGTAACGGCCTTTATGACTCGTTAACCTGCCCTTTGATTGTCTTCTGCGCATCATCCCAGGCGGAATTCAAAAACTCAATGTACCCGGCCGCAGAAAGCGGTGTCTGGTTCGTTTCGAACTCATACAGCCATCCGTTCCCATAATTGTCTGCGTTTATCCCGGAAGGATCGCTCAAAAGCCGCGGATTAAACGCCACAACCTTGCCGGAGAAAGGAGGAAACATCGACGACACCGCCTTGGCGCTTTCGATTTCTCCGATCTCCTGTTTGTCACGGACGATCGTCTCAGGGTCAATTGACCATTCAAGGAAATAAATATCCTGGAGCAGCCGCAGCGAATAAGCCGTGAAGCCGACCTGAAAACGTCCGGGCGTGATTTCCTTCAGCCACAAATGCCGCGGCGAATAAAAACGATCCTGAGGAATCAGAGCCTTGAACTGGCCCATCATAAACTGCAGTGGTTCAGTCATGCCTTGTCCTGAGATTCGCTGTTTGAACGAGCAGGCGTGGTTGTTAATGGCACGTTTTTCGGCGCGTCCCCATCTTCGTACCGGGCGTCATACTCGTCCATCAGCATTGAGGGGCAGACTTCATGCTGGTCGCACTGTTTGCAGACGATGCGGACAAGGTCCGGTCCGGCAATTTTGAGCTGATGAGTTTCACACAGCTCAAACAGTTCTTTCAGGTGATTGCAGACCATCTCAAAATTCTCCTGCAGGAAATTCGTAATTGGTAGAGTCGCCAACCGATACTCCGCACAAACTTCTCTTTAATCGATAGGATTGTGCCCGCGTTATCGGGAAGAGTATCACATTTGCACGAAGTTATCCCGCAGAAAGCTGAACATGGAAATTCATCGTCGAGGCCCGGAACGTCGTCCCTATCCACCGCCTCGGAAAAACGTACTCATGCTGAGTTGTATGGACCTGCGGTTGATTGACGACCTTGGCCAGTTTATGGAAGGCGATAATCTTATCAATCGCTACGACCAACTGGTTTTTGCGGGAGCCGCCCTGGGTGTCATGCAGCCGACTCATGTCGCGTGGCGAGAAGTGTTTTTTCAGCATCTGGACATCGCGGTCCAGCTTCACGATATTCATGATGTTTATATCATGGAACATCGAAATTGCGGGGCTTATTCGCATTTTCTGGGACCGCAGTTTGACTTTTCGGATACGCAGGAAGGGCAGAACGCCGAGGAGGAAGCTCATCGGAAATATGCCGGATTGCTCCGCGACGAAATTATCGAACACTGCGAACTTCGCAAAGCTCAGGGCGGAAAGCCGGAGCTGTGGAATCTGAACGTGCGTTGCTTTCTGGTTGACCTGCGTGGTTCGGTCAGAATGCTTATTACTGATGGGGAAAATTACGATTTCTGAGCAGGGCGAATTCCTGACAACGTTTCGGGAATCGCTTGTTGATGGCGGGCAGCATGTTATCCTCGGTTGCTGACCGAGAGATCCATTTTGCGAAACGTCCACACCTCCTGACCGAGTTTTCTCGATGACTTTCCCCCAAATCTGTCCACCTCAGCGAGTTCTCATGGGGCCCGGCCCCAGCGATATTCACCCGAGCGTTCTGGCTGCGATGGCCGCACCCACCGTGGGACATCTTGATCCATATTTCCTGAAGATTATGGACGAAGTGCAGTCCATGCTGCGGGAGGTGTTCCAGACGACCAATCACATGACCATGGCGATCAGCGGCACGGGCAGTGCCGGGATGGAAACCTGCGTCGTGAATCTGATCGAACCCGGCGACCGTATGGTTGTCGGCGTCAACGGCGTGTTCGGCGGTCGTATGGCGGAAGTCGCGGAGCGCGTGGGTGCGGAAGTGACGAAGATCGAGCGGCCTTTCGGAGAAGTCTTTTCTCCGGAAGAATTTGCGGCCGCGATTAAAAAGTCGCAGCCAAAAGTCGTTGGAATCGTGCATGCGGAAACCAGCACCGGAGCCAGGCAGCCTCTGGAGGAGATCGCCAAAATCGTGCATGACGCCGGAGCCCTCCTGCTGGTTGATTGTGTGACTTCATTGGCGGGAATTCCGGTTGAGATTGATCGTCTGCAGATCGATGCGGCCTATAGTGGTTCACAGAAGTGTCTCGGGTGTCCTCCAGGATTGTCACCGGTGACGTTCGGGCCAAAGGCCCTTGAGGCGATGGACAATCGGAAGAAGAAAGTATCCAGTTGGTACCTGGACATTGGTCTGCTGAGAAATTACTGGGGTAATAATCGGGCGTATCATCATACCGCTCCGATCAACATGAATTATGCATTGCATCAGGCATTGCGTTTGGTTCTGGCGGAAGGTTTGGAGGCTCGTTACGCTCGTCATCAGCTTCATCATTCGGCCCTGAAAGCAGGTCTGAATGCGATGGGAATTCAGTATTCCGTAGCGCCCGATGTGTCTCTGCCAATGCTGAACTCCGTGCTGATCCCGGACGGTGTTGATGATGCGGCGGTGCGAAGTCAGTTGTTAAATGAATTCGGCATCGAAATCGGCGGCGGGCTGGGTCCGATGAAGGGCAAAACCTGGCGTATCGGTTTGATGGGTGAAGCGGCGAAGAAGTCGAATGTGTTGGTGTTCCTGGCAGCTCTCGAACAGTGTCTGAACAAGCAAGGCGTGACGCCATCTCCGGGCGCTGGTGTTGCCGCAGCGAACGGGGTTTATCTGGCTTAAGTGTTGGTCGTGGATCTGTAGAAGCCCCGTTGCTCTGTGGACGGGAGTTTCTGCTCCGGGAATCACCGGACGGCTTTCGCCGTTACGTTTTAAATGATTCGCCCGTCAGGGTGTCGAGTACATCGAATGAAAGTCGCGTTGTTTATCCCGTGTTACATCGACCAGTTCTATCCTCACGTGGGGATGGCAACCGTGGCAGTGCTCGAGCATTTTGGCGTGCAGGTGGATTTCCCCGACGCGCAGACGTGTTGCGGGCAGCCGATGGCCAACAGTGGCTGCATGGATGAAGCTCGCCCGCTGGCCGAAAAATTCGTCAACACGTTTGATGGCTATGAGTATGTGGTCGCGCCGTCCGGTAGTTGCGTTTCCATGGTTCGCAATCATTACGACCATCTGTGTGATCATCACGATGAACGCTCGGCGATGGTGCGCCGCAGAACTCTGGAGCTGAGTGAATTTCTGACGACCGTGTTGAAGGTCTCAAATGTTCCCGGCCGGTTTCCGCATCAGGTTGGGCTGCACCAAAGTTGCCATGGACTGCGTGAACTTCGGCTGGGGCCGTCTTCTGAAGTCATGAAGCCCCGCGACGGCATGATGGAATCGCTGCTGACGGGGCTGGAGGGGATTCGGTTTTCGACGTTATCTCGTCGTGATGAATGCTGCGGATTCGGCGGAACGTTTGCTGTCGCCGAAGAAGCCATCTCATGCATGATGGGTGACGATCGCGTGAACGACCATGTCAGTGCTGGGACGGAAGTTCTGACGGCGGGCGACATGTCCTGCCTGATGCACCTGGAAGGCATCATTCGCCGGCGTAAAATTCCAATGCGAGTCATGCACTTCGCAGAGATCATGGCGGAGGCGATTGGTGCTGAAAAAGGAGTCAGGTCTGTTTGAGTCAGGTCTCCTGCGCCACCGGGGTGAACCCGAATGGCGTGGACTGAAGGGAAATTTGTAGCGGAAGTCGCGTAGACTTCCGGTGATTTGTCAGGAAAGCCGGAACTCCTGGCGAGTTCCGCTACGCTCAGTCCACGCCATTGGGGGTGAACCCGGTGGCGTTGTGAACGCTCTCGATTTCGGGTTTGTTCGCTTTCAAAAATCTGTTTTAGTCACCGTTCCTGAACGACCATTATGTCACATCCCGCTTTAGCTCAGGCATTCGTCGACAACCGCGAACGTGCGCAGTGGCACGACAAGGCGCTGTGGTTTGTACGTGAGAAACGCGATCGCATGGCGGCCAGCGTTCCGGAGTGGGAGTTGCTCCGCGAAACGGCCTCGGGCATCAAGCGTCATACCCAGTCGCGGATGGCCGAGTATCTGGAACAGTTCGAAGCCAATGCGACGAAGAATGGGATCGTGGTGCACTGGGCCACGGATGCTCATGAACACAACGAGATTGTGCTCAGTATTTTGCAGCGTCACAGCGTGAAGCGACTGGTCAAAAGCAAGTCGATGCTGACCGAAGAGTGTCATCTCAATCCGTTTCTGGAAAAACACGGAATTGATGTCGTCGACACGGACCTTGGTGAACGCATTGTGCAGCTTCGCAAGGAAACTCCCAGCCATATCGTGTTGCCCGCGATTCACATTCGCAAAGAAGAGGTCGGCGAATGTTTTCATGAGCATCTGGGAACCGAAAAGGGTGCGTCGGATCCCAATTATCTCACCGAGGCAGCTCGACATCACCTGCGTGAACGTTTCTGCCAGGCTGGTGCGGGTTTAACGGGCGTCAACTTTGCCATCGCCGAAACCGGCGGCATCGTGATCTGCACGAACGAAGGCAATGCGGACCTTGGAGTGGGTCTGCCGAAGATTCACATTGCCTGCATGGGCATGGAAAAATTGCTTCCTCGAGCGAAAGACCTGAGCGTCTTTTTGAGGCTGCTGGCGCGCTCGGCCACCGGTCAGCCGGTGACCACTTACTCATCCCATTTTCATGGTCCTCAGCCCGGCTGTGAGATGCATGTTGTGATCGTTGACAACGGTCGCACTGAGATCTTGAAATCTCCTGAGTTTCGTCGCAGCCTCGACTGTATTCGCTGCGGAGCCTGCATGAATACGTGCCCGGTCTATCGACGGAGCGGAGGCCATAGTTATGAAGCCACAGTGCCTGGTCCAATCGGGTCCATTCTGACTCCGCTCCAGACTCCGGAAAAACACAATTCGCTGCCGTTTGCCTGTACACTTTGCGGGTCGTGCACAGACGTCTGTCCGGTAAAAATTGATCTTCATCAGCAGTTGTTTACGTTACGCGAACTGCTTGACAACAA
Organism: Candidatus Kuenenia stuttgartensis; assembly: GCA_945861975.1. Taxonomy (GTDB): domain Bacteria; phylum Planctomycetota; class Planctomycetia; order Planctomycetales; family Planctomycetaceae; genus SXXK01. Next base: position 4,881 of record CAMAXD010000174.1, on the reverse strand, counting down.
ACGCCTGATCGGAACCTCCAAGAAGCTGTCCATGAAAGTCGTCTCGGGAGTCATGTCGCGGACATGGCTCTTCAATCTGCTCGGCGGAATCGCTCGCACGTCGCTGCGTTTCATGCCGCGATTCCTGATCTATAACCCGCTGAATGCGTGGGGCAAGCAACGCGACCTGCCGGATGCTCCGAAGCAATCGTTCCGACAGCAGTATGCCGAGCGACAAAAACAGAAGGGCGGTGGAAAGTCATGATTGCAAGAGCGCCTCAATCGTCACGCGACAAGATTCTCGCAAAGGTCCGAGAGGCCTTGCCGCAGTCCTCCCCTTTGCCGGAACTCGAAGCCACCGGGCCATGGCAGACATTTGAGGATCCAGAAGCTCGCTTTTCAGAAGTTCTGAAGTTCGTTGGCGGTCAGACGGTGCATGTGAAAACGGTCGCCGAAGCCGATGCTCATTTGCGGACACTGGAGCCGTGGGCCAAGGGCAAAGTTCGCTGCACGATGGTGCCGGGACTTGGTGATACGACCTTCGATCTGAATGCGATTAACGATCCCCATCAATTGGAGAACGTCGATTTCGCGGTTCTGCGAGGTCACTTCTGCGTGGCGGAGAATGGAGCGATCTGGGTGACGGACGATACCGTCCATCATCGAGTGCTCTACTTCATTCCGCAGCACATTTCGCTTGTCGTGCCGGCTTCGCAGATCGTCAACAATATGCACGAAGCGTACGCACGCATCAAGATCGGTGAACATCGTTTTGCGGGGTTCATCTCCGGCCCATCCAAGACCGCTGATATCGAGCAATCGCTGGTGATCGGAGCCCACGGTGCGAGATCGCTGACGGTTTATTTGATTGACGAACTATAAGCCCCGGGAAGTGCAACCGCGGATCCGATGCGGTAAGAGTTGGGCTTCTCAAGAACACTGCTACCAAGTGTTCATGCTCGTGGCTGTTGATTTGCTTCTTCGTGCTACGGTCGTGCCGACTTCAGACGGCAATGTGACCGAAACTCAAAATGGGATGCTGGCTGAAGCCGGACCTCCATATGTAGAGTCCACGCCGCAACACACTCGGACAAGAATGTCGAACCGACATTCCAGAACGTCTCACACTCCACTAATTCCAGAACTTCTCGCCGTGCCAGTTGATTGGAGGATGCGTCTCCACCTCAACGTCACCAGTCACTCGAGTCTGACAGGCCAGTCGAACTTCTTTCTCTGGATTGCTGAAGATCTTCAGTCCAAGCAGAGGATTCAACCACTTCCAAAGCATCTCGAGAACGCCCTTCTTCGAGACGTTCTCTTTGCCCTTGGTGATGATCACGTTGCAACTGCAGCATGTTCCCATGCCCATGCAGTTCACAATCTTATGCGGCCCTGAATAAAGCTGAACACCGTTCTTACGGGCGACCGTCCGGAGGTCATCTCCCGGGTTTGCGTCAACCGTGAGTTTCTCGTTGACAAACTTAACCTTTGGCATTGCGGCGGGCTCTCATGCTTCAGCGACACAGGACGTTGGCTAGACAGGCAGAAGATCGTAGTTCGGACGGGAAACTATTTCCAGAGGCGGCTCGGCCATCCCGACACTGAGAAGACTGCGGCGGAAGCATTGATGATGAAAATGCCCTGCAATTTCTCGGTCAACGACACCGTTCTTCCGATTGCATCACTTCAGAACTGGCGGCTGTCCCGCAAACTGCACCGTCGACATCACTCGGTGTAGTGTGGTCGAATTGCGAACCGGTGCCAGTATGTCAGGCGGGCAAGCCAGCCAGTCGGGAGTGTCAAGCATCGGCATCTGCAGCGACGGGGCCTGTAGGGGCTGGAAATTAAACTTTGGCAAAGCAAAATTCTGAACCGTGAACTTTGGCACCGTGAACTTTGGCACGGGCCACTTTGGAAGTTGCATCGGCCGCGAAGGTGAAGACTTCTTCGCTACCGCCGGGCCATGCTGCTGATTGGCCGGGGGAAGACCAGGCTGAACGTGTTTCAACGTTGGAGAGCTTGACCCGCTGGGGCTATGTTCCGCCGTTTTCTTCTCCGGCGAATGCATCGCATCTGACATCCATGCGACTCGCTTATGGATTCTTCGAAACGTTGTCGAAAATGGCAGGTCGCTCCCGGACGTTTGTGGCATCGTGCGCGGCGACATCATTGGTGACGCAGACGAGAATGGTGACGCAGACGAGACCATCGGTGCAGAACTCATTTCCGATTGGATCTCATCGACTCGGTCCAGCACGGGCTGTGGTTCATAGACCAGACTGCCCTGGGCCTGATTCCCGGCAGCATTGGAGTTATCTGCCAGCACCGGAACCGGAGCCAGTTCCGGAATTGGCGGCAGCGATGACGAGCTGAGTTTCTCGGAGTCACTATTCCGTGCAATCTCAGTTGTTCCGTCTTCATCCGGAATCATCAATGGAGAATCAGTGATCGTGTTGCCAATGTCAGAACTATCCAGTCCCGATTCGGCCAATGAATTGTCGACGACCGGCGGGACCAATGCGGGCTCCATGTTCCACGAGCCCGGCAGCTCAGGCATTTCGCTGACGGCAACTTCAGGAACCGGCGGCACAGGTGTCGACGGGGAAGAGCCATACTTTTCATGAATCCGAGAGCGATACTTGTGCCAGCGTTCGGGCTTTTGCTCAGCAAGCGGCATCGCTGGAGTACTCGGGCTACCAAAGTGCTCGCTCTGAGTCAGCCCCGGGCTTGGGGCCGACGGTTCACCAAATTCCAGTTCCACGGGCGACGCAGCGCTTGATGGATGAACCACTAAACGATCGCCTGTAGATTCGATGAATGAAATCGTCGGCGGAGATGTCGAGGAGACTTTCCCATTGTCAGCGGAGTCTGAACCCGATGCCAAATCCGAATGATGAAGAATGACGGGCGGCATCGGAACTTCAGTAGAAGGCACTTCCGGCACCGGCGTTTCCGGGGCAGGCTCTGCGGGGTCCATTGGCTTTACAAATGCCGATCTTCGGTCACTAAACAAATCTTCTGGCGGTAGCCCTCGCACACCCGCAAAACTCTTTGAAAGCTCATTGCGTGTTCGCGCTGATCTGATGGCTGTGAACTCATTGGCCGATGATTCATTGGCTGATGATTCATTGGCTGATGATTCTTCAGATTGGCCCGCCGCTGCTGTGTTCTGCTCAGAAGTTATCGTGGCATCCCGAACAGAAAAATCGGGGAGAGTCGGTTCGGCGGATGTCATTTTTGAGTTGGCCGTTACCGCTTCGCTTTTGCTGGCTTCGCTTTCTTTGCTCTCGATGCTCAGCACCGGAACGTCGGAAGAAAACTCTGGTAACGACTGCTCAAAGCTCAATTCCGGTAGTGGGGCTGGTGCCTCGGTGTTCGCCGCGGCATCATCCAGCGGAGCAAATTGCACGACGGTCTCTTCGACGTGATAGCTGATCGGTTGAATCACTGGCACTGTCGTGTCGTCGTCCGCTTCCGCAGCAGGCATCTGAGGCAGAGCGATGGGCTCAAACGAGACATCTTCCTCAATGTTGAAATCAGGAGTTTTCGTAGCCGGTGACGAGTTCCCTCGCGCCTTAACTTCAGCCTTTGCGGATCGCGCCGTCGATTGTTCTGCGATAGTGCTTTCGGAATGCGTGGCACGGACGACTGATGACTCTGCGACGGCAGCACCAGTGCCACAACGAGTAACGGTATTCGCTCCGCTCTTGTGGACCTGATACGAGAAAACTCGCTGATCGTCCCGAAGTGCGGATTGCTGCACCTTCATTTCGGCCAGCTTTTCTCGAGTCTCAATCAGCGTCGCTATCAGATCGCCGTTATTGACGTTGATAGTCACGGGTACAGAAACCTGAGGCGTTCCGGCTGATGTACCGGAAGACCATGAGGTCAACACATCGGAGCTATCGTTTTCGGAGCTATCATTTTCGGAGGTCGTCGTGACGACTTCGTGCGACGTGCTGCTCTGGGAAGCACTGTGGATGACGTTTGGAGCCGCTTTGCTGGTTGTCGTCGCTGCATGACCACGTTCAGTCACCGGAACCCGGGGTTCAGCCGGGTAAAATTCACCAAAGCGGTTTCGAAGTTTCTGATCTGCAGAAGAGACCAGCGTTTTATCATCGCTGGAGGAGCGAGGTCGAAACTGCGAAAAGCCGCTGAACAAAAGCACGACGCCGCCGACGATCGTAGCGACAGTCAGAACGGTGATTGATGTTCGGAACGAGTTGTTAGCGTTCATCCGTGTTTCGCCGGCAGGAGAGCTGTCTTCGATCCTGCAGAAAACTGACAGCGGAGGACCGACTGTCGGTCGTCATCGGCACTCGTCAAAGTCGGACTTTACGGAAAAATCAGAAAAGTCAGCTCAGTTGACGTATTCTACCAATCAGGGGTATTTCCGGCCTGAAATCGGTTAGCGCGCGAAAAAATAAACAGCGCGGCAAGGTCCCCTCAAAGCTCCTAGCTTTCCTTACCGCGCTGTTAAGTCGAATGATGTTTCTTGGCTGTCGTTGTGGTCATCGGTTGCACTCCGTGAGTCGATTTCCGTGTCAGACATTGAAACATAGGTCGAGGATGCGGTACGTCAAATAAATGTTGAGAAATTACTTCGCTCCGCAAAGCTCGCCCCCATTCCGGCTCATTCCGGCAGGTCGTCCGGACTCTCATCGGGTGTCGATACTGCATCGGGTGTCGCTAACGCGGGATTGGTCGCCAGATCCTGAAGACGACCGACATACTCGCAAAGAAACTCGTTGGCGTGCTGGGCGTCAATGGCGGCACTGTCTGCTCGCAGACTGATGGAGAGCTCGCCTGCGTAATCGCCGATCGACATTGAGATTCGAGTATTGGGACGTACCGGCGCGACCCCGTGAATCTGTTCCACGACAACATTGCCAGCGACCCATT
>CAMAXD010000173.1 GCA_945861975.1 Candidatus Kuenenia stuttgartensis | reverse complement strand
ATCGCTGGCCAGCTCAGGAATATGTGTTCGAAGACATTAATCGCTGGTGGAAACAGTGTCGAGCTGACAATGTGGCTGCGGTGATCCTGGCATATTCCCTGGGGAAAGCTCAGCGCGTCATCGCCGGAGTTGATGCCTCCATTGGTCCCATCTTTTGTCATCCGTCGGTTGAGTTGCTGAATCAGGACTATCGAGCCACGGGAATTGAATTGCCCGCGACCTGGTTACCAACTCAGGCTCCTGCGCGAAATGACTGGGGAGGCGTGCTGGTCATTGCTCCGCCCATGGTCGGGAATTCTGCGTGGATGAGTCGATTCGGAAAAACTTCGACCGCCATCGTATCGGGCTGGGCCCTGACCCAGGGAACTCGTCGAGCACGATCGGTTGATGTGGGCTTTCCGCTTTCCGATCATGCAGACTGGCCGGGTTTATTGACGGCGATTGAGCGATCAGAGGCCGACCAGATCCTGGTGACTCACGGTTATACTCGTCCGATGGTCCAGTGGTTACGAGAGAACGGCAAGCAAGCTCGCGAGGTTGTGACCAAATTTCACCCGGATGGAACCCAGCGGACAGATCTGCTGTTTGCGGATTCATAGCATCAAAGAAGATGAGCCTGATGATCAAGGTACATCGCCGCCGACAATTGTCACTCGTCATCACCGCGTTGCTATGTCTTTGGCTGTCACCGTCGCTTTATCGTCAGTGGAACTGATCCAGAGTGGTCGATGTCTGCGGCTTTGTGATCATGCTGTCCTGCGGGATCTTTTGTTTTATCGCCTCAGGACAGTATCGCCTCAGGACAGTATCGGCGGCCAAAGAAGAACTGGACGTCGCGGGAAGCCAGCGATCGCATCAAAGCACTGACAGAGAAATGGGCTTTTGAGAGTCATGGTCGAGCTGAGTTACTTCATCAACGAGCCAAGCTGCAGATCTCACGGCAGGAGTGGACGGCTGACCTGGCCAGGGCTGGATATTGAAGCCGTGTTGCGGGCAAACCCTGCCGATTTGGACGCACGAGTTTCTCGCACAATCATTGCGGCAGAGAATCAACAGTTTCAAAAGGCCGGAGACGAACTGAAGCACGTCCTGCAGCTTGACCCCGACGATTTTCGTTGCTTCCAGACCCGGTGATCACCGCTAGCCGCGTTCTTTTCGCAGCTTGTTACCGGCCTGAATCAGGACGTTGCGTTCGCGCTGGGTCAGGCTGGCTTCGCCTTCGCGATTGATCTTATCGAGGATTGCATCCATCTGGGCATGAAGATTGGAATCGGTCGCTACTGGTGGCGCAAAGATCTTGAGCTTACCCTTGTTGCGACGCTTCATCGCTATGCGTCCGGCGAAGTTATCCCACCAGCGGCTGAGTTGCATGTGAGACTTGAAATACAAATAGGCGAACAGTAAGCCGCCGAAGTGCGCGGCGTGCGATACCCGCGTACCGCTTAGCTGTTCGATCAGCACTGGCAAGAGCATGAACGTGACCAGCACCCATCGCATTTCCATCTGGATCAAACCCATCAACATCACGCGCTGTCGAGGGTAATGCAATGTGACGAGGCCGAACATCGCACAGACGGCCCCCGAGGCTCCAATGAGGGCCGCGTTTCGATCCATAATCATGTAGAAGACAACCGCGGACATTCCCGCGAACATGGCAGAACAGCAATAGAACCACAGGAGTTCTTTCTGTCCGAGCAGTCGCTGCAGAGTGTCGGCCGCAAAGTACATCGTCATCATGTTGAAGATCAGATGGAATGGATCGTTGACGTCATGACAGAAGGCGTATGTCAACAACCTCCAAACCTGACCGCGTTGATAGAGGTCGGGGCCGCTAAGGTCCAGCCAGCGAGTCACGACGCTAACACCATTACGAGTTGTCAGGAGCTGCAAAATGAAAACAGCGACAGTGACAATGATCAGCTTGACCTGCACAGATGACGCGGAAAAACGCATCGGTCCACGACCATCGTATTCGTCTCGCAGGTATTCCCGATTCTCAATGCCCATTTGGACGTCTCAGTAGCGGAGCTGGTTTATGGCAACTTACGACTGCATCTTAGGTCGCAGTGTGGAGATCGTCGACTTGAGTTATCCGGAGGGTTGACTTATGGCGGGGTTTGTTGCCGAAGGTGAACGTATCGAGCAGAATCGCTGTAATCGATTCCAGCCGACGCAGCAGCAGGGCTGGAATACGGCAATTGATCACGATGAGTTTCGCGGGCTGGTTGGTTCACCGGCCGGAAGTGCTGGCGATTTACAGGGATTTGCGAAAGAATCAGGCTTTCTCAGCGGGGGAAAGCTGTTCGAGTTCAATGAATTCGGGCCTCTTCCTCTTTCGAAACGTAAAAATCGTCGATACCATCCGCGATCTCTAAACACGAGATGATGTCCATGTGTGCGCGCTGGCGGTGGTGGACTTTTAGTTCTTCTGTCGTCGAAATGTAAGCTCAGTTCGTATCCTGCCGGGAACCCGGTGACGGTTTGCGGCAGTGCGAAATGTTGACCAGTCTGCGGTGGACGGGATCTTTGACGATCTGGTCCTGCGGGCGGAAGCAGGTCAGGCGTTTCAGGTCTCTGCGGCCGTTGCAGTTGTCTCTCCATGCAGAAGCTGAGGATGCGGACACTGGGCATCAGACACCAGGCATCATGGCAAGGATGGGAACAGGCAGTCTGTTCTTATCGAACAGCCACGAACCGAATTATTCGATTGGCTGTTCCTGTTTTTTGCGGCAAGCCCGCGGATTTCGTATTTTTTTTCAGACTGAGGATCGTTCTGCAATGACTGACATTACCCTGCTTCGCAACATCGGGATCTCGGCCCACATCGACTCAGGGAAGACGACTCTGACCGAACGCATCCTGTATTACGCTGGTCGAATTCACAAGATCCGCGAAGTGAAGGGTGGAGACGGCGGCGCGACCATGGACCACATGGACCTGGAGCGCGAACGCGGTATTACGATTACGTCCGCTGCGACTCGCGTTGAGTGGAAAGATGAAGAGCTGGGGACACAGCACCCGATCAACATTATTGATACTCCGGGACACGTGGACTTCACTGTAGAAGTCGAGCGTTCTCTGCGAGTTCTTGACGGAGCCATTCTGGTTCTGTGTGCCGTCGGCGGTGTTCAGAGCCAGTCTCTGACCGTAGACCGTCAAATGCGTCGCTACGGAGTGCCTCGTATTGCCTTCATCAACAAGATGGACCGCATCGGTGCCAATCCGACCAAGGTAATGGCCGCTATGAGGGAGAAGCTGAAGTGCAACGCTGTGCCACTTCAGATTCCGATGGGTTTGGAATCCGCATTTCAGGGCGTTATCGACCTGATCCGGATGGAGGCTGTTTATTTTGAAGGTGAAAAGGGCGGTGACGTAATTCGCAAGCCGATTCCTGCAGAATACCAGAGCGATGCAGACGCCGCTCGCCGCGAGATGCTGGAAGAGCTTTCCATTCATGACGACGATTTGATGTCTGCTCTGCTGGAAGAAACGGAAATCAGCATTGACAAGATTCGTGCGATCATTCGAAAAGCGACACTTGCCCAGCAGATTGTTCCCGTGCTGATGGGAACTGCGTTCAAAGATAAGGGTGTCCAGGAAGCTCTTGACGCAGTTGTTCGCTATTTGCCTTCTCCTCCGGACCGTGACAAGTTCGCCAATGATTACAGCAAGCCAGTTGGCGAAGACGGCAAGCACCCTCGCGTGCTGTTGAGCGACTCCAACGATGCTCCTGTCGTCGCGATGGCATTCAAGACCGTGGTTGAGAGCTTTGGCCAGCTGACCTACACAAGAATCTATCAGGGAAAACTTGTCAAAGGCCAGGCCTATGTGAATGCTCGTACCGGCAGATCAATACGATTCGGTCGACTGGTGCGGATGCACGCTAATGACCGCGAAGACATCGACTTCGGAGAAGCAGGCGACATTATTTCCATCGTGGGTGTTGATTGTGCATCCGGTGACACATTCACGTCGGAAGGCTTGCACCTTTCATTGGAAAATATTTTCGTCGCCAATGCGGTGATTCGTCTTTCCATCGAGCCCAAAAAACGAGATGACGCGGATAAGCTCAGTAAGGCACTGGAACGTTTTCGTCGTGAAGACCCAACGTTTCGTGTTCTGACTGACGAAGAAACCGGGCAGACGCTGATCGCCGGGATGGGGCAGTTGCACCTTGAAATTTACGTTGAGCGAATCAAGCGTGAATACAAGTGTGAGTGCATCGTTGGTGAGCCACGCGTGGCTTACCGTGAATGTCCAACGAAGTCCGTGGAGTTCAACTACAAGCACAAGAAGCAGTCTGGTGGTTCGGGTCAGTTTGCTCACATTGTGGGTGTTCTGGAGCCACTTCCGGAAACTCACGAGACCGCTTACGAGTTCGTTGATGAAGTTTCCGGTGGACGAATTCCTCGCGAATTCATTGCTCCGGTTGACGCCGGGTTCCAGTTGAGCCTTCCAAAAGGACCTCTCGGAGAATACGAAGTGGTTGGCGTCCGGATGCGGTTGCAGGACGGTAGCTACCACGACGTGGACTCATCGGAAATGGCGTTCAAGATCGCTGGTATTGGCTGTATGCGAGAAACTCTGCGTAAGGCAGACATGACTCTGCAGGAGCCAATTATGAAGCTCGAAATTGAAGTGCCTGACGAATATCAGGGTCAGGTTACCGGTCATCTTTCCAGCAAGCGTGGGCTGGTTACAGGTTCTGAAGTGAATGGCGGCATTTGCGTCATCACCGGGGAATCTCCGCTGTCTGCGATGTTCGACTACGCAAACGAACTTCGCTCGATGACACAGGGTAAGGGGACCTTCAGCATGGAGTTCCTTGCTTATCGCCAGGTGCCTCGTGGTCTGCAGGGCGAAATTCTGGAACGACGACGCAAAGAGAAAGAAGCTCAGGCTGCTGCCAAGTAGTCTTCTGATTCTGGCTCACGACGTGAGTGTATTTTCGATGCAGCACTGTGGCTTTTGCTACAGTGCTGCTTTCGTATTCAGCCGCCAACGGAGGGTCGCTGCTTCATCAAATTGAGGCTTCTCAAAACGCCTGTTCTTCGGCTGATCTGTGACTTCACCACGAATACCTTCAGGCTCCGATGATGTGCTCGTGACGGGTGTCGGGCTTGTCACGCCGCTCGGCAATTCTGTTGACGTGACATGGAAACGTCTGCTGGCGGGAGACAGAGTTGGACGAGTTCTCGAATGCTCCGACATCGATCACCACCAACAATTGTCCAGCATCGAAGGGCTTCGATTGTACGGAGCGCCGGTGAATTCAGCAGGTCTCCGGCAGGCTCTGGTCGAATCGAAACTGCTGGCGAATTTTCCACCGGATGTCGTTCACACCTGGCTCTCCGAACCGCTCGTGGCAATGTCACTCCTGGCTTACATCGAAGCCATTACTCAGGCCAGGCTGGCTGATACATTCACATCCCGGCGATGGAACAGCGGAACTCGCACGGCCGTTGTCTATGGCAGCAGCAAAGGTGGCCTGCGAACGGCAGAACGGCTGACCGAGTTGATGAGATCCAACGTTGCGTATGATCAGCCGAGTACGTCCATCGCCACCGAGTTTGATATCCTCTGGCAACATGCCTTCGCCACCGACAGCGCGACGCGTGCCATCGCTGTGATTTCTGGTGCAACCGCGGGCGTCAGTTGTCCCGTCGCTGCGTGCGCGACCGGGTTGATTTCTGTGCTGCAGGGGGCAGCTATGATTCGCAGCGGACAATGCGATGTCTGCATTGTCGGCAGTGCCGACGCAGGCTTACGAGCGTCAGTGATGGCCTCGTTTCATCGATTGCGAGTCACCTCGCGACATGCCGATCCTGCAAACGCATGTCGGCCATTCGATGCCGATCGCGACGGATTTCTGATTGGTGAAGGAGCCGGCGTGTTGATCCTGGAATCTCGCCGGCATGCGGAATCGCGAGGAGTTCCGGGGATCGCTCGCGTCGTAGGCGGGCAGTGGCTGAGTGATCCAACCGGAATGACTCAGATCGATCAAAGCGGCTCCATCGTGGCCGAAGTTCTGCAACGCAGTTTCAGGAAGCATGATTTTCTCCCCGAGATCATTAGCGTGCACGGCACCGGAACGGAGTCTAATGATCTTGCGGAAGCGCGAGGAATCGACGCGGCCCTGGAACACAACGCGCCGGACTGCTTCGGTGTTAAAGGAGCGATGGGGCATCTGCTGGGCGCCGCCGGAAGCGTCGAAACGATCCTCACCATTCTTGCGTTGCGTGACCAAACGATTCCCGGGACCACCAATCTGCAAAACAAGGATCCACACTGCAAACTTCGTCTGGCATCCACCTCGAAATCGTGGCCCGGCCTGCAGCGGGCCGCCAAGCTGTCTTTGGGCTTTGGCGGTCATGTGGCGTGTGGTATGTTTGAACGCGAATAGGTCAGCAACGAGCAAAACATCAGTTCCGGCAATCAGCTTCCACAGAATCTCGTCTGGTGAAATCAACACTCAGAGATTCAGCACACCAAGCACAGCCATACTGGCGATAGACAACATGCCTTCGATGGGAATAACCGGCGATTTGTTTGCATCCGCACTTCGCTCCGCCACAGCTTTTCGCTTTGCACGCGGAGCAGGAATCGGCAGTTCCGATTGTTGATCATCCTGCCATGTCTCGTAACCCCATTCTTCCTGGGCGGGAGGGTCGTGAGTTGTGGCTTTCCGTTTCGGGGAGGACTTCGGCTCAGCAGATGTTTGTGGCGCAGACTTGAGCGCCGGGAGACTGACAACCGCCTCGCAGTCCTTGCAGCGAAACGACTTCCCGGCGATTTCATCACTAACAACAAATGGACGCTGACATTGAGGACAGGCGATGTTGATTGGCATTCACTGTTTGTCCTGTCAGGTCTTGATGATCTCATGGACAATTCGTCCGTAGACATCTGTCGGACGAAAGTTGCGCCCCGCATGTTCGAAGGTCAGACGTTCGTGATCGACACCCAGCAAATGCAGCAAAGTTGCATGCAGGTCATGCATGTGAACTTTGCCTTCCACAGCCAGGTGACCAATCTCGTCAGTCGTGCCCCAGGAGAAGCCGGGTTTAACGCCACCGCCTGTGAGGAAGACCGTGAAACCGCGAGGATTATGGTCTCGTCCGTCGGAACCCTGAGAAAACGGCGTTCGGCCGAATTCACCGCCCCACCAGACGAGCGTATCTTCCAGCAGCCCACGTTGCTTCAGGTCCTGCAGAAGACCGGCGACCGGTTTGTCTGTGGCTTTGGCATGGATCGCATGCTGAGGCATATCCGAGTGCTGATCCCAGCGGGGATTTGTCGATTGGTCTGAGTAATTGACCTGCACAAATCTGACACCTGATTCCGACAAGCGTCGTGCCATCAGGCATTGCTTACCGAACTCATCTGTTTCTTTTTCCCCGATACCGTACATTTTTGCAGTCGCTTCCGACTCTTTTGACAGATCAAGGATCTCCGGGGCCTGAGCCTGCATTCTCCACGCGAGCTCATAGTTGCGAATCACCGCGTTGATCTCGTCGTTCGCATTCTGATTCCTCGCGGACTGCAGTTGATTCATTTGTTGAGTCAGTGAATAACGCCGGCGACTCTGATCCTGTGTCAGCTCCGGATTCCGAATGAAGTCGATCGTCATTTGACTGGCGGGTTGAAATGAACGACCGATGGAAGTCCCCTGACAGACCGCCGGCAGAAAAGCATTCGAGTAGTTTCGTGGCCCGCCGTTGGCGTCAGAAGGCTGCAGCGACACGAATCCAGGCAGGCTTTGATTTTCAGTACCAAGCCCGTAAAGAATCCATGAGCCCATTGATGGACGCACCTGCGTTGTCGCTCCGGTATGCAGGAACAGAGTGGCCGGACCATGAGCAACACCTTCCGTATGCACACCATGCAGAAAGCAGAGATCATCCACGTGTTGCCCGATCAGTGGAAACAGATCCGAAACATGTTTTCCGGTCTGCCCGTACCGTTGAAATCGCCATAGCGGCTTCATCAGCTTCTGCTTCGTGGATTGTCCGAAGTCACCAAAACGAACGCCTGTGAAGTCGATCGACTGACCGTCTTTCGCAATCAGATCGGGTTTATAATCGAACGAATCGACGTGACTGGGCCCGCCCTGCATGAAGACAAAAATGATCCGCTTGGCTCGCGGAGCAAACATGGTCGGCCGTTCCAGAAGCGACGTATTGTTCAACTGTGAGGTCTGGGATTCCGCAGCTCGGAGCGTCGACCGGTTGGTGTCGGCGAGCATAGCCTGAAGAGCTAACGCCCCGAAGCCACAACTGGCTCGGGTCAACATTTCACGGCGGGAGTTGACAGGGGACATCTTGCCTGGCCCTTTCTGGGTCGATTGACATTAGTCCATAACGTTAGCAACAAACATGATCCCGGAAAAGCGCTACCTCCTGGAGCCAGACGAAAGCCGCGGACGTCGTTTCCGGGCGGTCAGCACATTGCATCCGTTTGTCAGAGTGTGTGAGGCTCGCAAAGTCACCGAAAGTCCTCAATGCGCGGTCCGTGAGATTCTCGCCGTGCTGATCTCACGACTAGTGCTCTATCAAGGCTCAATTTTCGGGTACGACGGACTTCCAGTCCGTCGACAAAGGTTACCGCCGACGGACTGGAAGTCCGTCGTACAAATACAATTCAACCCCAACTTTAAAGGTTGACAGAGCACTAGTCGCGATGCCTGACCCCGCCGGGGATTGCCATGGCCGAAGTCAATTCCAACCGGCAAAAGACGCCGTTTCGAGAGCTGTACTGGCCCTCGGAACGACATCAGGACTTACACAAACGAAAGGATCGTTCCAAACGTCAAATTCGACCTCTTCGGAACAATTGGAGCAAAGTTGACAGTCAGGCGAGGACGATATCGACGACAGCAGACTGTGTTTTCCACACGGTTGGGTTTTGTCCATAGACACCGATTCGTCTGCCATCGGCGTTGTGAGTCCCGAAACGGATTCTCCAGCGGAATGCTATGGGTGATCTGACTCTTTGAAAAAGGTCCGGCTCGAATGATCCGTCCGAACCTGCGTTCTTTCGCAGCAGCCGTCGCCTGCCTGACACTCGCACCCGTTGCCGCCAGCGCCCAGGAGGGGTTTTATGGTGGACCGGGTGATCCTTCGGCCCACCGTCTGCCTCGCTCGTCGTATCAGGCGCCGATCCAGGACCACTACATTCGTGGCAGCACTGAGGTGTGGGACGAAAACCGCCCGATTGAAAGCTTCCTGGGTAACGTAGCTGATCGAAGCTGGATCCGTCTGGAATTCCTGATGTGGAATAACAACGGAGACCACGATCATATCGGTGCTCCGGTTTCCGGATTACAGGCGAACTCACGTGGTGAACTGCAAGGCTACACAGTTCCGGTGCCGCTGGTCGACAACCTCAACGGAGGCACGGTCGACACTGGGGACGCTCTGTTTCCTAACGCCACGATGCTGGGAACAAAAGACATCCCGGGCGTTCGAGGTACCTGGGGACTGGATCTGAACGGAGCTGACATGGAAATGAGCTTCTTCGGAATGGGTCAGTCATCGTCCAGTATGGTGGATAATGACATCAGCGCAGCTCGAGTCTTCGTCGGGCTGACTACACCTCCCGAGTTCGGAACAAGTCTGTTTCCCAATACAGCGGTTCCTTTGCTGACCGATGGCAATGTCTCTCCCGTGGCTGACGTCAACGCGTTGATCTTCTCCGAGTCGTTCTCGCAAAACCTTGAGACACAGATGTGGGGTTCTGAAATCGTCTTCCTCACAGACAGCAACGCCCCCGGCGGAGCAGGTGCTTCATTCCAATGGTTGGGTGGTTTTCGCTACGTCAACGTTGATGAAAGCTACGGCTTCGTGGGGAAGGCAGTCAACATTGCCGCATCTTCAGTAAACTCATCGACAATCAACAATTTCTACGGTCCTGAGCTTGGGGCTCGACTCGCACTGTCGTCAAAGTATATGACTTTCAGTGCGACGCCTCGAGTCATGTTCGGTTTAAACGACAACAGCTCCAGCGTGTCCTCGGTAATTCAGGGTGTCAACGGGACCACACACGACTCCCGGAACGTTGATTTCGGAACGATTACCCAAATAAATCTTGCGGCAGAGGTTCATCTCAGCCCTGCATTCTCAGTGTTTGGCGGCTACGACTTTATGGTCCTGACCGGGATCACCAAGCCGTTTGATAACATCTATTACAACAGCGTTACAGATTCTCTGGGCGATCGCACGGCAGACATTGGTCAGCGTGTCGAACTGCAGAATCTTGTCGTGAATGGATTCAGTATCGGGGCTGTGTTCCGCTACTAATTCACACATTGCCGGGACCAGTTTCAACGGGACGAGCGTCAAAAGGGCCAGCCTCAAACGGGCCAGCCTCAAACCTGGAAGATCAGCGAGATTCAAACATCTCTCATCCATTAACGGCCTGCTTCGATTCACGAAGCAGGCCGTTTTTTTTTGGCCTCAAATCGGTACCAGACCTCATCGCATTGGCTTGGCCCCCTCCTCTACCGGCGGTCTTTTGAGCCACCATGCTGGCTGAAGTCAGCCCTGCGAGCCTTTTCAACAGCCCGTTGGTGCGATCGGCTGACTACCCCAAAGCCGCCATTGGTCATCCGAAGCTGGATAGCAGAAAATTAACGGACTTGATTAAAGTCCTGATTTCGCGGCGGTAGCTCCCAATCAACTCTTCGACCAGTTCGGATTCGTAGATGATTCGGTTCGAAGCGCTCATGCGGGCTGTACAGCGACGCGAACGAATTCGGAAGTGCCTGAACACACCGTCCGATATCACAGCCACCTGCGGAGGGCATAAGCTTCCCGAGCTTTCCTGCCTTATTAAATCTGCCGATCCCGAAAACTCACCCCTATTTCTCGGTAAGGGCTGTTTCTGTATGTGTCAGTCTGTTGCTGCTCCACATCTTCCCGAAACGCCTGCTGAGGTTCGCTCTTTGGACCATCTGAGACATTTCGTGCATATCACTCTGTGTCGCAAAGAGAACCTGCTGGAAAATCATTTTCCGATGAGCGAACTGGAGTTGCTGCAGAATGGCCGCCGCTGTGGTTACCAATTTGTTCTGCACGGTCCTCGATCCGTTAAACTCGCTGCAGTCTGGGCAGAGTCCTCTAACGAGGTTCTTCTGTACGATGCGACTGGTAAGAGGTATGGTCGAATACGCCTGCCGCACAAAGTCGCCTGAGTTTGTTGGCGATCTAAGTTCATTCGGCTGGCCACTTGCTCTCAGTCGCTAAAGATATTGCCGCGACTCCTTCACAACCGCCGAATCCTGTTCTCGATTTCGTGTGTGTTGTTTCGCGCGGTCGCTTGACGATTTTTCTCACGGAGGCACAGAGGCACGGAGGGAATCGCAAGTCAGTGTCTGCAGCAGCAGCGGAATCCAGAGTTTTTTTTGCTCAGTGGCTTCGTGCCTCTGTGAGAAAACATGCCGCGCGCAAAGTTGTGAGGAGAATCGCAGTGCGGTCTGCCCATAAGGTCGAATCCTGTTCTCGATTTCGTGTGTGTTGTTTCGCGCAGGAGCTTGACGAATTTTCTCACGGAGGCACAGAGGCACGGAGGGAATCGCAAGGCAGTGTCTGCAGTAGCAGCGGAATCCAGAGTTTGTTTTAGCTCAGTGGCTTCGTGCCTCTGTGAGAGAACATGCCGCGCGCAAAGTTGTGAGGAGAATCGCAGTGCGGTCTGCCCATAAGGCCGGATCCTGTTCTCGATTTCGTGTGTGTTGTTTCGCCGAGGCGCTTGACGATTTTTCTCACGGAGGCACAGAGGCACGGAGGGAATCGCAAGGCAGTGTCTGCAGAAGCAGC
>CAMAXD010000172.1 GCA_945861975.1 Candidatus Kuenenia stuttgartensis | reverse complement strand
ATCTCACGTTCTTCCGGCTTCATGCTCAGGAGTTGCTTGCAGATCACCATTCCGCGATCTTGCAACGTGAGGCGATACAGTGCATCGTTCGCAATCTGCATCAGTTGCGTGTGGCGGTTCTTGTCCTTGCCCATCTTGATCAACGTGCGTTGAATCTGAATGACGGTCGGAGTCTTCTTTTCCACCTCAGGTTCTGCCGTTGCAGTTTCTGGCTTCGTGGCCACCGCTGGCTTGACGGTCGCCACTGCTGCATTCAATGTGATCTCGCCACGTTCAACCGCTGCCACGGTTTCAGCCGTTGCCGTCTTACGGATCTTGCGAGCCTGTTGAACGCTGTCCACGCTCACGTTCAGCATTGCAGCCGCTTCAGCTTGTGATGGTGGAGATACAGGAATTCCTGTATCTGCTTTCTTCTCGCCTTGCTTCCGACTTGCCAGCTTGTCAGCAACCATTGATCGCTGTGCTGTCGTCAGATGCCGTCGATGAAGGTTATGGGAAACGACATACTGCCACGGATCAGTCTCATCCATGAGTTCAGCAATCTCTGGTTCAATGCCGAGTTCACGACAAGCCCTGAGACGATGCCGCCCGTCAATCAGTTGTCCTTGCCAGACAACGATATGTTCCCGCTGGCCATGTTCTCGGATGTCTTGTTTGAGCCCGAGGAATTCCGCTTCTGTCATTAGCGGAAAGAGTTCAGCCGCAGGATGGATCTTGAGTTCGGTATTGCGCTCCAGCATCTCAATCAGCACATGACCGTGACACGCCTCAGGACAGCACCAGCAAAACAGAATCTTGCCTCTGAGTTCCTCCAGGGAGTTCATCAACTCTGGCTGGTGTTTAATCCACTCACGGTAGGCCTGGATGACTTGTTCCCGAGTGCCATCTTCACCGACTTTGAACGGGTTCGCCCACTTCGACTCCGCGACTTCATAGTTCTTGTTCTTGCGTCCGATGTAAACGTGATCGGGGTTACTTGCATCGAAGTCAACGCCCTTGATGTTTACGACTCTGGTTCTGCTCATAACTGCCCCTCCAGTCGATCGACCGCCCAAAGGTCAACACCAGTCTCGATGTCACCGCGGACTGGCTTCGACTTCGGCAGATCGAGCAGCTTTGCAACATCCTCTGGCTTGCATCCGAGATAAGCTGCCGCACGTTCTTTGTCGCCACCGTTGCGGAGGAATTCACGGGCTTCACGAATGGTGTCTGCGTCGATGTATTTCATCGTGCCACCTCGCTGTCTACGTTCATGGCTTCATCAGCGATTCTGTACAACGCTTCCCACGGAACGCGGCGAGCATTGCGGATCTTCGTCGATGGCAGTTGCCCGTCTCGAATCATCGCGTAGACAGTCACATGGCCGACTGTCAGGAAATCGCACGCCTCTTTAACTGTGGCGAACCCTGCCCGCCGTTGTTCGCGATTCGGTTCTACCGTCGCCTCTTTCGTTGTCATGGTTTTCACTCCGCATGGTTTTTGTTCCACGTCTCACAGCGTTGTTCGCTGGACGTCATGCGGACATAAAAGCAAAAAAAAACCGCCTGACCATGACAGTCAGACGGCATTGAGGGTTTGAGGGTTTAGTAGTGGGTTTCAGGGTTTCTTAGAGGGTGTTCAACGACTCTGAACACTTGTCTTTGTTGAACTGCTGTGCTCCTGCATCGTCGATGATACTCTGCAGAAGTTTCTGAACCTGATCTTTTGAAAACGGCTTACAACCTTTGCGGGGGCGTCCTGCCTTCACGGGCTTTATGTCGAGCGATTTTAGTCGCTGGTTTACGAGGGTGTCGGCATATCCTGTGAGTCTGCAAAGATCGTTTTTGGTAAAGCCGATAACGTCCTGTCCAACAATCGTTGTTGGCCGCTGTGCAGCTTTTTGCCGTCGATTCTCTTCGTTGTGTTCTCGACAATGAATATCCTCAATCACTGCGAACACTTCCGCCAGTGACAGAGATTTGAAATCTGCTGGCGACAACTTCGCGTCTCGTCTGATTGAATTCAGAAACGTCGGGTGTATGAGACCGGCGCGTGACTGTCGGAAATCGTCGCTTCCAATTGGAACCTGCCCCAATGGGCCTTGAATGAAAGCAGTCCACCACACGTACAATGCTGCATCCCGTTTAATCCGCTTTGTGGTATCGGAGTTCTCTGATGTCCATCGAATGGTCTTATCTAACATCAGGTCGCAGAATGCCGCGTACTCTGCCGGTAGCATCTGAACATCGTTTCCACGATCGGACCGATAGCGGATTTCTTGAAAACATTCGACGCGTTGGCCATTTGCATCGACCACACTATCCGGAACCCTCACTGTAAAGACGTTGGCGTCCTTCTCTGGAACCGTGGCCTTCTTTGTCATCGTCTCGACTCCTGCAGTCGCATCCTGAAGAAAATAGCAACACGCCAGGCTGATCAGGAATCAGCTTTTCCCCCGCTAAAGGTAGGCGTGTCTCTGTGCTCAAAATAACCCCATTCTGAACCCCATTCGGTTTGAACAAGGGCGAAAATGAGTGTATCAGGGCGAACGAACAGTGTACAGAGAAGAACACAAAACCCAATGTTTTACCGTCTCAAATGAACAACCCTGTACAGTAATAAAAGCTCGATGTGTGCCCTGAAAATCCTGGTGTCGGGGGTTCAATTCCCCCTCTGCCCATTCAAAAAACTCAACAAGGGTTCCCGATCCAATCGGGAACCCTTGTTGCATTTCCGGCCCCTTCCTTCCCTCGCGAGGGGCAGGGCGTCGGCTCTCCGAGCAATCACGGGCAGCCTAGACGCCGCACGCCGCTGCTGCTTTATCCTGCCGCGTCGAAACGCCAGACTCGACAGAAAGACAGAATCGCTTTAATCGCACTCGGATGGCTCACGCCACGCCGCTCGGCAAAACTCGCTCGGCATCCTGCAAGGGCGTTCAATATTAGCCAATGGCAGTTCAGGCAAATTGCGGAGAATTGAAGGGCAAGCGAGGGGGCTGTTGGAGTTCTCAATGGCTCGCATTGTTCCGAAGATGCTTTATCCGAGTACGCAGCGGGCAGAATTCTTCTTCTCGATGGCTTATAAAATAGCGGGCTTCGAAGACCGCTGCCAGGATATTAAGCACTGCGGTCTGGGGCAATAGCGTCTCAACACGTGACGATAATGGACCTTTTTGTTCGCTATCCTGTAACACGGGACAGTTCGTCCTGTACTGCTGGAACTGATATCGCGTCATTTGGCACCACAGAAAATTCCATGAGCGTTTTTTCGACAGATCAATTTGAGTCTCATCTGGAGCAGTTGGAGACTGCGGCCCGGCGAGGTGACTCGTTGAATCTTCTGTTGCAGATCGCTCAGAAGTCACTCATCTCGCTGGTAGGTACGAACGACGTTGTGATCGTCGTCGCGGAGGGGAGTCAGATTCGACTGCTCGCGGGAACGCCGTCCAGCGAAACCTGTGAGCACATCGGCGAGTCAACTCGACTATCGAAAACTTATTCGGATCTTCAGATTCAGGAGCAAAGCTCAGGAACCGCATGGCATGTGACGGTCACCCGATTGCTCTCGAAGGAACATCGTTGCGTCTGTCACTTCCTGCTGAGTCGTGACCCGCGCAAGCATTCTCTGCTTACAGATGCCTGTCAAACTCTGGCCGACGTTCTGACTGAAGCGACCGGACGACTTCTGCTGTCGGATTTGAATCAACGCCTTCGACAGTATGGTCAGGTCAGCAGTTTTGTGCATAGTCTCGCCCGAACCCGGAGCCTGCAGGAGTGGTCTCAGGAGATTGCTCAACGAGGCCCTGAGTATCTTGGGAAAGGTCGCATCACGGTTCTGTCTCGTCAACGCGGAGAATGGACAGTCATTGCGGCGACTGGCAGCTCGACCATCAATCCTGTGGCGGATGCGGTGTCACGCAATCAGCAGACGGTATCGATCCTTACGAAGGCCTCAATGGTTGGTGAGTGGTTGTCGACAACAGCACCAGCAGGCATTTCTGACGCCCGCCTTCTTACTTTGTTCGCACAGTATGAAGTTCTGGGTATTCGTTCCCTCCGAGCAGAAACCGTTTGCGGCTATGACGGCAGTGTGAATCATGCGTTTCTGACGGAGGTCTTCGGAACTGAGACGCTTCCGCCAGAACCTCTCGTTCAGCTTCTGCGTCAGGAAATTTCCGAGGCGGCTCAATTGCTGCCGCGGGAGGTTGCTCAATCCGGCCTTGCGTTGCCGAGAAACCCTGTTATTCGTTGGCTGCTCATCGCGGCTGCGGTGTTTGGTATTTTGACCGTAATCCCGGCTGATTTTGAAATCGATGTTCAGGGACAGGCTTTTCCTCAGGAACGACGCCGAATTTTTGCGCCGGATGACGGGATCGTCGAAGAGCTTCTGGTGACCGCCGATCAGAAGGTGACTGCAAATGAACCGCTGTTAAGATTGCGAAACCCGGAGCGAGAACTTGATTTGAATCGATTACTCGGGGATATCGATTCGGCCGTTTCACGACTGCAGGCAATCCGGGCTACTCGAACCACGACTGGGGCCACCAACGGAAACAATCCCGCCGCACGTTCGGCGGATTTAAGCAGCGAAGAGCAGCAACTGGAACGCAAGCTGGAGACACTGCGTCAGGAACAGACGCTGGTCGAACAGCAGATTGCGGCACTCACAATGTCGTCCCCCATTGATGGCGTAGTTTACCAAAGCCGACTGCAGGAACAATTGCGTTCGCGTCCAGTCCAGCGTGGGCAGCAGTTGCTGGAGATCGTAAACGATTCGGGAGAATGGCAACTGGATCTTCAGGTGCCTGATTGGGTCGTCGGCTATATTCCCGCGGCAGAGTTCACAAAAGATACCGACAAAGTCGAGGTCCAATTTACCTTAAACGATGATTCTCGGTCCGTTCACGAGGCGACACTCAAATTGCTCGACACAGCCACCCATCTTCATGATGGACAACTCACCTGTCTGGCGACTGTCGGCGTCGAAAAAACTTTGACAAAGAAACTGCGCCCCGGGCAAACCGTGTCGGCTCGAATCCGTTGCGGGAGAAAGTCTTTGGCGTTTGTGTGGTTTCGAGAAGTCGTTGAATTCTGGCAAAGAAAACGATTCACCTGGCTTTAGCTGGGCAGCATCCTGTTAAATAAATTGTGTTTGGGATTAGTAGTGGGAACACGTTAGCGTCCACTTGTTTGAGCATTTTCATGTCATCGCAAGCCGCAGGCGTAGGTAAGATCAGGCCAAGACACATGCGGCTTTCCGTGAAACGAATAATCAATACCCCGTTAACGCACTTCTGCTTTTGATTCAGAGCTGGCGATGTCCAATTGATCATTCGCGGATAGATTTGAAGAGGTCTCAAAATGGCTGCATGTCGCACGATCGTTCGAACCAGCCCGATCGCAATCGCCCTGAATCTTCTTGTGCTGACGCGTGTCTCTGCACCGGCGGACGAGTTTGAAACCTCAATCACAGTGCCGTCAATGACTACGGCATTGATTCAACATGCTGAAATTGCAGCCCTTGAACAAGGGATTCTGAAATCTCTCGCCGTCAAACCAGGCGACTCAATTGCGGAAGGACAATTGCTGGCGACACTGGATGACGAGTTGCAGGAAATCGCTGTTCAACAGGCAGAATTGAATGTTCGAATTGCAGAGCTGAAAGCCAACAATAGTCTGCCGGTAGAAACTGCCAAAGCCATGGTTCGTGAAGCCGAGCAGGAAAAAGCCAAACTCGAAATCGCGGCTCGCATCAGTCGAAAACAATCCGAGAGTGATGTCGCAGTCCGCCTTGCAGAGAAGAGCAAAGACATCGCAAAGTATGAGCTTGACCGTGCTCAGAAGGCCAAGGAATCTTTCAGCGGAAGCATCTCAAACTCGGAACTAAATCGACTGACGGTTTTGTTCGATCAACGCACCCTTGAAATTGAAAAAACGCAGGAAGACCGCGCGATCAGCCTGCTCAAACCCGAGGCCGATCTTGCAGCCGTTCAACAACAGGCAGAAGCGATTACACGCACTCAATCGTTGGCCGCCGAGAAAGAACAGGAACAGCAGGTCGCACAGGCTAATCTTGAGCTTGCCAACTCGGAACTCGCCGAAGCCAAACTGCAATTAGAAAGGCGAAGGTTGAAAGCTCCGTTTGCTGCGACGGTTGTCGCTGTGAGTCGTCAGCCTGGCGAGTGGGTCGAGCCGGGCTCGGTCGTTCTGCGACTCATTCAACTTGATCGTCTGCGAGTAGAAGGTTTTGTTTCCGCAGATCAGGCGACTGAGATGAAACCCGGTCAACGCGTACAGATCGTGTTCCCGGGTAACGTCGGCAAACCAGTTTCAGGTGAGATTAAGTTTGTGAGCCCGGAGGTTGAACCCGTCAATCAGCAGGTTCGTATCTGGGCGGAATTTGATAATCCGGAAAAGCGAATTCGGCCGGGTCTTGTCGCCACCATGGAAGTCAAATCCACAAATAAAAAAACCGACGATCGTGAGGCAAGGAAAGCGGACCCTCCACCAGCCAAGCGTTGAAGAGAGAATTGACCGTCTCGGCCATCGATTCAAATAGGTTAGCAGTTCGCTCAGCCATCACAGGATGCGAAGAGGATCGAAGGCGAAAACTTCTTATCTCATCACTCAAGATGATCCACATCAGTAAACGGAGACTCTGATTTTTGGCTGAATCCGGAGTAAACCTGCAAAGATCGTCGCAGCAGCGACAAGAATCGCCGCCAATAGACTGGCGTCAGCGATGCGATCTGATCATACGTCCGCAGGATTCAGGGTATTGGATCGTCAAAGATCCACTGTCACTCAGCTACACAATGCTCAATGAACAGGAAATGGCTGTCCTGCGACACGTGGATGGTTCTCGGTCTGTCACCGATCTTCTGACACTGCTGAACTCCGCATGGCCCCAGCGGGAGTTCACTCGCGACGATATCGAAGATTTTCTTGCTCAATTGATCCAGAATCAACTCGTTGTACGAACATCAATGAACCGCGCCACCGCCGCCTCTCGTTCAACGAAATCAGCAACCGCAAAGCCACGATTCCGAATCGGCAGCTTACTGCGATTTCAAATGCGATTGATAGATCCCACCCCATTCCTGAATCGACTGGAACCGTTGATTCGTCGGCTCTTTTCAAAGGAGTGCGGACTCGCGCTGATGATGCTGGTGGTCGTTGCAATCGCTATGGTATTCCTGCGGTTTGATCAGCTTACCCACAACTTGCCCGGCCCGTGGGACTTCTTTGGCCCTGACAATTTATTGCTACTGCTGGCAACATTTGTCGTGGTCAAGACTCTGCATGAAGTGGGACACGCATTCGCAGCTCGACGATTTGGTGCCGAGTGCCACGAAGCAGGTGTCATGCTGATGATGTTTACGCCGCTGCTTTACACAAACGTCACGGACGCGTGGATTCTGGATCGTCGCAGTCGACTGATGATCACTGCGGCCGGTATGCTTGTGGAGCTTGCTCTGGCATCCGTCGCCACGATCCTGTGGTTTGCAGCCGCTCCCGGGATTGTTAAGGCGATGCTCGCCAACGTTATGGTGTTGTGTACCGTCGGAACGATCGTTTTCAACGGAAATCCTCTCCTGAGATTCGATGGCTACTTTCTCTTGACGGATTTGGCTGGACTTCCCAATCTCTCTCAACGTGCTTCCCATCGCCTGCAGCAGTTTCTGTCGTTTCTGTTGCTTGGACGAACAGCGATTCGCCGTGACCGAGAACCACCGTTTGTACTGGCCTACGGAGTGTGTTCAGGGATTTATCGGATCTGTCTGAGCCTCGCGATTCTCCTGATGCTCTATCACCTTTGTGACCAGTGGAACTTACGAATCATCGGCCTCGCACTGACTATGATGGCCGCAGTTTCTATGGTCATTCTGCCGCTGTTCAGTTCTGTCAGCACTTTGCTGGCCGAGCTCCTGCATCAGAAGCAGCGAGGATATCTGCTGCTGCGTTCATGCTTCATGTTGGCACTTGTTGTCGCCGCACTGTTTGTTCCACTACCGCATTCTGTCATCGTGCCCTGCGTTGTCGAACCCATTGGTCGGCCGATCTACGCAACAATGTCCGGAGAATTAAAGTCAGCGGCCAATTATGGCCAGATCATTTCGCCGGGCGATGTCATCGCTGTCACCAGCGATCTCAAGCTTCTTCAGCAGCTTACGCATTTACAGGGCGAAGTGAAAATCCTGCAGACGCGAGTTCGAGCTTATGAACTTGACCGCTCCGGCACGCAGTCCGCATCGCTTCCGGAAACTCGAAAGATGCTGGACTCGGCTGCACGACGAGTTGACCAGTTTGAGTCGGAATTACAAAGATTAGCCACGAGGTCGCTCTCAAGTGGCCTCTTGATGCCTCCTCGCGCGACACCGTTGTCGGACGATGGAAGTTCGCTCAGCAAATGGCATGGCTGTCCGCTCGATCCCAACAACGTCGGCGCGTTTCTGGAAGAAGGAACGTTGCTGGGGACGATTGGCGATCCAGCGACTGTGGAACTCATATTGCCTGTGAACTCCGCCGAGCGACAGCTTCTGCGAGACGGCCAGTCTGTTGAGTTTCAGCCAACCGGGAATCCTCGTCTGAAGTTTTCTGGCTCGATCGTTCAAATGCCGACGCTGGAATCGACGGAGATTCCTCAGGAGCTGACCGCCGCTGGTCTCGTACCTCCTTTGACTGCCGCGAAACCCGGCGAGGACGCTCGACGCTGGCAGGTTGTTTGCCAGGCTGGCGTTCCGGAAGGAAACACACCGCCGCGTCTCTATTCAACCGGCCATGTGAAAGTGACCGTGGAGCCGGCCTCGTTATTTACTCGCATGCTCCGCTACGTGAACGCGGCATTTGAGTAGGCGGGGTGCAAACCGCGAACTGCGGCAGGATAAAATGGGACCGGCTTCGAGCAAAGTGCTGCTCCGGAGCCGGTGACGTAGCCATTCAGCGGAAGCAGAAGGAAAAAGCATAAGAACACCGCTGAGGAAGTCGTGGTGATGTTCAATATTCGGATTCCTTTCTATTGAGCCGCTTACCGGCTGTATTGAATCTCTGATCCTCGAACAGACTCATCCAATTTGCCATCGGCGAAAACGGTCCGGCCCATGACCCACGTGCGAACCGGCCAGCCGGTGAGAGTTGTTCCATGCCATGGAGACCATCGTGACTTGGTCAATTGGTTCTCGTTTAGAATGGTCTGTGTCTTGTTCAAGTCGACGAGCACCAGATCTGCGTCGTAGCCGACTCGAATGGCCCCTTTGTTATGAATGTTCCAGACTCGGGCGGGCGCTTCACACATCCAGGAAACCACCTGACTCAGAAGGCACCGGCCGAGATGCACTTCGTTCAGCAACAAGGCCAAAGAATTCTCAACGGCCGGCAGGCCTGAGGGCGACTTTGGGTAAGGTTGACGTTTTTCTTCCAGCGTATGCGGAGCATGGTCCGTTGCGATGACTTCCAGAGTCCCATCCAGCAGCCCCTGCCACACGGCAGCGCAGTCGGCTTTGGATTTGATCGACGGATTCATCTGAATCAGTGTGCCCAGTCGATCGTAATCGTCAGTGCTGAAAAACAGATGATGTGGGCAGGCTTCGGCCGTGATCAGATCACTGGTGCCTCGCAGGAATTCCACTTCTTCGGCCGTCGACACATGCAACACGTGAAATCGATGGCGATGGCGTTCGGCCAGATCCACCGCTCGTTTTGTCGCAATGATGGCCGCTTTATTATCGCGAATGCGACTATGATCCGCCACGCTTGAACCGCCGCCCAGTGCCGCTGCATTGGCTTTTACGGTTGCTTCGTCTTCACAGTGAGCACAGATTGGCAAAGTTGTCTCGGCGAAGATTCTTTCCAGCGCAGCCTGGCTGTCGACGAGCAGATCGCCGGTGCTTGAGCCAATAAAGATCTTGATGCCTGGTGTTCGTTGAGCAGCCTTCAGGACATCAATATTGTCTGGAGTGGCCCCGATGTAAAAGCCGTAATTGACCAGACATTTCTCTGCGGCAATTGCAAGTTTGTCTTCCAGCGCCTGCAGAGTTGTCGTCGTTGGTTTGGTGTTCGGCATCTCCAGAAACGACGTGATTCCGCCGCGCGCGCAGGCACGAGTGGCCGTAGTTAAGTCTTCCTTGTGAGTCAGCCCTGGCTCGCGGAAGTGGACCTGATCATCGATGACTCCGGGAATCAAATGCAGACCCGCTGCGTCGACGACCTCATCAGCGGTAGTTGAATCGGCAGCGTCCAGCACCACAATCGTTTGGCCGTCAATCAGGACATTGATGCGTTCCATCGCGTCAGGCAGGATGACGGTTGCGTTACGAATCAGAGTTTTCATAAGTGGCTTTCAGAGCACTTTCAGATAAATCACTTTGGAATCACCATCACCGTAGAACTCGGGCAGTTCTGCAGCTTTAACGTATTCACATCGTTCGTAAAAACTTCGTGTCGGCAGATAATCGGGCCGTCCGGATGTCTCGACATAGATTCGTCGGCCTTCTCGACTGCGAATCAGTTGTTCGGTCAGAGTCATGAGCCATCGCCCGATGCCGTTTTTCTGTTCATCGCAATGCACAGCAATCCAGTAAACATCGTAACTGCTTGCGGTACAGGCGATCGGACCGTAGCACGAATACCCAATCGCCTTGCCATCAAACTCCACGAAGGCAAAAAAGTACCCGGAGGCATCTCCGCGTCGCAGCCGCTCTTCAACGAGTTCAACGGCGACATCAACTTCAGGGGGATGAAAGAAGCCTGTCGAATTCACGATTTCCCGCACGCGGGCGATATCCGCCTCCACAACAACGTACCGCAACGTCAAGTGTCTCTCGCCAAGGATAATTTGTTGCGGAGGAAAACTCATGGATCGGCTTTACAGAAAAACCCCCGGAGTTCACGGTGAAGCTGCCGCGAATATCCCGTGAGATAATAATAAGGGCAATGTCTGAATTGAAACCAGCGCACAGAACTTTGAAATGAGGTTCCGCCATTTGCCATGACTTGCCCCAAAAAACATGACTTGCCCGGGAAACATGACTTGCCCAGAGAAGTTGCTCGACCGTGACGACAGTTTTGCGCCATGAAAGGTTCGTACTGGACTAAGCTGTTAAAACTTCTCTTTCCGCACAGACCGTTTGATGTCACTGATGTCGATCATCAGGAAATCCTCAAGGTAGTCTTCCGCTTCGTTTGCCTTTGCCTGTTCGCTGTCCTGAGAAGTCTTTTCGGAGGACGTTGTGGATCGCGGCTTTCCGGGCAGAGGTTTTCTCGCCGCAATCTTCGTCAGCTTTGCTGTTTTCTTGCGGATTGCGCCGAGCGGTTCTGGCTGGTCGAACTGCCGCAGGAAGTCTTCGCTGTCGATGCAGGTTGCCTTTCTGCGAGCGGCCGCTTTGTGGAGTCGGTGATCGCTGGAAACAATCAGGATCTGTCGGGGGCTGCTATGTGTCTCGAGGATCAGTTCAATTTCCGCATCGGCGTCTCGACCCTCGCGTGAGAATCGTACCGCGAGCGGGGAACGAGGTGCCGGCGGACCGTTATCAGAATCGCGAGGCACCGCCAGGTGCGCATCGAACACCACCAGAGCATCAGAGGCAATCTGTTCATCCAGAACGGCCGCAGTCTGATTCAGAAGGCGATTGCGGTTTCGCTCCAGTTCTCCCGGTCGATACTGTGAGCGGCCCAAGCCTGCGGCATGCATCAGGTTATACCCATCGTTGAACTTAACCGCTTTGTGGAGTCAGCGATTTAGAGCGTGGCCAGGTTGTATCGATTGTCCAGGTCTTAGGCGCATTGACGGTTTTAGGCGCTGGCCAGGTTATAGCTGATCCCTGGATTTTATTGCCTGTGCGCGCAGGGTGAG
>CAMAXD010000171.1 GCA_945861975.1 Candidatus Kuenenia stuttgartensis | reverse complement strand
AACGAGAGCGACTCCGTTTGCGTTCACGGATGAGTACCGTTCCATTTTTAAGATCGAAGTCATCGATGGTCGCCCGCATCATTTCGCTTCGACGAGCCCCCGTGTAGGCAACGAAAACGAACATTGGGTATAGGAACGGGTAGCGGGCTCGCTTCTTGACAAGCTCAAGTACTTCGTGAACTTCATTGATGTTGAGATAGAGTGAATCCCAAAGCTGCTTGATTTTTTCGGGTGTCGTACCTCCACGGGAAATGATCGCTTCGATTTCTGCCCTCGTCATAAATGGCAGTTTCTCATCCCGCTTTCCAAAGACAAGATTGGACAGCGTTGGAACCTGTTTCACGAGTTCCTGCTTAACGGCCCAGTTGAGAATGCACTTCAGCGTATCCATGTGCCGTTTAATTGTGTCTGGACTGATGAACTTCGCTCGGACCTTGCGACGAGATTCCGAATTGATGAACTGTTGAACGTCGTTAGTCGTCAGTAGGTCGACCGGCTTGCTCATGGGGAGGCGAGCTCGAAAGTGCTTGATATGGGTCGCCTCGGTCTTGAGCGTCGTCTTTTCTTTGGCCTGTTCCGGCAAAGATTTCAGATAGGAATCGATGAGTTGGCCAAGTGTGAGGGCTTTCTCGGCCTTTTGCGGTCGCTGTTTGGTCTTGCCCGCCGAGAGCAGGAATGTCGCAGGATCGGCATCTGCGGGAAGCTCAAGGACGCCTCGTTGAAGCAGGGAAAGCGTTTCTTCCACACGGGCGAGCGCTGCCGTCGCTTCCTTGGGGCTTTCGGTCTTCAGTGATCGCTTAAAGGCCTGACCAGCGAAACGGAAGCGGATGTGAAACTGG
Organism: Candidatus Kuenenia stuttgartensis; assembly: GCA_945861975.1. GTDB lineage: Bacteria > Planctomycetota > Planctomycetia > Planctomycetales > Planctomycetaceae > SXXK01. The sequence continues at coordinate 10,996 of CAMAXD010000171.1, read as the reverse complement.
TTGGACACAGGATCAACAGAAACACTTGCCATGGCAAAATCCTCGATTAACAGCCGATGAAGGAACTGAAATCGTAGGATGCGCGACTTTGGCAGCCCAGCGGTGCAAACTCAATGCAACCACAATGCTGTGTCAGTTTTGTGTCAGTTCGAGATGAACCAACAAAAAAGGACTCCGCCAAAATTGACGTAAGTCCTTACGGTGAACCAGTGGACGATATTGGACTCGAACCAACGACCTCCACGATGTCAACGTGGCGCTCTAACCAACTGAGCTAATCGTCCTTGTGGCGGGGAATTTATCGTGCGGCGAGGAGAAAAGCAAACTGCCGATTCCGGAAATCCCGGATGCTGCCGAGATGAAGAATTCCGCCAGACCGTACAGCCGGAATCAGCGGAAAAGCTGATTCCGGCTGGCGGGTTTTAACAAATGGCTGGGTTCGCAAACGGGACAAGAAAGTAGCCGGATTCGTAAGAATTCGGATGACTTCCCGGGAGTTGCACCAAATTCTCACGAATCCGGCTCCAAAGTAACAATCATCCGCGACTGCACCCCCTGCGGCTGATGATGCGAGGTGCCTTGCACCTTTTTCCAAAATCACGCCGTTGGCATTTCTCGGGCGTAGTCGAACATTGGAGACGACAAGTAGCGTTCTCCGGAGTCCGGCAGAATCACGACGATCGTCTTGCCGGCGGCTTCAGGGCGAGCAGCGATCTTCAGAGCGGCGGTCATCGCAGCTCCGCAACTGATCCCGCAGAGGATGCCTTCTTCGCGAGCAACTCGTGGGGCCATCTCCATGGCTTCTTCATCGGTCACCTGGATCACTTCATCAACCAGTGACATATCGAGAATGTCCGGCTTGAAGCCAGCACCAATCCCTTGAATTCGATGCTTACCCGGCGCGCCGCCGGAGAGAACCGGGCTGGAGGCTGGTTCAACGGCGATCGACTTGATGTTGAGTCCCTTCTCCTGCTTCAGGTAACGAGTGACCCCGGTGATTGTGCCGCCGGTGCCAACACCCGAAACAAAATAGTCCACCTTGCCTGCCGTGTCTTCAAAGATTTCCGGACCGGTTGTGCGAAAGTGAATCTCCGGGTTCGCTGGATTCTTGAACTGTTGAGGAATATAGCAGTTGGCCTTCTGAGCCAGCTCTTCCGCGCGAGAGATCGCGCCTTTCATTCCTTCGGCTCCGGGAGTCAAAATCAGGTTCGCTCCGAAGGCTCGCAAAATCATGCGGCGTTCAATTGACATGGTTTCCGGCATCGTCAGGGTCAGCTTGTATCCTCGAGCAGCACAGACATAAGCCAAAGCAATGCCGGTATTCCCGCTGGTTGGTTCGACAACTTCCATGCCGGGCTTCAGCTTGCCGGATTTCTCGGCTTCCCAAATCATCGCAGAGCCGATGCGGCACTTCACGCTGTAAGCCGGATTGCGGCCTTCGATTTTAGCGAGGATGGTGGCCTTGAGCCCGTTGGTGAGCCGGTTGACTCGCACCAGAGGCGTCCGTCCGATCGTTTCAGAATTGTCAACAAAAATGGCCATGTGGGAATCAACCTTTCTCGGAGTAACGTCAACGATCCGCCGCCGCCTCAGACCCTTGTTTGTCGGCGACGCGGTTTGATAAATCCTTTAAGACGCGTTTCATAGCAAAACTGGCGGAAATTGGCGAAGTGAAATCCTCGGACAGACGCATCGAGAGAAGAAAACCGGAGTTCGCCGGGCAAAACAGAGACTCGCAGGACCCGTGTTGTGTCAAGACCTGATTTTCGGGAGGGATGGATTTCCACGGCTGTCGAAGCCCAGTCGGACAGGAATGTCCAACGTGCATGCGACGAGAAAAATTGTCGCCTCGGTCGAGCACCTCCGCATGCGTTGGCAGATGTTTTGTGAACATCAGTGTGGCGATGGCTGAAGTTAACCGGTGATTAACCGGGACTTAACTGAGGCATGGAAACTCCCACTGATCGATGTTCAGCGATCCGCTCAACATAACGCTCAGCAATCCTGCATCCATGCTGACCGAAGCAGCGAATTCAGACAACAGGATGAAATCTGGTCAGCAGTGCTATTTTCGATCGAGGGAAAATGATGACCACCCTCAGCGCTGTGCTTGAGCAGCGTTGCACTCACAGCGCGCGATCGAGGCGATTGAACTGACAGGAATTGCCGGATGAACAGGTTCCTCAGTCTGGAATTCGAAAAACGAGTGATGAATCTTCGAGACAGAACTTCATTGGCCTGAGGTTTGCCTTGAGATCATCCCACGTCCCCCAATGACTCCATGGAAGATAGTTTAAGAGGCACTAACAAAACCGCGACAGATGTTCATTCCGGTCGCTTTCGCTGAGTGATCCCGGAATCTTTGCGGGAGCCAGTACCGGTTTTGTCAGGCCTTCAAGTCAAAGGAGATTATGCCGTGTTGATCAAGATTGTATTCCGAAAGATGCGAGAGATCTGGTTTCCTCTGGCCATGATGGTGATTGCCTTCGTGTCACTGTTCGACACTTATCTGATCTGGCATTTTGAAGAGGAAATGTTGTCGATAGAAGAGAATCCGATTGGTTATTGGCTGCTGGCAATAGACAACGGCAAGATCGGCATCTTTGTTCGCACAAAACTCGCTGGAACAATTTGTGTCCTTTCAACACTCCTGGTGATGTGGCGATTACGAAGTCGAATTGTATTCCCGGTCACAACGTCAGTAGCGTCCTATCAGGTTGGACTATTCTTTTATCTGACGGTTGCCTGAGCTGCTCGCAACAGCGCAGTGAGGCAATCTCTTTGGCCTGGGGATGTCGACACCGTGTGCTGTTGCTTGCTTCCGTTGTTTGAGCGTCCGGGCATGAAGTGCAGGCCAATGAGCCCATTGCGTCTCATTCAACGATAAAGTTGTGGATGAAGCACAGTTTTTGTTCGATGGCTGCCAGAACCGTTTATGGAAGCCATTGCGAACCGCCCAACATTTTCCGTGAAAGGTGGCGGAAATCGGAGATCGTAAATCTTTGCGTTGGCAGAGGCAGATGATTCGGCTTTTGCTAGGATGCTCGTGTCAGCAGAAACAGGTTCTGTGACACCCGCCAGTTTTGTAACAACGCAAGTGACGATCGCCATGGGAAGAAGTTTCGAAAATCGTAAGGCCTCGATCTTCAAGACCGCAGGTCAGAAATCCAAGCTTTATTCGAAGTATGGCAAGCAGCTTTATGTTGCGGCCAAAAACGGTGTGCCCGACCCCGAAAACAATCCTGCTCTGCGAAGCATGATCGAACGTGCCAAGCGTGAACAGGTGCCGAGTCACGTTATTGAGAAGGCGATTGAAAAAGCCAAAGGCGGCAGCGGCGAAGACTTTGCCACCGTCCGGTACGAGGGGTTTGGGCCCGGCGGTTGCACCGTGATCGTGGATTGTTTAACGGACAACAACAACCGTACGATCACTGATGTACGCACTTGTTTTACACGCACAGGAGCCAAGCTTGGCCCAACCGGCTCTGTCGCTCACATGTTTGATCATCTGGCGATCTTCTCATTCAAGGGCGACGACGGAGATACCGTCCTGGAAGCGCTGTTGAATGCTGACATCAACGTTGACGATGTCGAAAGCAAGGATGGTCAGGTCACGGTGTTCGCTCCGGCCAGTGAGTTCTTCAAGGTCAAAATCGCGTTGCTGGAAGCGTTCCCGAAGATTGATCTGGAAGTGCAGGAGATCACGTTTCATCCTCAGGCAAACAAAGATCTGAATGCTGACGACGTGCCGATGTTCGAGAAGTTTATGAACCTTCTGAACGAGTGTGACGACGTGCAGGAAATTTATCACAACGCCGTTCTGCCGGAGTGATAAGCATTGAGTGATCCGAATCCTGCATCCCACGTCTCAAGTAATAGTCAGCCAGCAGACACAAAGCTGGTGCGAGGTCTCGGGCTGCCTCAGTCGATTGCGCTGAATATTTCCAACATGGTCGGGATTGGGCCTTTTGTCACGATCCCTCTGTTCATTGCAGCCATGAACGGACCGCAGGCCCTGATTGCGTGGATCATTGCGGCTGTGCTGGTCATTTGCGACGGTCTGATCTGGAGCGAATTGGGAGCGGCCTTGCCCGGAAGCGGCGGCACCTATCATTTCCTCCGTGAGATTTTTGGCCGCCATCGATCGCCGTGGGCTCGGCTATTGCCGTTCTTGTTTGTCTGGCAATTTCTGGTCAGCGGCACTTTGGAAGTTGCCTCGGGCTACATCGGAGCCATGCCGTACGTGGAATTCGTCTGGCCACAGATGACGGAAACTCTGAAGCAATGGCACATTCCCGGCGGTGCAAGTACTGTGGCCGCATTTTGCTGTTTGATCGTGACGTGGCTGCTGTCACGTCGCATTGACATTGTCGGCCAGATGGGGCTGATCCTGTGCGTTGGGACGATCATCACAGTGGCCACCGTGATCGTGTCCGGCCTGATCCATTTCAACAGCGAGCTGATCACGCTGCCGCCCGATGCATTCAAGATGAATGGACAATGGGTTCACGGTCTTGGCGGCGCGATGCTGATCGCGATTTATGACTATCTGGGATACTACAATATTTGCCATTTGGGTGACGAGGTTCGCGATCCTGGTAAGACGATTCCGCGTGCGGTGATCACTTCAGTAATTGTTGTGGCCGGCATTTATCTGACGATGAATCTTTCCATTATCGCAGTTGTTCCGTGGGAAGAAGCGATGAAGTCGACACAGATCGCTTCGCTGTTTATGGAGACGCTCTATGGCCATCAGGTGGCCGTCTGGTTTACAGGGTTGATTCTCTGGACCGTTCTGGCGTGTATGTTTGCGATCACGCTGGGGTATTCGCGGATTCCTTTTGCAGCGGCCGTGAACGGAGATTTCCTGCCACAGTTTGCGAAGGTTCATCCGACTCGAAGGTATCCTGTCGTCTCGTTGTGGACGTTAGGAGCTTTGACGGCAGTGTTCTGCTATCTGCCATTGCAGACCGTCATTGAAGCCGCTGTCGTGGTGCGAATTCTGGTGCAATTTATTGCTCAGATTTTGGCGCTGCATGTGCTCCGGACATCTCGCCCGGATGTCCCGATGCCGTTTCGCATGTGGTTTTATCCGATCCCCGGTTTGATCGCTTTGGCAGGTTGGTTGTTTGTGCTGGGAACTGTGCGTTGGCAGTTGTGGGGCGGCATGGCGGCCGTCATCGTCAGTGGCACGATTGTGTATTTTTTATTCGTGCGAAAGCCGGTTGAGGATATTGGCATGCCGAAGATCTGAGAGCGATTCAGATAAATGGAGTGCGGACGCGATTTGTCTGCATGCGGAGGTCGGGCTTGGCACGCCTGCGACTTGCCGTTGAGCAACTTGCCGTTGAGCGACTTGTGCAATTAATGCTGCAACCAAAGCACGCATGCGATGGCCAGCAGAATTCGGTAGTATCCAAATGGCGTCAGTCCATATTTCCCCAGGGTTCCCACCATGAAGCGGACACTGACGACAGCCGCCACGAAGGCTGTCACGAGAGCCACAAGCGGCATCGCGAGTCCATAGTCTGCAATCATTTCTTTGCCATGCTTCAGGCCTTCATATCCTGTGGCAGCAGTCAGAGTGACCAGGCCCAGCAGAAAGCTGAACTCGACCGACGCCATCATCTTCAGCTTCGCAAATCGACAGCCTAGAATTGTGGCGAGGCTGCGGCTGAATCCCGGCCAGAACGCCAGACACTGCAGAGTTCCAATGAGCAATGCGTCTGGCCGTGACAATTCAGAGATCTCTTTGCCTTCGTTGGGATTGCTTTTTCGTGTCACAAAACCGTAAGCAATAATGATGATACCGCCGACCAATTGTGCGGCGGCGACAGGCAGGACTCCGAATAAATGCTGCTTCACCCAGTCTTTCAGCACGAGCGCCAGAATGGCTGCAGGAAAGAACGCGATCACAAGGTTGATCAACAGTTTCAGCCCATCCGGATCTTTTCCCAGCACTCCCACGACAATTTGCCTGATACGTCCGAAGTACAACATCACCACGGCCAGAATCGCGCCTGACTGAATACAGATGGCCAGCGAGTCGGCGGCTTCTTTTTGTCGTTCGTCGGCGTCCATTCCCATCAGATGTTCGGCAATCAGCAGATGGCCGGTGGAGCTGACCGGAAGATACTCGGTCGCCCCTTCGACGATGCCCAGCACCAACGCCTGAAACAACGACAGCGTGGGACGTGCTTCTGGTGGACTGGCGATCGCTTTCGGTACTTCATCAGCGTGACTGGCATTGATGCCGGCGAGAATCGTGAACACTATCACCACGGAGAGGAGATATCGAAGTTTCATGGATCGTTCTTCCGGAATGTTTCTATTCGCGCCGACTCCGTCGTGTCAATGATGGCCAATTACGCGGCTGCGCGAGTGGAACAGGCCGCGCCTTGTTTCTGCAGCCATTGCACGACGTGCTCCATCTGCATGCCTCTTGAGCCCTTCACGAGGACGACGTCACCGGGAGTCATGATGCAATCCAACATGACCTGCAGCGTCGCGAGATCATGAAAGACGGATATATGATTCAGAGTCATTCCGGTAGACCGGGCGCCCTCCACAACGCTTTCCGCGAACTGCCCATAGACCAGTGTGTGATCAACTTTTGAAGAAGCCAGTTGGCGGCCAATTTCAAAATGCGCGGCGGCTGAATCCTGCCCCAGTTCCAGCATGTCGCCGAGCACCAGAATTCGATGTCTGGAGTTGGGCCAGTCGGCGAGCCCCTGGATAGCTCCCACAACACTGGCCGGGCTGGCGTTGTAGGAATCGTCAATCACTGTCCACGGTTCACGATTGACCATGCGTCCGCGACCCGCATCAAGCTGGAATCCGGCCAGCCCATCAGCGATTCGACTGTCTGCCATTCCAGCGATGCGTCCGACAGCGATCGCGGCAAGTGCGGCCGTTGCCAGATGGCGAGGCCCCTGGAACTGGAACTCGCGGCCATCCACCGTGATGACGGATCGGTTTGTAGTTGTCACAACGTTCGTCGCCCGGACGTGTGCATCAGAGCTGAAACCATACAACACGATATTGCCGCGAACAGAAGCCTCCATCTGCCGAACAGCATCATCGTCTGCATTCAGGAAGACGGTTCCATCCGGGCCGATGGCCTCTGCAAGTTCCTGTTTGGCCTGCCGGATCAGATCAAGACTGCCGAAAGTTTCTACATGGGCCGGAGCGACTCGCGTGATCACTCCGAATTCCGGTTGAGCGATCTCGGTGAGCTTCCGAATCTCGCCGACTCGTCCAGCTCCCATTTCGAGCGCGGCGAAATCATGGTCTGCTTTGAGCTGCAGAAGACTCAGAGGAACGCCCAGTTCGTTGTTGAAGTTTCTGGGACTCTGGATGCCGTGAAACTCGCGATTCAGAACCGACGCGATCATCTGTCGTGTGGTTGTCTTACCAACACTGCCGGTGACACCAATCACCAGAGCGGCCGATTGTTGCCGATTCCATGTGGCGAGTTGCTGCAACGCCGTGAGTGCTGAAGAAACGCGAATAATGCGGCTATCGATTTCCACACTGTCGGTGGAATGGAAACGCACCATAGGAGATCGGGATTGATTCTGTTCTGCCGCGGTACATTCCGCGATGACACAGACTGCACCGTGAGCCACTGCTTCGTCAGCGAATAGAACTCCATGACTCTTTGAGCCCGGCAGCGCAAAGAACGCATCGCCCGGTTTGACCGTGCGGCTGTCGATGGAAATGCCGGTCACAGGTTCGTCAGCCGGCGTGGCTGTCGTCTGTCCGGATACGATCCTGATCAACTGCGTAACGTTGCAGGGGAACATGAGAGAGTTTCCAGAACCGTGATCAGAATTGATCCCGGTTCGTTGTGGGTTCAGGGGACAGGCCGGCGGTTGATTGAATCCAAACGCGAAGCGTCAGCGAGGGATGTTTGGCGAAGAATTCTCGCATCTCCATCCCTTTCTAACGTTTCAGGTTTTGAAAAATCTCTCATCAACAACCAGTTGCTCCTTACGATTGAGCACAAGGATAAGGAGCTGAAATCAGGCGGGGACTGCGTTGGGGACGCGGTGTTCTGAATCGGATCGCGAAGCCTGCAGTTCCCGCACGATACGACGAGTGACTTTTCGGTCATCAAAACTGATCGAGCGAGAACCAATCTGCTGAATGGACTCGTGACCTCGCCCGGCGATGATGACCACATCACCTGGCTGAGCCAGACTCACGGCCTTCTGGATCGCCATGTTGCGATCGACGCAGGCTTGAACATGCTCCAGCGACGCGAAGCCCTGACAGATTTCATCAATGATCTTTGCCGGTGATTCCGAACGTGGATTGTCCGAAGTCACGATGATCCAGTCCGCAGAAACCGCAGCCTGAGCCATCAAAGGTCGTTTCTCGCGATCGCGATCTCCGCCTGCACCGAATACCAGGATCACGCGTCCTCGAGTCAACGCGCGAGCTGTCGCAAGGCAATGAGTAATGCCGTCTGGGGTGTGGGCGTAATCGACCAGTATCGTGAAAGGCTGGCCCAGGTCAATGCGTTCCATGCGACCGGGAATTTCTGTCACGGCTGAAAGTGAGCCGGCAATGATCGATAAATCTATGCCAAGCTGCTCGGCCATCGCCGCTGCCGTCAAAAGATTGAGAGCGTTGTGGCGTCCGACCAGGGACGAGATCAACTCAACCGTTCCAGACCTCAGGTGCATTCGCAGAGTCTGAGATCGTGGAGTGGCCAAAGTCAGTTCAACACGTGTTTGTGCAGTTTCTGTGAAGCCAAATGTTGTCACATTTGTGCTTGAAGGCAGTAGATCGAGGACAGCTCGGCAGCCCGGATCGTCCACGCCGATCAATAGCGGAGCACCAGGCTGCAGCAGATCGGCGATTCGAGCTTTTGCCGTTCGATAATTGCGGACGTCGCCGTGATAGTCGAAGTGATCTCGTGTAATATTCGTAATTGCCGCAACGGCCAACGGCAACGCCGCACAACGGCGCTGATCCAAAGCGTGACTGCTGATCTCCATGACACAGTGAGAGGCTTGTTGTTTGGCCATGTCGGCAAACAGCTGCGCAATCTGCGGTGGAGCTGGTGTGGTGAGTGCAGCCGTCGAACGTGTGCGCCCGTTGCTGTATTCGATGGTCCCCAGCAAACCCGTGGTGCGACCGGCTGATTCAAGAATCGCTCGCAGTAACCACGTCGATGTGGTCTTGCCATTGGTTCCCGTCACACCGGCCACGGTGACGTTTCGCTGAGGATTCCCGTGCTGCGCCAAGCAGATTTTTGCAAAAGCCGCGCGGACGTCAGGGACAACACATTGAGGAATGTTGATCCTGGCGTGAGGCCGTTCAACCATCACCGCCGACGCCCCCGCGGAAACCGCAGCTTCGATAAAGCCGTGGCCGTCATGAGATTTCCCGGGGACAGCCACGAAGACTTCTCCCGGACGAAGGTTACGGCTGTCGCAGCAAAACGAAGACGCAATAACATCCCCGGCGCTGACAAAACTGACCGGGCCTAATGTCTCACGAAGGCTGAGCGAGCTGACTTCCATGCCAGACAAATTCATTTTGTGAGCTGTTGGTTAAATAAGGAGTAACAATTGCCTCCTGATTGTCACTCTGGGCAAAAACTGGGTCAACCGCAGTTTGCCTTTCTCATCCTACCGAATGCATGTCCATCAGCCTGCTGCGACGAGTTTCGGTAAAAAACTCCCAGAAGGCTCGGTCAGAACCTGCTGGAGTCGCATCTAATGGGCAAAAGATCCCCTCATACTTCCTATAGGCCACCTTCTACCCCAAGGGGGGAGAAGGCAATGGCGTGGACTTAAGGTAAATTTGCAGCGGAAGTCGCGTAGACTTCCTGTGATTTGGCAGGAAAGCCGGAACTCGTGGCGAGTTCGGCTACTATAAGTCCACGCCATTGGGGGGAGAAGGGACTGCGTTCACGCGGCAAACATTGATCAAAAGGCAACTTCGGTGAATCCGACTCTTCAAACATTGCGCTGTCCAGTTAGACCCGGAAAAGCCCTCGCATCGCACTCCACAGACTGCGTCATGGCCGGTGACTGGCACGGCATGTCTTCTCCCAAAGCCATCCGGCCGCAAAGACACAAATAACGTAAGGGGATGTAATACGTACCCCGCATTCTCCGCTCTTACCGTCGACTTCTTCAGTGTCTTCTGGCGTGGTTGTCTCTGCGGCGGAGCAGTTAGTCATTTCGAGATGATTTGGACAGAAAACAGGTATGCGGCGTATCCCTATTCAGTTATGAGCACACCGGACTGAATAGTCTGTACTGATGGACGTTTATTTAGCACCAGGCCTAAGGTGCTCATCTCAGTACACCGTCCGTGGTCTTAGCCGCGACCTGTGGAGTGCTGTGTTGTTGCTGCAGCATGAAGTGTGGAAGTCGTTCAAACTGTGAAAGTCGATTCAAGGTGATCACAGCCGTGCTGTGAGTCAGGCCGGCACGCTGGCTTGGCGTTACTGCTGATGCAGGGAACAACGCTGTTTATTGGCGTTTCACTCTTTGAAGACTCAGTCGACAGGCCACTCACTTCACGCAGCAGCTCACAACGTTACTCCATAAAAAAAACAAGACCCTGCAAAACGAGCAAAGAATCTTAATGACAACGACCACTGAAGCTCTGGAACTGTCGTCCCCGCCGGGACCGCCTGACGATCAGGATGGTGCGCGCGTTGCTGCGGAGATGCGGATTGAGTGCTGCAGTTCGGAACCCCCGGCTCACCTTGAATCCTGAACGCTGAATCTGTCCCGACTTTTCACCGCGACTTGCGTCGCTTAGAGACGAGTTCACCATGTCCCTGTTTTTCTGGCTGTCTGGTTTGAAGCGTCATCTGAGTCCCTCGGCGAATGTGCCAAGCACGCGCAGCACGCGGCGTTCATCGCGGTCGAGTCAGCCCGCGCTCTGTTCGGCGACGGTGCGACGCACGCGGCATTCGTCGCGGTCGAGTCAACCCGCGGTCTATTCGGTGGAACGTCTCGAATCGCGG
>CAMAXD010000170.1 GCA_945861975.1 Candidatus Kuenenia stuttgartensis | reverse complement strand
GCGATGAGATCGGAATAATTCAAAGAACTCGGCCTCCCGCCTGAAGCAATCGTTGCAAACGGCCCCTGCCACAGCCATGCCGGACGATTTTTTCGCCCCATTCCTTCAGAGAAATGAGACGTCTTCGGGGGAAACTCCAAATACTTCGCATTAGCGTGGGGAGGTCGATATCATGCGGGGCAACAATTCATCTCTCCTTTCTCACTTCGTCTCCAAGCATTTGCATGTCATCCATTGACGAGATTCTGTGTTTGTGCGAAACCCGTGTCGGGTATCTATTCAAAGACCGCACACTATTACGACGCTGTCTGACTCACAGTTCGTCAGCGGAAACGCGACTCGATTCCAACGAGCGTCTTGAGTTCCTTGGCGATGCTGTGTTGGGGCTCGTGATCTGCGACCATCTGTTTCAGCTCTATCCCGATCAGCGTGAGGGCCAGTTGACTCAGATGAAATCGTATCTGGTCAGCCGTCAGGTCTGCGCGCGAGTTGCCAAGCTGCTGGAGATCGCTCCTCTGATTCTCGTGGGGCGAGGATTGCAGAGCATTCCGGAATCGATCCTTTCAGCCGTGATTGAATCGCTGATCGCGGGTATTTACTTTGATGGTGGTCTGTCGGCGGCTCGCGAATTCATTCTGTTCGGGTTTCGCGAAGAGCTGGCGCTGTGTCAACCGTTGGATACAGAAAACTTTAAGAGCCAGCTTCAGGAGTATACTCAACGTGAACTAGGCACGACGCCGGAGTATCTGCTGCTGGAAGAGACCGGGCCCGATCACGCGCGTGAGTTCGGAGTTGCCGCGAAAGTGAAAGACGCGGTCTTTGAAATCGGCCGCGGTCGCAGCAAGAAGGAAGCCGAACAACATGCGGCTCGACATGCAGTGCTGTCGTTGCAAAGAATGGAATCCGAATCAAAGGTCGAAATCGCCTGTTGTGAATCAGGCACCGGCGAAGAAAATGCCAACGTCCCTGCTGATGAGAACGGCTTCGGTGAACAGGCGACCTGCGACATCGTCATGATTCAGGTTATTGAGCAGGTCACAACGGAGATCCTGATTTGCCATCCGACGGATACTGTTGGCGATCTGACCAGTCCCAAGAATTGCTCACAAATGAAGGCAAACGTTCCTGTGAATACCATTGAAGCCGAAGTGTTGTTTCGTCCAGAGTCGGCTGCTCTGCGATTTCTTCCGGAAGGCCCTTATTCACTGGGCGAGGGACGAATGAGCTGGGTCGGAATCCAGCACGGAGCAGACTCTACGGTGGGCTCGATCAACGTTTTGAACCTGAGCGATGGAACCAACCGGACCTTTGATCTTCCCGGGCGTCCGGGGTTTGCGTTTCCCACGGATCGTGCGGGAGTTTTCGTGACGGGGTTTGAGCGGTCCGTTGGGCTGTTCGACACATCAAGTGGGCAGTTTACTCCGCTTGTTGAGGGACTTGAATCCGCTGTGACCAACACGATCATCAATGATGCCGTGGTCTACGATGGTAACCTCATTTTTGGGTGCAAGGAATTGGAGTTTAAGACACAGAAGGCCGGTCTGTACTTGTGGCGACGCAGTGATGGAAAAACAATCCAACTGCGAAACGACCAGATCTGCTCGAACGGAAAAGCGATCATCAGCGACGCGTCTGGAAATCTGACTCTGTTCGATATTGATTCCTGCACAAAGCAGATCACACGGTGCTCGCTGAATATTGCCGAAGGAACCGTTGGGCTGCTTGAGGTTGTCGTTGATCTGACGTCCGAATCCGTTTTTCCGGATGGCATGTTGTTGACGCCGGATCACAAAAGCCTGATTGTTGCTCTGTATGACCCCGGTGATCCAACCGCTGGAACTGCTCGACAGTATTCCGTCAGCACCGGCGAACTGGAAGCGGTCTGGGCATGCCCGGGGTCTCCTCGCGTCACGTGCCCGCAGTTGATAGAACGTGACGGTCAGGTTTGTCTGGTGCTGACTTCTGCGATCGAACATATGCCAGCTGAGCAGCTTGAGAAGCATCCAAATGCCGGTTGTCTTTTTATCGGTGCGACGTCTTTTGCATCCATCGGAGATCAGCCGATTTTCCCTTGCCCGTAGTTTCACATAAACACCCGTAGTTTCACATAAACAACAGTCAACCCGCATTCATTGATAGAGGACAGATCCATGCGACTTGATGGACACGAGCAAAGCAAAAACGTGATTGATAGTCGAGGTCGTCGCGGACCGGTCATGGCTGCAGGTGGTGGGGGAATATTGCTGGTCGTGATGATGATCGTCATGAACCTCATGGGGGTTGATGAGAATAAGCAGAGGCTGGCCGTTGGGGCCGCCAAAGCTCTGCAGCAACGAGCTGCCCAGGCTCCTGCCGAGCCTGGTGAGGGCATCAATGATGAGGCCAAAGTCTTCATTTCCCAGGTGCTGAAAAGCACCGAAAACGTCTGGACGAAGTTGTTCCGTGAACAGGTTCAGGGCGGAAGTTACACATCTCCCAAACTCGAGATCTATAGTGGAAGCGTGCGTACGGCCTGCGGGACGGGCAGTGCGGCCATGGGCCCTTTTTATTGCCCGGGCGATTCCAAGGTGTACATCGATCCGGCTTTCTTCGAAGAACTGGCCCAGCGACACAAAGCGGCCGGAGACTTTGCACAGGCTTACGTGATTGCTCACGAGGTCGCTCATCATGTGCAGAACCTGACCGGCTACAGTGACCGTGTTAACGAAGTGCGGGCTCAGGGCGATGAATTAATGACCAACCAGATGTCAGTGCGACTGGAGCTGCAGGCGGACTACCTTGCAGGCGTTTGGGCGCATTTTGCGGACAAGGACTATAACATTCTGGAGTCTGGTGACATCGAAGAAGGCATCAACGCCGCGAATCGAATTGGCGACGATACGCTGCAGAAGGAAGCTCAGGGATATGTCGTGCCTGAACGCTTCACACATGGAACATCTGCGCAACGCGCTTACTGGTTCAGGAAAGGCCTTGAGACCGGCAGCTTTGAAGACTGTGATGAGCTGTTCCGGGTGGCTTATGACCGACTGTCGCGATAGTTTGGTCTCTGTCGAATCAAACATGCCCAGATCAGGACAGGAGCAGTCCGGCAGTAACTTCCGGCTTGAATCAAGTGGAGACTGAAGTGGAGTGCCTGCGGTCGCGGAGGCTCACTGGACACACCCAACATGAAAGCGTTGGATTTTCAGGGTGTGACAAGCGAATGGGAAGGCACACCATTTCAAGGATGCGATTTCGAACAACATTCTGGCCACCACGGGTTGATCATGGGGTAACGTCAGGAATTAGTCCTGCGCTGCAGAGCATCATCGGCAATTCAAAAACGATGCACCGCCCAGTGGTTCCAGCGGCCATCAGAGATTTGCAAACACAACGTCCATGATCATGAATTTTCCCTGATCAATGGAACTGAGATTGATCAGTGTTGAGGCTGCGGTGCTGCTTGACGTCGTCTTAAAAGTGCTTGCAGGCGTCTTTGTACCGACTGTTTTTGTACCCTTGGCGGCCGATGAATTGTAATGGATCAGTTCGTCCGTTCGGGCATTTGGATCAACCACAGAAATTGTCCAGACGTAAACCTGTGTACTACTCCCCGGCTGGGATGTTCCACCAGGCTTCACCACTGTCGTGAACGTGGGCGAATTCCTGATCCAAGCAGGGATCTGGCTGAGCGTTCCCTGGCCTGTAACAATCGTAGGCTTGTAATTGCCAAAGTTAATTCTGGTCAGCACCGCTCCTTCGGTTACGCTGAGAACTGGGTTTTTAGCGTCGTGGAGCAGAGAAATGTCGCGATAGTAGGGAATCCCGGGAGCAGCCAAAAAGGTTCCTGACAGCGGCGTTTTTGTTGTTACAGCCTTGCCATCCCAGCGATAAAAATCTCCCGCTGGCGTCATGTAGAACCAGCCACTTGATCCTTTCATCCAGCGTTCATCCTGACCACCAAAATTCTTCCGATCAGTGCCAGAAAGCGTCAGCACAAATTTCTGATCCAGTTGAAAAGCCTCCATCGCTCCCGACGAAGTTCGTGATGCACTTTGCACCCAACCTTCAGGTACAACTTCACGGACCGTGTAATTCGCAGGCATCAGGTTATCAAAGCGATACCAGCCACGCTCGGCTTCCTGCTGAATCGCGCCGTCCCCATTGCGATCGATATCCCGCGACGTCGCCGTGGCCACAACTTTCCCGGCCGAGTTAATGAGTTCGAAAACAAAGCCATTCATCCACGGTTCCGGCGACTTCTGAGTAGAACCCAGCAATGTCTGTGGAGTATGCCAGACCTGCGGATCAAGCTGATCCACAACAGTCCCCGTCAGCGATTTGGCTTTACCGCTCCACTTGACCAGATTGCCGTTCGCACTCAAAAAGTACCACGCATTGTTAACGGCGGACTGGTACCAGTACTCTTTTCCGCCAAAGTTGTTGTAACGCGACTCACCACCCGGGAATTGCAGATTCAAGCCCAGAGTCGCTTCCGACTCACGAATCCCATTGGCATTCTTGTCGTGCCACTTGCGGCCCTCGACAATCCCTGGAATGACGGGTTCTTCGTAGGTGATCTCCAGAGTGGGTCGCAGTGCGGCATTAGCCGAGTTTCGGCTGACAAACGCTTTCATGTTCCCGGACGCTTCAGCCGACTTGATGAACCAGCCAAAATTCGAGTTAGGACTATCCAGCCAATCCTGAACATCTGCGACCAGATTTCCTCCGGACCACTCATACGCCCCCAGTGCACTCGCTGCTACAGTCGCCGATGCGCTGGCGAAGTCACCGCCGAGTTTCGCCCACGCGGTACCTCCAAACTGAGGAAACATCCACGTGGCATCAAGCCCATTGGTCGCTGCTCCTTCAATCTCTGTCCCGGAAGCATCTGAAAAACCTTCGCCCCATAGTCGCAGTGATCGATGCACTGCAACATTGGTCGAACCACCCGCCGTCTGGGCGAGATTCATCGTCAGCGCGACGTCAAGAATTGTGGAGCCTTCCGGAATCCCGGTTGCGGCGACATCGAACGCGATCAAACCTCGACGCGCTGCGGCGGTACCGCCAGTCCCACCCACCACGATAAATTGACCCTGACCGTTCGCCTGGTCACCCGTGGGCACGCTGTAAATTGTATTGTCGAGACTGGCGGCCAATTGCACGACCACCGCGCTAAGCAAACTGCGAACCTCCAGAGACTCCGCCGCACAACAGGCAGCCCATGCACTGGGGCGTCGTCGAGTCGAGTTTCTGGAAAATAGCTTTGCAAACATCTTCAGTTGTCGCCTTGCACCTGAAAAATCTTCACCGGAGCAAATCAATGCACCAATTGTCGGATCGTCCTGACTCTTTTCAAGTCTCATCCACCCCGCCACTGCGGAAAAGTGACCGGCCGAAACGTTCCCAGAACCACCTCGTGTCTTTACTCAGACGCTGTTGTCCGTCCGTTTCGGCTCTCGATGCACGACGCAAAATGAGACGACTGGACGAAATTTGCTACACAATTCCAACACGGAATCTGCAGAGCATTCTGCAACTTTACGAGATTTTCACCCACTCACGCCAACGGAAGAGCGGAAACCACATCCCCCAAACTCACAACACCTTCCGAGACGACCACCGCCGTGATTCCGCCATGGGCCAGCATTGCGGCATAACCACCTGGCCCGAGGTTCTCTTCCATCCTGGAACACGGCGGACAATTGCCAGACCCCTCCAGTACCGCTGTCCCAATTTGGAACGTCTGATACTTCAATGCAGCAAGGTTGATGCCGGAAACCACAAGATTTCGCCGCAGCAGCAAAGGATCGATCTTTCCTCGCCCCAGAATCGCCTCCACAACCGGGATATGCTCCGCCTGAATCAACGTCACCTGCCGCTTGGACTGCCTCGTCGGACGGCAATGATGATCGCCTTCCACGCCGCCCGTCACGATACGAGCGGTGTCCTGCGTCTTAATCTCTGATCGTGGCCCCGACGAGATTCCAATCCAGTCGACTTTCCCCTGAAACGTATTTGTGGAAAGAAGTTCCTTGAGTATTTCCATGGTCACAGTCTTTCATCCCACTTAAAAAACGGCTGCGCAATGCAGTCCAGCATGATGCTCACCGAGCCATCTTCGGGCCGCACGATTTTAACAGGTAGCCACCTTCACGGCTTCGTGCCTTCGACGATCTTCTTCTGCAACAACAGGAAACTGACAAGATCTCGCAACTGCAATTCGTTCAATGTCTCGCCCACATTCGATGGCATCGGAGAATTCGCAGACGCCTGACGTTCTTCAATGATGTTCGTCTGCAGAATCGTTTCCTTCGCCTGGCTGTCGACGATGCTGATGCGATTGCCTTCCAGTTCTTTCAGCAATCCGCTGTAGGCTTTGCCTTCGTTGGTCACCACGGTCGTCGTTCGAAACGCCACGTCGACATTTCGATTCGGGATCAACACATCTTCCAGAACTCGCTCCAGCCCGCGATTACCGATTCCGTCCAGATTTGGTCCGACTTGTTTTCCTTCACCAGCGATCTGATGGCAGATCTGACAATTCTTTTTGAACAACTCCTTGCCGTTTTGAATATCTCCCGCCGCTTGTTGCATGGTTTTTCGACGATTCGTCAGCAACTCTTCCACGATGCTGTCTTCCGTGGGGAGCTTCTCTGTGAGCACGACCACTCGCGATTTTAATTCCTCCGTGGCGATCGCGGTCAAACGCTGCTGAATCGCGGGCTTGAGCAGTAATCGTGTGGACGCCTTGCCGGCTTCCATGAGTCTCAGCAGTTCTTCAGCGCCTGTCAGATCGGCGGCAAGCGGTTGAGCAATCAGCAACTGCTCAGCGGCCGTCGACACCTGAAATGCCGCTTCCAGAACCTTGCGAGCGTCCTCTGAGTTCTCCAGCACAATCGCATTCAAAGCCGATTGGGCCAACGCGTCTGAAGCGGCAGCCATTGTTGGAACAATTGAGACGGCAGTCAGCAGTGAATCGGGCCGCAGTTTCAGCAGCGAATTCGCGATGGCGACCAGCGAAGTACGGGATACTCCACTCACTGTCGACAGTCGAACAATGGCCGGTCGCAGTTCCTGCAGTCCGAAGTCTCCGATCAGTTCTGCGGCCGCGAGCTGTCGCTGCTGATCATCGGATGGGTTCAGTCGATCGTCTGAAAATCGCCCCACTGCAATCCAGGCATATGCCGACGTACTGTCGCCGTCGACGAGTTCCACGACAACCTTTCGTCCTCGGAGATCATCCGTTTTCCATTCAACCTTTTGGGCCACATCATTCCGCAATGGAGAAGCTTCCCGCAGCAGCTCTTCCGACGCAGCATCGCGCAGCCGCACAAAATTGGCCTTCTTCAACGGCGCGTCCGGAATTCCATCATGACCCGCAATGTAAAACGACAGGCTATCGCCGACCTCAATCGGTGCCGAACGATAAATCCCCGTCCGGCGTTCACCCTGCTCAAAGCTGCTGTAAAACGCTGCTCCTGTTACGCCGTCGGCCGACATGCGAGACCGTGCAACTCCCCAACAATTATTGGCGTCCGGTGCGGCTGTATGCGGCTGATAAGCCCAACTGACGGCAGGCACGACGTCGAATGCCGAAAGATCTTCGAGCGTTTTCATGTTCAGCAACTGCATCGCTACATCCATGGCCCAGGCTCGTACCGCAGCCGGTGGCTGTTGTCCTCGCTGAGCAAACCCCTGACGCATGGAATTCAATAATCCGCGTTGTAGCTCACGATCCCCGGAGAATCGCTCTCTTACGGCAACCACAATTCCTTCGGCTGCTTCCGGCGAAACATGAGCCGCCGCAAACTGCAAATACTCAGCCAGCCGCGTGGGCTGAGACACACCGAGAAACTGAATATTGCCAGCCACGAATTCCGCCGCCGCTGGTGTTTTGACGGCCAGACTCAGATCCGCCAAAACCAGGCGGTCCATACCGACTCTTGCATCTGTGGCGACCGTTCGGAACCAGTCTTCATGCCGCAAATGATCCCGCAGAGCAATCCGGATCGAATGTCGCAAATGCACGTCAGCCAGATCGGTCGTGTGAAACATGCGAAGCAGCGGCGCGATGAATTCCTGCGACTGTTGTCGAGAAGCCGCGGCTACGGCCGAGCGTCGCACCATCGCCGACAAGTCGCCAAATCCCTTTTTCAGAATCTGCGATGTCGCTGCCTGATCGGCTTCCTGCAAAGTCACTTCCCGCAGCGCGCGGAAAGCGTGGACGCGGACAAGTTCATCATTGTCTGACACTCCGGCGGAAATCGCATCAATCACTGACGCATCTCGCAGCGTCAGTAGTTTCAGAGTATAACGGCGTACAACAGAATCGTTGTCGTAAAGATGCTGTTTAAGTGTCGCGGTCGTCTCGGCTGACAGATCATCCGCGATCACATCACGAGCCAGCCGCTTTTGCATTTCGGGAGCGGTCTTGATCACTTCAAGCAATTGGTCGGTGGTCAAAGCCGTCAGGTCCTGTCCATAGCCATCGAGGGCATTCGTCGCACCTTCAGTTCCTGCATAGCGAACTCGCCAAAGTCGTCCACGAAACCGATCGCGGCCCGGATGCTTCAGGTCAACTTCATAATGTCCGATGATTCGATTGTAAAAATCCGCGATGTATAACGCACCATCAGGACCAGCGACCAGATCCACCGGCCGAAACCAGGGATCACTGCTGCTGACCAGATCCGGTTGTTCAATCGCTCGAACGCTGGAACCTGTTCGTTTCAAGGTGTTCTGATTCACTCGCGAAGTCATCACATTTCCGTCAAACGTGCTGTTCGCATACTCCGCTGGAAATCGCAAATGTTCGCCCAACGCCAATGCGGCAATCGCCGTTGATCCATGCAGATGCTCCATCACATTGGGGACATATCCCAGACCGTCATGAGGGCGCCCGAAGCTGTCGTAGCAACCTCCCGGCAACAACAGCGTCACGGGTTTGGTGTGACAGTCGGCCGTGTAGACATCGCCATATTGGTCGATCGACATGCCGAACGGATTGACCTGCCCCTGAGTATACAGCTCAATCCGAGAACCATCGGGACGAAAACGAAATGTGTTCCCTGAAGTAAGGACAACTTTATGGCCGTCCTTTCCGGCGACTTCCGAGCGATTGTTGAATCCATGGCACGCATAAATCCAACCGTCATCGCCGCGCCGAAACGCATTGCACATGCCGTGAGTATCCCGAGTCGTATCGAATGGCCCATATAAGACTTCTCGCTTGTCGCAGCGATCATCACCGTCGGTGTCACGCAGGTACCAGATGTTTGGAATACTGAAACAGATCACCCCGTCACCGTACGGAATCAGGCCGATTGGAATGTTTAACTCATCAGCGAAGACGGTGACTTTGTCCGCTTTTCCATCGCCGTCCTGATCTTCCATGATGCGAATGGTGTCTCTGGGAGTTTGCTCCGGGGCTGCCGCAAACGGATACTCCAGCGAACTACTGACCCACAAGCGACCTCGTTTGTCGAACGCCAGATTCATCGGCTTGGCAACATCCGGCTCGGAAGCAACCAGCTCAACGGTGAATCCCTGTGGCACAGAAAAGGTCGCCTGTTGCTCCGCAGGGCTAACGGCTTCGCTCGTGCGAACCCCCAGCGCAAACGGATCTTCCGCCTGTTGAGCAGCAGCAGGCGAACACAACATTAGAAACAACGAACACAGCGTGGTCAGGAAAAGCGTGGGACGAAAAGGTCGGCGTAACAGCATTCCAAAAGACTCCGACAAAACAGACAGGCAGGTGTGGGAACGGCTCATCATAGCGAACGCCTTTTTTCGCAGCCACCAGGCCGCGGATCCATGGAAAGCTGTCGAAGGCTCACCATGCAAAAGTGGCTGAACTCACAGAGCAGGTTTTTTTTGTGACGGCCTCCTGCCCGAAGCAATGCGGCTTCGGGTCAGTCAGGCTGACCCTTTCGAAATGCGTGCAGTCGTTAGAAAACTGAATTTCCGGGCGTTGCAGCATTTGACAATGCCCAAACCAATCCGCAACATGCTGTTGTGAGTCTTGGGGTAGCGGAAAAATGCCCCGGGATTGACTCCGATCTTTTGAGTTTGACGCCTACGGCTTGCTCCGCAACGGTGAGAACTCATCAAAATCCCCTTCACTGACGTTTGGTTACGGAATACCGCGTGGGTGATAGACAATCCCGTCATTTGCTCGCTGTCGCGAGACTCTGTCTTTCCAGTCTTCTCATTGATTTTTCCTTTGTCATCTGAAAGCACATCTGAATCTTCCGCTGCGCGCGTTCCACTCGTCGGCCTTGTCGGCGGTGTGGGGGCTGGCAAAAGTTCGGTTGTGCGAAATGTGAAATCTTTGCAACTGCATTTTATTGATGCAGATCGCATTGGCCACGAACAATTGACGGTAAAGAAAATCAAAGACCAGATTGTGAAGACGTTTGGAACTCAGGTTCTGGATTCTTCCGGGGACATTAGCCGGCCTAATCTGGCGGCTCAGGTTTTTGGTGATTCCTCTGATAAACAAGAGAAGCGACAGCAACTGAACACGATCGTGCATCCGGCCATTCGCTCAGAGATTTGTCGGCAAATCAATTCGGCTCCGCAGGATGCGGAGGCTATTATTCTGGATGCTGCTTTGCTGCTGGAAGCGGGCTGGGCAGACGAATGCAACGCCGTAATTTTTATTGACACGTCTCTTGAACAGCGGAGAAAACGAGTCGCTGAGACACGAGGCTGGTCGGCTCAAGAGCATCATCGGCGAGAATCCTCGCAACTGAGTCTTGAGGAGAAACGGCGAAGATCTGATTTCTGTGTGGACAACTCCGGAGACATCTCCGTGGCTGCTCACCAGATGGAGCAAGCTTTGATGAAGATCATTGCTGATGATAGTTCTTTGCACAGTACAAAATGAGGCCTGATTTGCGCGAGATGCATCGCTTAGACCATTGCCTCAATTGTGGCCAAGTGCGAAATTGTTTCCCAACTCTGTGTTTCCCAACTCTGTGTTTCTCTGATAATTCCTTGTTTTTTGATTCCCATCGTCGATCCTGATCCGTGAAATCTGAAGTTGTCGAACGGAATTCTCCGCAGGCTTCTGGCAGAGCTGTTCGACACTCCTCGACACCACGGCGACATTTTCAAATCTCACCGGCGTTTGAACTGTCACAAGATCTCTCCCTTCTTTGTGTTGCCGGTCCACCTTCCAAAACTGCCTGTCTGGAGGCCCGAAGCGGCCATGTCTTCTCGAACACCACGCCCTGACGAATCACGCCCCCCGGGAAATCCACGCCTTCTTCGCCGTTCTGACTCGCCGCGATCTGACGAGAATTCAGTTACCGACGAGGTCGAAAAACCGGTTTCCGAAACCTTCGCTCCGCCTGAAGGCAATGAGATCAATATCGCTGAACTTCAGCGAATGTCGATGAAGGATCTGCTGGCGATCGCGGAACAGGAAAAGCTGACTGAGTACCACGGGCTGAAAAAACAGGATCTGATTTTCAAGATCCTCAAAGAACGAACTCGGATGCACGGTCTGATGTTCGGCGAGGGCACGCTGGAGATTCTGCCGGACGGTTTCGGATTTCTCCGCAGTCCGGATTATCACTACCTGCCGTGTCCCGATGATATCTATGTCAGCCCCAGTCAGATTCGTCGTTTCGGTTTGCGTACGGGAGCTACGGTCGCCGGGCAGATTCGTCCACCGAAGGAAAACGAACGCTACTTCGCTTTGCTGCGAGTTGCTGCGATCAATGGCGAAGACCCGAACCTGCTGACGAACAAAGTCTTCTTTGATGACCTGACCCCGCTGCATCCCGAACAGCGTCTGCGACTCGCCGACAACGCGGAATTCATGAGTACTCGCGTGGTGGATCTGATTGCACCGATCGG
>CAMAXD010000169.1 GCA_945861975.1 Candidatus Kuenenia stuttgartensis | reverse complement strand
GTGCACATTTGAGGAAGTGTGGTTGCGATGAGTGCTGTGTTGAAGATTTCCAATCTGCATGTCAATGTGGGTGAGACGCCGATTCTGAAGGGCGTCAATATGGAGATTCGTCAGGGCGAAGTTCACGCCTTGATGGGTCCGAATGGATCGGGCAAGAGTACGCTTGCTTATGCTCTGGCCGGGCATCCAAACTATACGGTGACGGACGGCTCGATCGAGATCGACGGTGTCAATGTCACTGAGATGGAAGCGGATGAGCGTGCCCGCCTTGGGATGTTTCTGGCGTTTCAGTATCCCGTGGTAATCCCCGGGGTCAAAGTCGCTGACTTCCTTCGTCATGCTGTTACCAACATCCGCAATCCTGATCGCAAGGAAGGCGAAGGCCTGATCGGGATGCGTGAGTTTCGCAAGGAAATCCGCGAGCGAATGAACGAACTGGGAATGGACCCGGAATTTGCTCGCCGTTACCTCAACGACGGTTTCTCTGGCGGCGAAAAGAAACGCATGGAGATTTTGCAGCTCGCCATGTTGCAGCCGCGATTTGCGATTCTTGATGAAACAGACAGCGGTCTCGACAGTGATGCTGTCCGCGTGGTCAGCGAAGGATTGGCAAAGCTCTCCGGTCCGCAGATGGGCGTGTTGATCATTACGCACCACGAACGATTGCTCGAATTCAATCCACCACAGTTTACCCACGTTATGCTGGGTGGCCGAATTGTTGAGATTGGTGATGCGTCGCTTGCGAATGAATTGCATGCCAACGGATACGCGACGGTTCGTGCTCGCCATCCGGAAGCGGCCGCTGAGAATGCCAAGGCGGAAGCTGCTGCTGCTGTCTGATGTTCGACTAATTGTGGACCATTGAAGTTCATCCTGGTCTGCGCGTGAATCCTCCAACAAAATCAAGTGAGTAGATCACATGTCAACTGATACCCCGGTCAAGAACGATGTGGAATTTGGCTCGTACAAATACGGCTTCCATGATTCGATGGACAACTATGCGTTCAAGAGCCGAAAAGGCCTGGACGCAGAGATTGTGCGACAGATTTCCGAGCTGAAAAATGAGCCAGCCTGGATGACAGAATTCCGTTTGGAATCTCTGGCCATTTTCGAATCTCGCCCAATGCCAAATTGGGGCGGAGACATGTCTGATCTGAATTTCCAGGACATCTTTTATTACATGAAGGCTGCTAATGAGCAGGAGACTTCCTGGGATGATGTGCCCGAAGAAATTCGCCGAACTTATGATCGTCTGGGAATTCCGGAAGCGGAAAAGAAGTATCTGTCCGGTGTCAAAGCGCAGTACGACTCTGAAGTGGTCTACGGAAGCCTTCAGGAAGACCTGGCAAAGCAGGGCGTGATCTTTACCGATACGGACTCTGCTCTGCGAGATCATCCGGAACTGTTCCGCGAATACTTTGGGACCATCATTCCTCCCGGGGACAACAAGTTCGCTGCCCTGAATTCCGCAGTGTGGTCAGGAGGTTCGTTCATCTACGTTCCGAAGGGCGTAAAGATCGAGTTTCCCCTGCAGGCTTACTTCCGCATCAACAGCCAGAATATGGGCCAGTTTGAGCGGACGCTGATTATCGTCGACGAAGGGGCCGCGATTCATTACGTGGAAGGTTGCACCGCTCCGACCTACAGCAGCAATAGTCTGCATTCCGCAGTGGTTGAAATCATAGTGAAACGTGGAGCACGTTGTCGCTATACGACGATCCAGAACTGGTCCGGCAACGTCTATAACCTCGTGACTAAACGAGCGATGGCGTACGGCGACTCACTGATGGAATGGATCGATGGAAATCTCGGTTCCAAGCTGACCATGAAGTATCCAGCGATCTGGTTGATGGAGCCGGGGGCTCGCGGAGAAACTCTGTCGATAGCGTTCGCAGGTGAAGGTCAGCACCAGGATGCGGGAGCGAAGATGGTGCACTGTGCTCCGAATACCTCCAGCCGCATCATCAGCAAGAGCATCTCCAAGAGTGGCGGTCGGTCCAGTTACCGTGGCCTTGTGAAGGTTCACAAGGATGCCGTCAACTGCCGCTCGAATGTGGTCTGTGACGCCTTGATTCTGGATCCGGCCAGCCGAAGTGATACGTATCCGTACATCGAAGTTGAAGAAGAAAACGTGGCAATCGAGCACGAAGCCAGCGTTTCCAAGATTGCTGAAGAGCAGTTGTTCTATCTGATGAGCCGTGGTCTGTCGGAAGCAGAAGCTTCGGCCATGATCGTCACCGGCTTTATCGAGCCGCTCGTGAAAGAACTGCCGATGGAATACGCGGTGGAACTGAATCGGCTGATCGAGTTGCAGATGGAAGGCTCGGTTGGTTAGTTCCCTGCGGATCAACTGATTTGTTGCGGAGAAATCGCCATGGTGAAACTCAGCGAAGAAGTGGCTAAAGCCCTGATGGCAGCAAAAGGAGAAGCTGTTGTCGTCGATGTGCCAGGAATTGATGACGATTTTGTGATTGTTCAGCGGTCAATGTTTGTGGCAGCAATGGCCGCATTAGAACATCAGAGAAACGCGGAGCTGATTCGTGAGGGCATTTCAGATATGGAGGCTGGGCGAACCGTTCCGCTTGA
Organism: Candidatus Kuenenia stuttgartensis; assembly: GCA_945861975.1. GTDB lineage: Bacteria > Planctomycetota > Planctomycetia > Planctomycetales > Planctomycetaceae > SXXK01. The sequence continues at coordinate 9,269 of CAMAXD010000169.1, read as the reverse complement.
CGAAGCGATGGAAAGAATTCGCAACGCACTCCTGCTGAGGAAGGATAATGAATCGCTCCGTTAGGCTCTCAGACTCCGCAGAAGAAGACATTCTGAGAAACGCAGTCTGGTTGGCTGACAACCATTCGATCGATGAGGCGATAGAATGGGAAGCTGTTATTCGGCGGCAGCTGCAGGAGATAGCATTTCAACCCGACAGCCACGGTCTTTCGTCTGAACTGCACGGACTGAAGTATCTCATTCGAGAGGCACTCATGGGGAAAGGGCAAAAAGGTAGCTATCGTGCTGTATTTTGTACCTCCGGCGACACGGTCGTAGTATTGCGATTGTTAAGGACTTCACAGCAAGCAATCAGACCTGAAGACTTGCCCAAAGAATTCAATTGAGTTTTGAGAGTTAAACATGTCATCCACAACCATCGATATTTCTCGCACCGGCTTCTCCTCTGAGGTCTTCGAACAGTTCCTCGCCACTCGCAGCGAACCGTCCTGGATCACGGATGCTCGCCGAGCGGCGTTTGATCAGTACCAGACGCTGCTTCAGAGTGAACTTGATCCTGAAGAGTTTAAGCGAGTCGATCTCCGTGTCTTCAACGCAGGAAAGTTTCGGCCGTCTGCCGGAACAGTGGATTCCTCCTCAATTTCCACACTGCTGAGTGACAAGACAGAGTACGGTGGATCCGTCGCCCATGTGAACGGCCAGGTGACTCAGGCAACCGTCTCAGATCAGATTCGCGCGCAGGGAGTTCTGTTCGGTGAACTTCAGGGATTGATGACCACTCATCGCGAACTGCTTGAGCCGTACTTTATGAAAAAGGCCGTGCAGACCGACGCGGATCGTTTCTCTGCCTGGCATGCAGCATTCTGGACTGGCGGAACGTTGCTCTATGTTCCTCGCAATGTCGAAGTTGCATTACCACTGCACAGTTTAATCGCTCATAGCCGAGATGGCGTCGCTGATTTTAGTCACACGCTGATCATCCTCGAAGACGGAGCGCGAGCGACTTTGCTGGAAGAGACGACCTCCGCAAATGACGACATCGCAGGCTTGCATGTGGGCTGCGTGGAACTCATCGTCGGCCGAGACGCAAATCTACGTTACGTTCAGTTGCAGAACTGGAATCAGAAGTCATGGCACTTTGCCCATCAGGCAGGTTGCGTCGACAGCAATGCTTCCCTGCAGTGGACCGTAGTGGGTCTGGGCAGCAAACTTGCTCACATCCATCAGGATATTAATCTGAATGGTCGAGCCGCAACTGCGGAAGTGAACGGCGTGACTTTCGTCAGCGATCGTCAGAAGATCAGCTATTACACCCAGCAGCATCACAAAGCTCAGGGCACTCATAGCGATCTGCTTTACAAAGAAGTTTTGCGGGATGAATCTCGAGTCATCTGGCGTGGCATGATCAAGGTTGATCCGGCTGCTCAACAGACGGACGGCTATCAGCGAAGCGACGCGTTGATGTTGAGCGATAACGCTCGATGTGATTCCATTCCAGGCCTCGAAATTGAGGCGGACGATGTCAAATGCACTCACGGTGCGACGACTGGTCGAGTCGACAAAGAGCAGATTTTCTACTGCATGAGTCGCGGCATTCATCGGCACGAAGCCATGCACATGATTGTCGAAGGCTTCTTCCAGAAGGTTTACGATCGAATCCCGGTCGAGATTGTTCGGGAAACCTTGAGCCGTACGGTTCAAGGTAAACTCGGAATCGAGTCAATTGCTGTTTGACGCGTAGTTCGTAGTATCCGGAAATTTTGTGGTGCAAGTTGGCAGCCTGGCACAACTCCATCAGTTTAATCTTCAAAGTAGAATGTGATTCATGGAACGGGTGATTGGAACAGATGAATTAAAGTCCGGAGACCGCAAAACAGTCTATGTCGACGACATTCCTGCATTGGTCATTCGAATTCAGGATGAATACTTTGTCATCGAAGATGTGTGTTCCCATGATGGGCAGCCTCTGACGAATGGCCCAATCCAGGACTGCTCCATCGTCTGCCCGCGTCATGCGGCTCGATTTGATCTGAGGTCAGGTAAGGCGTTGTGCATGCCCGCAACGGAAGCCATTCGTGTGTTTAAGACAGAGATCCGTGACGGGGCGGTTTGGGCCGGACGTTAAGTCATTGGCTGACTCAGGGTTCAAATTCTTTATTCCAGGTTCGACATTTAAAATTGCGAAGCACCATGGCCACTGATACCGAACTTATCGAAGCGCTCAAGCAGGTTATTGACCCGGAATTGATGGTCAACATCGTCGATCTCGGACTCATTTACTCCGTTGATCAAACAGAACGCAAGGTCGCGGTGCAGATGACGTTAACCAGCCCGGCGTGTCCTGCTGGTCCGCAGATCGTCCAGCAGGCAAAGATGGCTTTGGAGCGACTTGACGATGTCGACGAAGCGACGATCACCATCACGCTGTCGCCACCATGGACTCCGGACCGCATGACAGATGACGCCAAAGACATGCTCGGGATCTTTTAAGGCACTTGACGTTCTGAGTGCAGGGTTGTTAATCAACTCATGTCCAATCAAAACATCAATTGCACCTGGCGGATTCTGAACGCTGTCAAAGAAACCATTGTGCCCTGATCTGAAATCGCCAGCGAGGATTTTTCCGTCAAGTCGGCATTCACTGCAAACGCTGCCGTTGGCCGCCGTGCTGTTTTGATCAGGCAGTCCACCGTGACTCCGTCCGTCTCCGACAACAACAGGGTTAAACATTCGGATTGATCTTCCGTCGCCTGTTTGTGTTCTGTGCTCACAATTTCCACGTTCTTTGCGGACAGCCCCAGAATCCATCCACTGGCTGCTCCTGAGGGCGTAGCACCTGTTGTCTGCAGCACAGAAATCGGTGTCATGGCATCGACTGCAGTGCGAAGCGGAAACGGCTGGTCGAATTCAATGGTAAACTGAAACTCACGCGCAGACTCGCCTTCTACGATCAGCAGGCTGTCCAGCATTCGAGGCCCCGATCGTCGATGATAAGGGCGTCCATGAGACACAATCATCAGGCGATGATCATGGTCGCTCACTTCGACGTAATCCGGCGACTCAAACCGCTCTGCTCGAAAGCCGCCCGCTTGCCCCATGACAGCTCGTGTGATCACAGCCGATTCGTTATCCCACGCAAAGCGGCATCCGTAGTAGGTCAGCCACGGATTCCCTTTCACGCTGTGCTTGATATCTTCAAGCCGCACATGAATTTGAATTCTTGGCTGAACTCGATCGACTGAAGTTGTCTGAATGACGGTCGCCAGCCGGGACCCATCGACAGGAGAGGCGAGTTCGCTGATCGTCTCCACGGCGGCAAACACCATACCGGCTTCAACCACGCGCTGACTGACAATGTTAGCTAAGGCGTAGGACACTTTGCGAACTTCACCACTGCCGTCATCCGGAAGAGTCACTTCACGTTCATAGCGAAAACAGGATTGCTGACTTAGCCGATTTCCTCGTTGCTGGTGCCACGTCACCGCAGCAATTCCTCCGGTGCGATCGCTGAGAGTCACTTCGAAATGCCGATTGCGAAGAACGAGTGGTTCAGCCAGCGGAGCTTCGCCTCGTGCTGCCATCATCAGGGGATGTGCGGTCTGACTTGCAGGTGATTCGGACAGCCATGCGAATCCTCCGGGAGGAATCTTCACCAGCAATTGCTCTTTCTCGTTGTTCCGTTGAGCGAGTTCAATAACAGAGGATTGTGCTGGTCGTTCCCAGTCATCAGGCCATGAGATCGCCGCATATCGCGCGAACGGAAGTGAGTTCAGCAGAAACAGGCCGCGCTGGGAACTCTCCTTTGCGGGGATTCGTTGCTGGACGACCGACAGCAGTCGGACTTCGATTTCGCGGAGCCGTGCTGTGAGCTGAGCGGCTGTTTCGTGTAGTTTCTGTGTTCGTTCCGGAGAAGCATCAAGCACATCGACATGCTGAAGTTCAAGATCGGCGATCGCAGCTTCCAACTCCGACAACAGCTGGGCTGACTCAGTCATGCCGTCTGTCGTTCGGATGAGTCCGGCAATTCCGTGTACAGTCCGCAGCGACTCCAGTCGCTGATTTAACAGACGCAAAGTCGCCGGGCCGGAAATTGGCGGCTCGGTTTTCAACACAGAGGATTGAATCAGGAACGGAGCAAGATAGTCAGAGTGATCGTGACGTTCGGCAAGACGAGTTCCCCCGGCGACGTGGCACAGTTGATCCATTGTGACGAATTCACCGAGCACCGGTGCGTAGGTTGCAGCAATCTGAAGATCGATCATCCACGGCGACTTCAGCGTGGGCAGTCGAGCGAGGAAGAGAGTCGCTGTGGAATCGTCCTGCATACTTTCATTGTAGCGGTCAGCAAATTTCAAAAAGCCGGCTGCGCTATCGATCGCCAGAGGAATGCGGGAGGCTGCGGCAATCATGGATCCATCTGGCGCCTGCCATTCAAACTGACTGCGCTCACGATCGGGATAGAGCCCATCATCCAATGCCACATGGAATGCGGATTCAAAACCCAGATGACTCAGCAGTGCGGGCATCGAAGCGGTCAATCCGAATCGTCTGCGAGCCCAGTGGCGAGGTGTGTGCCCGAGAGTCTTTGTGAAGAACGTCTTGCAGCGTTGAATGTCTGCGACGGTTGTCGCCATGGAACCAAGTGAGGTTCGAGTTTCATGATCGTGGCCCGAAAGCAGGCCGATACGTTCGTTCTTCAGGGCGGACGATAACGCGTCAGCGATTTGAGGATTCCGGGAGATCCAACGTACAAGATCACGACCCGTCGCAAACAGATTCAGCTTTGTTGGCGACTGCAGCAGATCAATAATTGCTTCGGGAGTTTCATCATCACTGGGGATACAGATATCGATCAGATAGCAGCTCATGGGGTGAAACCGCTCGCGAGTTTCGCGAACGTGTTCGAAGCACGTGCCAAGATGAACTTTAGCGGTCTCGCTATCACCATTCAGGAAGGCATCAGCCGCCAGTCGAACTTCGCGACCGATCAGAATGTTGTCGGGATCAACAAAGTGATGACGGCGGCGGCTGAGCAGTTGAGTTTGAAGCAGCACTATTCCGAGCGACAAAAAATGTGGCAGGAGATCCTGATCTGCTTTTGTTTCGCTGATCACTGAGGAGACAGCAGGCGATTCATCGCCGAGAGCTCCGTTGATCGCCGTAAGCCATTCTTCCCGGGTTACGCAACTGGCAATCACGATATGGCCCTGATCCCGCAGTACGGAACGCCATTCGTGAGGCATCCAGGATTCTGAAGCGGACGGGACAAGGATGATTCGACGGCCGGGATATCCCGAGAGAGATTCCGCCTGGCGAAACAGAGGGCTACTGGTCGAACGGCTGAGAAGTCGAGGATGCCATGCACACGCAACGGCATTCAGCAGGCTGGAGGCACCCTCTTCCGGAAGGTCTGTGGGCAGATCTTCGACTGAATAGCCCGGGATCAGAACGCTGATTTCAGAAAAATCGTTACAGACTGACATAGTGCGGAGAGGCTTGCGTGGAGTTTGGGTGATGAGGCATTGGGGACCGCAAAATCAGAAGTTCACCAATTTGCAGGCAAACTGCAGATTCCAGCACTTTCCCGGAACAAGAGTGTGGCAATTAACGTCAGAGATTCCACCCGCGGCGAGGAGATTTGCCTCCTGCGGGTTCAGGACAACCGATAATCGAGAAGGCTTTGTGAGTTCAATGTGGCAAAATGCCGTTTTTCTGGTTTTGTGACATTCCGACAGACAAAGACGTCGGTTGGGCAGGGAGTGTGAGTCCTGAGACGCCAGCGATTTCAGGATTTCACAGAATTGCCGGGGCAAGCCGTTTCAAAATTGGTTGACGAGACCGCAAATCTGCTGGTACTTTTGCCGCAGAGTGTTACCACAGAACGACTTTTGGCCGCGAAGACGTCTGCGGCAGGGCCATTTTGTCCCTGCTGATGAGCGTTTATGTCGTGGTTGTACTGGTTCTTGAACTATCCGGAACTTCGGGATTGTATAGAGGCTTCACATGGCGGAATCAATCAGCGCTTGGGGCATTGACATTGGTCAGGCGGGCCTGAAAGCAATCAGGCTGCGGTCGTCGGAGAATGGCGAACGCGTTGTTGCGACGGCTTTTGACTACGTGCCTCATCCGAAGATTCTGAGCCAGCCGGATGCCATTCCGGAAGAGCTGATTCGCGAGGCGATGAAAACCTTTCTGGAACGCAACAAGATCAACAATGATCTGATTGCGATCAGCGTGCCAGGCCAGAGCTCTTTGGCCAAGTTCATTAAGCTGCCGCCGGTCGAGGCTGGCAAGGTTGCTGAAATCGTCAAGTACGAAGCGCGGCAGCAGATTCCGTTCGATCTGAAAGATGTGATCTGGGACTATCAGCCGATCGGTGGAGGCGTGGAAGAGAGTGGCTTCATGCTGGAGGCGGAAGTCGGTCTGTTCGCGATGAAGCGAGACCTTGTCTATGACGCGATGAAGCCTTTTACGAATAACAGCAAAGAGGTCGAGCTGGTCCAGATGGCACCGCTCGCGCTTTACAACTATCTGTCTTATGACGTGTTGGGATTTCGTAAGACGGCTGAAACTCCGGAGCCTCCGGCTGGCGAAGATTATTACGTTATTCTCGATATGGGTGCGGATAATACCACACTGCTGGTTTCGAATGGTCGCAGCATCTGGATTCGCAATGTGCCGATTGGCGGCAACCACTTCACTCGCGCGCTGACTCGTGAAATGAAGCTGACGTTTGCGAAGGCCGAGCATCTGAAGTGCAACGCAACCAAGGCCCCGGATCCTAAGGCCGTATTTCAGGCAATGCGTCCGGTCTTCAATGACTATGTGTCCGAAATTCAGCGTTCGATTGGTTACTTCGGCAGTGTGAATCGTGCCGCGAAGATTCGCAAGATCATTGGTGTCGGCAATGGTTTTAGACTTGCTGGGCTGCAGAAGTTCCTGCAGCAAAACCTGCAATATGATGTCGAGCGACTTGAGAGCCTCAACGGAGTCACGGGCGACTCCGTACTGACGGACCCGTTGTTCATCGACAACATGATGACATTTGCGGTTCCGTATGGTTTGGCGCTGCAGGCGATCGGTAAGACTCGGATTCGGACGACCCTGCTGCCGCCTGAGATTGCCGTTGACCGCCGAATTCGCAGAAAAAAGCCGTGGGCGATTGCCGCAGCTGCGGGACTCCTGCTGGCGATGGGCGTCAGCACGATGGGCAGTGCGTCAGTGCTGAAGTCGTACGGATTTGAGAAATGGGATGACGAGCAGAAACTGGTTGATCAGGTTCAGTCTGAAATTAGTGCTCAGGACGGAGCCTTTTCGGCTGAAGAAGGCGGGCATACAAAGATACTGGAGAACATTGGGCAGTTGGTGGCTCCTCTCGAGAAACGCTCGCTGTGGATGGAGCTTTTCAAGGCCATCAATGAGTGCATGCCATACGACGAGGGAGACGCTCTCGATCAGTCTGATATTACGCTGCAGAAAAAGCTGAGGATCACTTCGGTTTCTGCCAAGAAGGTTGAAGACGTTGCCGCCTGGCATCAGAAGTTCGTTGACGCCGAGAAGACGCTTGATTTTGGCGAGCTGGATCAGGTGCCTCCAACCTCAGGCAAAGGCTATATCATTACTCTGAAAGGTCATCACTACTTCAATAACAAAGAGAAGCATGACTTTTCTGAAATCGACGGCTTGTTCGTTGAGAAGACGCTGGTTGCGAACTTGCGAAAATGGACATTGCAGAGCAGCGGTGTTGAAGTTCCTGTTGGAAAGATTGGCATCTCCTATCCTGTCGTTGCCTGGAGCTTGCTGGAGCGTGAGCAGTACGATCCGAATCGCCGTATTGGAAGTCAGATGACCGATGCGGGTGGATATGGCGGCGGAGGATACGCCGGCATGGGATCTGGAATGCCAGGGGCAATGCAAGGTCCCGGAGCTGCCGCTATGCCAGGCGGGGAAGCCGGGCTGGGAGCGGCAGGCTATCCCGGCGGTGATCCCGCCGGGCTGGGTTCTGCGGGATATGCCGGGGCTGAAGGATCCGGGGCATTTCCAGGAGCTCAAGGAGTGGGAGGCGTCGGCACGGGGCAGGTTCTCGGCGGCAAAGGGCCAATCTTCAAGGAAGCCGAGAAGAAACAGTTGAAGGTTATCGATAGAACAGATTTTGTTGTTCAGCTCATTTGGATCCCAACGGTTGAAAGAGATCGCAAGGTTGCTGATCCGCGCGCACCAGTGTCAACTGGTACTGAAGGGGCGGCCGAACCTGCAGATGCGGCCGTTCCATCGGACGGGGCCGCGGCCGTAGAGACGCCAGCACCCTAGTTGAATTTTGGATGATGGCCAGTTGTTGGTTTTCAGTTCTGATCTTACAGAGTTTGCAGTCAAACAGAGGTTTCTGAGATGGATAAGCTTCAGCCACTCATCAAGCATCGTTATTGGATTTGCTTCGCGCTTTCCGTTGTGTTCGTCGTCGTTGGATGGTGGATGGCAAGTGGCGCGATTGCCATTGAAATCGACGATCGCATGAAAAAGGTCGACGAGTCCTTCACAAAGGCAACTCAGGGGGCCACGAAGCCCAATAAGACCTGGGTGGACGCAGCAAAGAAGGAGAATGAAACCGATACGCAATCGTATGATCGTGCCTCCAGGCAACTGCTCCAGCGACAGAAGAATGCTCGCAAATGGCCGGATGCGCTTGTCAACAGCATGAAGGGGATCTCGTACCGTCAGGATCTTAAAGACACCACAACTCGTGCGCGCTGGGCTTCCATTTACAGAGATCAGATTGAACAGTTGCTGCAAATTGTTAAACCCTTCAAGGAAGGGGACGGGCTCGTGCTGGTCGACTCCGGCAAGATCTCTCACAAGCCGTTCAATTCCTGGCGTACTTCTCGCCCGTCGTCTACGGAAATTTGGAATTGCCAGGAAGACATTTGGCTCCTGGAATCGTTGTTAAAATCCATTGCGCGCGTCAACGAAGGCGCAACCCGTCTTACGGAGTCTCAGATACGTCAGATCTTTCGGCTTCATCTCAGAGGCGGCGACCGTGATGCCGCTGCCTCCGGCAGTGCCGGAGGAGGCGGAGGCATGAGCGGAATGGGTGGCAGGGGAGGCATGGGAATGGCCATGCCCGGTGGTGCTGAGGGAGGCGCGTTTATGCCAGAAGGTGCCGGAATGGGCGGCTCGGGCGGTGCTGTGTCGTATCCCGGGAAAGAATTTGAGGGGGCCGCTGGAGCTGATATTTTGACTGAAGAGTTTGGTGCTTTCGCTGCTGGTGGCGG
>CAMAXD010000168.1 GCA_945861975.1 Candidatus Kuenenia stuttgartensis | reverse complement strand
ATTGTGATCGATCCTTCACGGTCGGACAAACCAATGGTAAAGGACGAGTGAAATATTCAGCAAGAGCGTATCTGCGTTCAGGCTGACAATTTGTGTCCGTCCGAGAATATCATGGCTCTAACGGCGGGTCCAACTTGTCCGAAAATCCCGCTCGGTCTAAAGCGCAATGTTGGCAATTGGACGCCCTGCCCGATATTGATTCTGTTGCCGCTAACGGTTATTTCCTGAGCAGCGTTTGACGGATTTCCGGTATTTGCTCAGCGTGGTAACGCAATTTTCGGTCGAACTGACCGAATTGTCAGTGATTGCAACATCTTGTCGGGGACTCCGGTGAAACTGCGATTGTCTTCCTCTGCGTGTGAGAAGACGAGGGAGATCTGTTCACCAGATTTTGTTGAACAGAGATAGTAATCCCAGATCAGAGTCTTCTTGTTTGCTTCTCCGCCGGCCTGCACGTGATGAATTCGCCAGCCGTTTTGGTCAGGAGTCACATTCGAGGCGATAATTCGGCCAGCCCGGTCCTTAAGTGCTCGCTCCACATCCGCGAGATAATCCTGCTCACTGGTGAATTTTCCGGCAGCCATCAATGGCGCTGACGCAATATTGCATTGAGCCAGTAGCGCACCGTGGTGAAGCATGCGAAGCATAACCAGTTCCGACGTCTCATGAAAAACATGCCAACTGCGGTTATGCAGCAGCAGTACTCGCCAGGGAGTCGCGAGGGTCAAAAGCAGGCGTCGTTCATCCGGCATGGCATCTGGCATTGTCTCCGGAAGGTCTGTCGCAGGCTTCGCGATCTCCTGAGTCCATTCGATGTCCGCCACAACGTCCAGGCCAGGACTAACTGTTCCCGGAGTTCTTTTCTCCTTCAGGACGGCTTTGAGGCGTTTGATCACGGATTGCCTGCGATCAATGACCATTTCGCCGCTGATGCTGACAGTTGTTGATGATCCTGTGATTGCTCCGGTCCCCTGGCATTCGAAGAGAACCACGGCCTCCTCGGCTGAGAGCGACTTCAGTTCGCACGTTGCCGACTGTGTCACGACAGCGTCAATTCCCGACAACATGGCAACGACCCAGACGTCCGCGTTCCATTTCTCTTTCCTATCCTTCAGGCTTCTGTCTGGCAAGAGGCCGGTGACTGCGAGTGGGTCGCAGGGAAATTGCAGGAGGTCAATCTGAGAACGAGTCAATCGGACATCGGGACTCAGTTGAACAAGCTGCAGTTCGCTGCCATAGACCTGAATGAGTCTCGATTGCTGCGGAAGGCTGACTTCATTCTCGTGCTCTTTACCGACTTTCGAGGTTGTTTCCGCCTGCTGAAATCGACGAACTGCCCGAAAACCGAATTGCCCGATGGAATCTGAGGCAAAACGGCGTTGATCAAAATCAAACGTTGCTGAACTGTTCAAATCCCAGTCTGTCGTCCCCGCTGCGGACGGTGTGCTCAGTTTGCCCTTAATCCTCAGCGAATATCGAACATGCGTTATACGCTGGGAGTCCGGGGGATCGATGAGAGTGATGCCTTCATCCGAATTCTGCGATGGAGATTTTTCGTCCGACTGAGCAACACCCGGCATCAAAACGCCGGCTGCAGAAAGCACCATCGCTCGTCGCACCGCAAAATCACGCACGGTATTACCCTCCCTGACCTTCTCGAATTCACGTCTCGCACGGGTACTCGCTGCCCCTGAACGGCAGTTTCCGTTCAACTGGTTCTGCGCGGGGCGAATCTTTTCGGGATTCGCATTTTGCCGCAAGCCGAAAGTCCCTGTCCGAGGCCCAATACCTTTTGCCAGCTCACCTCACGTTGCGAGGACGGTAGTCGGTAACCCCGTGAAAGGCTGAGTCCGCGTGTGATTCACCGAGGTTTTGTGTTTTCCAATGACTGCTGAGCATCACGCCATCAGATGGCCACCACGGGCTGGCTCAGTTCTTTAGCGACGCGAACAAGGCCCGCAGCATTCAGTCCGAGGTCGGCCAGAAGTTCATCACGGTCGCCATGTTCAACGAATGAGTCCGGAATGGCCAGAATTCTGAAACGTTCCGTGTTGAGACTTAGTCGGTTGGCCGCTTCCAGGACGGCACTTCCAAAGCCACCCATTGCTGCGTTTTCTTCGACAGTAATCACAAATCCTGTCCCCGCCGCCTTCGCTATCATTTCTTCGTCGATCGGTTTGATGAATCTCGCGTTAACGACTCCTACGTTAAGTCCCAGAGCCATCAATTGTTCAGCAGCCGACACGGCTTGCGAGAGCATTGTGCCGCAGGCGATAATCGTCCCATCCTGGCCCCACGAAAGCACCTCCGACTTTCCAAGTCTGATCGGGGCGACATCACGCTGTACCTGCTCTACTTTGGTTTTTGGATACCGAATCGATACCGGTGAGGTACTTTGCAGGGCAAAATCCAGCAGTGGTCGAACTTCCAACTCATCGCCCGGAGCCGTGACGATCATGTTCGGGAAGATTCGCATATAGCTGTTGTCAAAGACACCATGATGAGTCGGCCCATCAGGGCCACACAGTCCAGCTCGATCAAGGCAAAAGATGACCGGCAGGTTCTGAAGGGCAACCTCCTGAAAAATCTGATCGAAGCTTCGCTGAAGGAAAGTGCTGTAAATGTCAACGATGGGCTTCATTCCCGACTTCGCCATTCCTCCGGCAAAGGCGACGGCGTGGCTTTCGCAAATCCCGGTGTCAAAAAAACGATCCGGGAATTCGTCACGAATTCGTTCCAGTTTGTTACCCGCACACATAGCAGCGGTCAACACGCAAACTTTTTCGTCCTCGCTCATGGCATCATGAATCGCTTCGGAGACGATCTCTGTGTAGGAAATCTCCGATGACCTTTTCACCGGAACGATTTCGTTTTCCGTATCACGTTTGAATGGCGACGGTGTATGAAATTTGACCGGGTCTTTACACGCTGGCTCGAAGCCATGACCCTTTTCCGTAAAGACATGCAGGAGAACCGGACCCTTTACATCGCGAACCATCTCAAGGTAACTGCGAAGTGATTTGATGTCGTGGCCGTCGACCGGGCCGATATAACGAAAGCCCATTTCTTCGAACAACATACCGCCGTGCAGAAACGATTTCAGCGCATCCTTGAAGCCGCCCAGGACCTTCTCGGTGGATTCACCAACGAGGGGCAATTTATTGAGCAGCCATGAAACATCTCGTTTTAAGCCGTTATAAAACGGGGCGACTCGAGCTTTATCCAGATAGCTGGCCAGTCCTCCGACGCGAGGGCAGATGCCCATTTTATTGTCATTCAAAATGACGAGCAGATCTTTTTTCAGGCCTGCCGCGTTGTTCATCGCTTCGAAGACGATTCCTGATGGCAATGCGCCATCGCCGATCACGGCGACGCTTTTGCGGCCATCTTTGAACAGCAGGTCATCTGCGGCCTTCATGCCAAGCACCGTCGAAACGCTGCTGCCCGCGTGTCCGGTTACGAAAAGGTCATAATCGCTTTCTGCAGGATTCGGGTAGCCCATAAGACCACCTCGACGACGTATGCTCGAAAACTGATCGAATCGACCAGTGATGAGTTTATGCGGATAAATTTGATGGCCAGTATCCCAGATCAAACGATCCTTTGAAAAATCGAATGTCAGGTGCAGCGCAATGCTGAGTTCAATAACACCCAGATTACTGGCGAAATGAGCCGCGCGGTCCGAGACGATCGTGAGCAGTGCTTCGCGAATCTCGTCTGAAAGGCTGACAAGCTCCGTGTCGGTCAAGTGGGCCAGATCTTTAGGGGATCGGACGTTACTGAGTATCTCAAATGCCATTAGTGGTCTCTTTCAACGATGAATCGGGCCAAATCCTTTAGCCATCTGCTGCGGTCCCCGAACACTTCAACAGCTCGACACGCTTCCTGAATCAGGTGTTCCGCCTTCTTGCGGCTTTCATCAATACCCAGCAAGCCGGGGTAGGTTAGTTTTCCAAGATCAACATCACGACCGGGCTTTTTACCCAGCTTTGTTTGTTCCCCAGTTACGTCCAGCAAATCATCTGCAATCTGAAACGCCAGGCCAATACAGTGTCCGTACTGGCGAAGCTGGTTTCGGCTTCCAGAATCCGCCGATGCACAGATCGCGCCAAGTTCCAGAGCTCCTGCAATCAGAGCACCAGTCTTCATTTTATGGATTCTGGTGAGTTCTACTACGCGAGTCTCTGCTGTTCGGTTGGGATCGTTCGTCACGAAATTTGAATTTGCCGACCCCGGAGAGATTTTTTCCGCAGTAGAACCGGGCAAAACTGCCTGTTGCGAAACCGTTGTTTCTTTGAGGCCGCAACCAGTATTCGCAGTCATTTCTGAAAGCAACGCTGAGTTTTCCGCACGAAGAAATGATCCTCGCTCTGCCTCAAGGTCAAGTACCTGTCCCCCAACCATTCCGCCTCCGCCAGCGGCCGAAGCGAGAATGCGAACCAGTTCAACAATCTGTCCAGGGGGCAAGGGAGCGGATACCACCGCCTCAAAGGCGGAAGTCAACAGGCAATCGCCAGCCAGTACTGCAAGAGCCTCACCAAAGACCTTGTGGCTTGTCGGTCGGCCTCTTCGGAAATCATCGTCATCCATTGATGGCAGATCGTCGTGGATGAGCGAATAGGTGTGAATCATCTCAATTGCGACGGCGGCAGGGATCGCAGCCTGTGCAGAGCCTCCGCAGACTTCATTCGCAAGAAGCACCAGGACTGGTCGAAGCCTCTTACCGCCAGCCATCAGGCTGTACTCGACCGCTGATTCGAGGCTGTCAGGCCAGTCAACACGGGACAACGCAGCCCTGAGGGCAGGTTCCATGATTGTTCTGAGGTCGTCCAAATGACCCTGAAAGGTCGTTTTCGTCATGATGGGCTCTGGGTGCCTTGCCACTTGATCGACGTCAGGCTTTCGGGAAACATCGCGTCCATAACGGTCGGAAGAAAAGACATTAAAAATGGACGGAAGTGGGAGGACTTACGCGGCACAAGCCATTGCGAATCCTCGCTAACTCATGCCGCGCTCCCGTGGAGCATAACGGTCCTGGGTGCCCTCGCCAAAGGCAATCATAGTGCTTCCCGACGTCGTGAAAACGGCGGGGCGAACGAAATCAACAGCATGCAGGAAGATGAGTGTTCACTGCGTAGTGACTTTCATCAGCCAGTTCTTACCTTGCCCGAGTCGCTTTGGCGCTTGCTGGGAGATCGCTGTGACGCTGCGGGGGGGCAGGCAGAGTGACAATTATGTTTAGGCCGCCGTTGTGGCGGTTTTTCTTCCGTGTGGTGACAATATGGCATTATTATTGGCGATTCTTGATTGGTGCCAAAATGGCGTATTTATTATTTTTTTGTCGTAAGTTATTTACTTGAATATGTTTGCGACTTATTTTTCGTGATGGGAACGTCAGTTGCTTTTCTGTTTTACGAACTGCAAGTATCAAGGAGCAATCTTTGTGATGCTCATTGCAGTGAATGAAGTCTTCGTTTCAAGTGAGGAGCGTTGTCATGAACTGCCAGTCAAAAAGAAACTGTCGAACAAATGTTCTTGAAGAGCTGGATTGTGGACTGAATCAGATTGTACGGGACGTGTTTAAGACTGAGGCCATTCCCGCCCGGACGCCCGCCTTGCGTGTGGTTGAGTTTCCTGGGAACTATCTGGTCGAGTGTGATCTGCCCGGCGTTCCAACGGATGCGGTCGCGATTCAGGTAGAAGAAGGAATGTTGGTCATCGCTGGCGAGCGCTCCGTGCCACAGGTTCCAGAGGGCGGAAGCGTTGTCGTTGATGAGCGACGATATTCCCGGTTTGTGCGGCGGCTTCAGTTGTCGAAGGATGCCGACGTCGCCGGGATTGATGCTGAGTTTGGGCAAGGAGTTCTGAGGATCTCGATTCCCAAGCAGGCCGCAGTGATTCCAACGAAGATCCAGATTCGTCAGGTGAACTAGTCTCCGGAGCATTATTCTGGAGACTTGATCGCAAACTGTTTGAATCAGAATGAGCCTCGCTACGCCGTATTGCGTGCGAGGCTTATTTTCGTTGGCGTTGGTAGATTTCTGCCAGGAGATCTTCAACAGACTTAAACTTCTTGCCCGCCTGCATCACCGTTTCAATTCGCTCTCGAGCATCCTGTGGCGCGTGACCAACACTCAGAAGTGCTTCGTATGTTTCTGACATCAGATCAGACGCTGCATCTGTGGAATCGGGAATTCTGGCGGCAATCATCAGTGCGAATTTTGTCATCTTGCGTCGAAGCTTGGCCACAATTCGTTCGGCCATAGCCGGACCGATTCCGGGCAGTGTACTGAGCGTCTTCACATCCTTTTCCTCGATCGCTTCGGCAATTTCTCGCACAGGGCGAATCATGGCTCTAAGTGCCTTCTTTACACCGAGGCCATCGACGGAGCAGACCAGATCGAAGAACTCAAGTTCCGCTTCGTTGGTGAATCCGATGATTCGCGGAGTCAGTCGGCCCTGCTGCGGATTGCCTTCGAGATATTCAATGGTTCGCAGGCTGACCTCTTCATCAAGTTTCGACTGAAGTTGCCGACGAACAATATCGGGGAGCAAAACTTCGTAGTCGAACCCGCCTATGCGAATTGTTGCACAGAATTCATTCAGGCCTACAAGTTTGCCAGTGACGCGAGTAATCAAGAAACACCTCTACGGATGAAAGAATATCTTCGATGATCTGATCTGATCTGATCTGATCGCCAATCGCCAATCGTCACGCGTGGACTCGAACCGAATGATACAGGCACAACGCCACCGCAGACGCATCGGCAACGTCGTTGGGTTCGGGGATCTCAAGAAGTCTCAGCTCCGCCTTAATTGCATGCTGGATCTGATCCTTGGGCGCTTTTCCGCTGCCTGTCAGTAATCGCTTGATCTCAGCAGGAGTGTAATGAATGACCGGAATTCCTGCCTCAACGATGGTCATCAGAATGGCACCGCGAGCATGCGCCAGCAGGAGTGAAGATCGCACATTCAGCGAATTTGAAAATACCTGCTCGATGGCCACAATCTCGGGTTTGAGTTCCGCGATGACATCTCTAATGCCGGTCCCGATCTCGTGAACTCGCTGATGAAGTGTAAGTGCCCGGGTTGATTGGATCACTCCTCCCTCACGGAGCACCGGTCCGCGCGATGTTCTCTCAATCAACGCATATCCGGTACGGTTCAGCCCCGGATCTATCCCGAGATATCGAGTTTGAGGTGAGATCAAATTCTGTGTACGAATCTCAAATGTCATCTTCACATCCCTGTGATCACAGAAACGAGGTCTGGTTCCTCTGTGAAATCTGCGAATGGCGTTGGCTCAGAAAGCTATTCGTTCAATTCCGGAATCTGCCGAGAAGCACAACGACGTCTGCAGAGATCGATTCGCCTCTTCCAACCGGCCCGACTTTCTCCCCGGACTTTGCTTTGACATTCAGTTGCTCAATCGCAACATCCAACAACTCACTGAGTCGCTGGCGAATTCGAGGCTTCCACACGGACATTCTTGGTTGTTCTGCGTGGATCGTACAGTCGAGGTTGATGATTCGCCAACCTTGATCCTGCACGCTGTTCCAGACTGCATCCAGCAGCTTTGCTGAGTCTGCGTCTTTCCATTGCGATTCTGTATTTGGAAACCATTCACCGATGTCACCCTGCCCTGTCGCGCCGAGCATGGCATCAATGATGGCGTGGAGCAGGACGTCGGCGTCACTATGGCCGTCAAGGCCGAAAGTCGCATCTGTTATTGAGACGCCGCCAATGATCAGGGGGCGTCCGGAGATGGTTCGGTGGGTGTCGTGGCCCTCGCCGACTCGCAGTTCGTTAAACAATTCAGCAGTCATGGCTGTTATCCTGTTTGCGTTGAACGGCAACGGCAACGACTGCCGGTACAAGACGCGGGGCGATGTTTGGGTCTGTTTCCATATTGCCCAAACTGCCTGGGCGGAATTAGTTGACCGAACCTGCCGTTGACTCGTGGTGGCGAAATGCCGTAGTTTTCCGCCTCGCGTCGGTGAAGTTTATTGAAAAACTTCCCGGATCGCGACAACGAAAAGGCCATGTTTGTCCCTCTGTAAGTAACCTTTATGCTTTCAGCCCGAGTCTGTGCGGTGGCAACGATGCTGTTGTTACTGCCCGGCTGCGCGCTGTTTACGGTAGAGAGTTCCGCTCAGTCCGGAGTGTCCTCAGGTCTGCCGTGGTCAAAACGCAAATCGGCTTCTGAAGCGGAAGATGGACCAACGTTGAGCATGGTTCGGCTCGAAGCCAGTATCGTGCGACGACCCGTCAACGATGCCAGAGTCCGCCGTCATGTTTGGGAAGAACTGGACGAAAGCGGGCCGATGTCGCCGGAGGTGCGGCAGCGACTCAATGAAAATGGGTTTCGCGTCGGAGTTGCTGGAACTACTGCTCCCTGGGCTCTGCAGAGTCTTGCTCAGGAAGCCGTCGCCGCTAATCGTCCCAGTGATCTTCGGCAGATCGCAGGAACGGAGAATCAGGTCTCTGTTGGTCCCGCGTTCAGTCTGATGCTGGAAGGCAAAAGTCTGCTGGAGGTCCAGGGGCCGATTGATTCCGGTAAGTTACCACTCAGTCAGATTCCGCAATTGTCGGCATTGCGTGACAGATCCAATATGAAGTGTGTCTTCGAAGTCTCTGTAAAAGAATTGAATGAAGACTGGGTGCTTCTGAATGTTCTGCCTCAGATTCATGCGGGGACGGAAACAGCTCGTCTCAGTATTCAGGGGGCGAATGATCAGCTTCCTGTACGACAGAACGTGATGCCAATCTATGACCAGCAGTTTTCGGTGAAGTTATTGACCGGCGAAGTTGCCGTCATTGGGTATCAGGAATCCACTGATTGGAATCTCGGACGCTTATTCTTTTTGCCAGACACGAGCAGCGCTGGTTCTGAGAATCTTCTCATGATCCGAATGGCCGGAATTGAAGAACTCAAGGGGCAAAGTGATCCGTCCTTCCGACTCAACTCATTCGGACGCTGATTCGTACCACGGAGCACCTTGCGATGTCTGAATCTGTATCGTTGTCAGAGGAGAATCCTTCGCCTGTGCCGTCGAACTCTGATCCGATTCTGCACATCGTGCTTCATCAACCGGAGATCCCGCAGAACACGGGGAATATCGGCCGGACATGCGTTGCCATCGGTGCCCGGCTCTGGCTTATTCGTCCGTTGGGATTCAAAGTTGATGATCGTTCTTTGAAGCGGGCCGGGATGGACTATTGGCAACATCTTGACTGGGAAGTTGTTGAGAGCCTGGATGAAATTCGCCATCGCTTACCCGCCGCGCAGGTCTGGTGTCTGACAAAGACAGCGACTCGATTGATTTGGGATGCGACGTTTCAACGCGGCGATATTCTGCTGTTTGGCAGTGAATCCCGCGGACTTCCGCCTTCGATTCTGCAGGAATTGCCGTCGAGAAATCTGAAACTGCCAATGAGCGATCTGGTTCGAAGCTTGAACCTCGCCAGTACCGCAAATACTGTAGCCTATGAGGCGGTGCGGCAGCTTGGAGGGATCGGTTAGCTGTCCACATTGCAATGTTAAATCGAGCGATTGGCTGCGCCGAGCCAGAGCGATTACGGATTCGCTGAGATCCTTTTAACTGCGATCCACAAAGCGTCGGCGATCGCTCGCATACCTTGATCGCCGGGATGACCGGCCACGCCCGCGTGCTCAATCTGTCGTTCTGAGCGAGCAAAGTTGGCTTCATCAGCATCCAGCCTTCCGAGATCCACATAATGAACGCCGGTTGCGGAGCAGGCTTTCTGAAGTGCCACGTTTTTGCTTGTGTCGCTCCAGAATGTACTTCGTACCAGTATGGTCGGGTTGTTGTTGCTGCGGATTTCAGTCAGCAGGTTCTTGACCGACTCTGAAAACACGGTTTGCTCATCTTCCGTCTTTAGCTGACCCACATTTTCACCAATCGCCACAATAATCAGGTCGGCATTAAAATCGATGGCTTCCTGCAACGTTGCTGGAATGTCGTACGCCGCATAATTTCGTTCAAAGTCGGCGATATTTCGCACCATCGTTTCTGGTGATCCCTGCGCGGCGTCTGCAATCTGCTTCGTCAGCAAGTGAACATAGTCTTTGGACTCTTCACTGGCTGCCATACCCCAGTTTCCTTGCCATCCGATGCTTGCCAGCGGGCCATGCAAAGTAATGCTGTTTCCGAGGAAGAGAATTCGATTGACCCGCACCTTCCCAATTTGAAGTGAGGGTGAAGGTTCATCGATGCGTTTGTTGACGAATTGCGGACTGGTCACTACCCCCTCAAGCAGTGTGCTCAACGGATAGGTTTTCTCACGAAGCTTTTCTTTTGTTGATTCGATCGCCGCCGAATCGGAAAGCTGCAAGCTTCTTCCAAGCCCATAGGCAAACGTCTGTCGAACAATGGTGTCGATAAACTCATCGCGGCGATTGCTCATCAGGTAAGTGCGCAGACTCTCAAGTCCCTCTCCTTCGGATCCATCTGGAAAAGTTGCGTGAGTCTGCACGGGATGTCCCCCGAGATCGAGTTCCCGTTTTTCACCGACAGGACCATAGCCCTCAAACACCAGTCCAAACGAATCGAATTTTTGATGGCATCCAGCGCACGCCGTGTGATCGCGATGATTCGCCATCAATTGAGATAATGTGAGGTCGCCAAAATCTGCTTCCGCCTTTGGCAGTTCCGGAACATTGGGCGGTGGTGCGGGAATGTGTTCTCCAATGAGTCTGCGAACAATCCAGTAGCCACGTTTGACAGGGCTCGTGCGAAGTCCCGGCGAGTTTTTCGTCAGGAAGACGGCCATCGGTAGCAGACCACCTCGCCCCTGTACCGCGACATGATCAAACCGCAGCCATTCGTTATTGGATTCTGAGGAAGCCGAGTTTTTCGCCGAAAACCTTGTGACGTCAAATCTGTAATGCGCTGCCAGGGGCAAATTCGCAAAGGTGTGATCGGCGCCAATGAAGTCGGTCAGGGAGCCGTCCCTTTCCGCAAGGTCCACAAAAAACCTGATCGGCTCTTCATACATCGCTTGTCGCAGTTCCGAGTTGAAAACGGGGAATCGTTCCCGATCGACCGCGTTGTGCTCCTCAAACCGTCGAAAGTCCAGCCAGTTTCCGAGAAATTCGGTGGCGAGGCCACGTATTCTGGAATCTTTCATCATGCGGCGAACCTGTGATGTCAGTACTGAAGCCTGGTGGAGATCTCCGGCCGCCGCATGCTGCAGTAATTCTTCATCCGGAATGCTGGCCCATAGAAAATAGCTCAGTCGGCTGGCAAGCTCATAATCCGTGAGTGGTGCGGTTCCCTCAGCCGATGAGCCTGATCCGCCTGGAGTCGCGATCAACGCCAGACGGTAGCTGAAATTAGGTGACATCAGCACGCCGGCGATTGAGTCGCGAATTGCGTCGTCATGACTGAGTGCTTCGCGCTCTCTCAGCGAACGATATGTCTCTTTGACCTCTGCTTGTTCATCGGTTGTCAAAGGTCTGCGCCACGCACGTTCGGCAAATTTCAGCAACGATTGGATGTGAATTGACTCGGCAGCACGCTGAGTTTCCTCGATCCACTGAAACGACTGATTCATGTCTTCGAAGTATTTCTCGATCGCGTTCCGGGCCTCCTGATTTGCACCTTGGGCGACAGCCTTGTTGAGAAACAGTTCTTCGAGACGCCAAATATTCTCCTGCGATGTCACGTCACGGTTTTCAGGGCGAGCGAAGTCAAATTCCTCGCCACCGGCAAACTGAGGCGGCTCTGCACGCTCAAAAAACAGAAAGTCTTTGTATTGGCGGATCGGCGCGAGGGTTACGAAATTCAGATCCTGCCATAGTTCATCCAGTTGCTGCTTCTCGGTGTCGGTCAGGATCAATTCCCGGAG
>CAMAXD010000167.1 GCA_945861975.1 Candidatus Kuenenia stuttgartensis | reverse complement strand
CTCCACATGCGTTCGAAACTCATCGAACAACGAGATGTAAAAATCCCGTTGATGATGATGTAGTCAAACGACTCCAATAGCTCCGGCGTTTGCAGAATGTCCATCTGCCGAAAGTCGGCCTGAGGATACTTTTCCACGCAACGCTGAATAAATTGTTCTGACAGATCAATTCCCGTGTACTCAATCGGTCCCTTGTACTCAATCGATGTGGCCGAATGCTTCTGCAGATGCTCATACAGATGTCCGCACCCGCAGCCCAGATCCAGCACTCGCACGGGATGTGCCAAAGCCCGGCGGTCGGGAATCACATCCAGCATCACTTCGTAGCGCCGCACGGCATCCGCAATATTGGGCCAGCCCATGCCCAGCGCCGAATCGCCAAGTCGCGCAAAGTAGGATTCGGTACACGTCCGAATCTCGTGGTAGGCAGGCAATTCGGAGCCGGTATCGCTCGATGAGGTGGATGTCTGCGTGCTCATGAGAAGCATGTTACTCGACGACAAAGTAGGATTCATCGCCACTCCACGGGCTGCGTTTCAGGCGGACTGAGGACAATCCCAGAACTTCACGCACAGCAGTTGTCTCACCCGGAAACGCAGCGTGATTCAGTTCATCAAAGCCGACCACCGTGCCTTTGGTCAAGCGGCCACTCAGCAACTTCAAACAGTCCACCGTAGGCTGATAAAGATCCATATCAAAGTAGGCCAGCGCCACGATCGTTTCCGGATGTCGCTTCAAATACAGCTCCAACTGTTCCGGAGCGTTGCCTTTAATAATCTCAAACTTACGAACTTCCGGCAACGGTGACTGCTGCTCACGCAGGGCCATCAGCTCTCGCAAATATTCCGCGTAGTTATCAGTGACGGCGTAAGCTCCAACGTGAGCGGCATCGGCGGAACCATCTTCCGGAGCGACGGATGGAAATCCTTCGAAGGTATCAAACCCAACGATGCGGCGTCGGTGATGGTACGGTTCCAGAATGGAACGCAGAGACTGCATGATGGCCAGATTCTGACCCCAGCGAGTTCCAAACTCCAGAATGACTCCAGGGACGTTCATGATCTGCTGATAGAGATCGCTGAAAAATAATGTGCGGCGAACTTCCATCGGAAGCATGTACAGGCCGAGATTTCGAATCAGCTCATGCCGTGGAATCGGAGACTCCAGCAAACGGTCGCAGAGTTCTGTGCGACCATTCACGATATGATTCGGCATCACCGATCGATCAACAACCGGATTCTCAACCGGATTCTCAACCGGATTCTCAACCGGATTCTCAACCGCGTTTCTCGCACTGATCGTGGGCATCAACCGGCCTCTCGCAATTTGGTATCTCGATGAACAACTTCACGGACGGTGATCGCCGGCCGCGCGGGATCTGACGGATGATACTGCAGGCAGTTCTCTGAACCGGACCACAGTCGACGAACCTCCGCCGCATGCTGGTGCAGAAGTCTCAACAACAATCCGATCTTGTGAGCATCTGCTGGAGCCAGGGCCGGCCCTGTGGGCAACTGCAACACTGTTTTGGACAGAGTCTCGGTGACATCCAGCGGCACTCGAACATGCCGTCCGGAATCCGCGCTGCGATACGGTTCGGCCTGATGGCAGCCGGGCGAAAAATAGCTTCTGGCGAACACACCTTCTGCTCTCAGCAGACTCACAATCTGATCACGATTCAGCCCGAATTGCTGTTCGTCGACCGTCAAAACGAGATACTGTCCGTTGCTCTCATTGCCTTCCGGAGTCGACAGGAGTGACAGTCCATTCATTGATTGACAATGGCAGGCATACACCATGCGATTTGCTCGATTCGCCGCAACTCGGCTGGACATCGTGGCGATGGAATGCAGCCCCGCGACCGCCGACAACTCATGCATTTTGCCATTCGTACCGACGTCGGAGATCTCCGTGAGTCCTGAAATCCCGAAGGCTCGCAGCCGGCGACAGCGATCCGCGACTCCATCATCATTCGTGACGATCGCGCCACCTTCGAATGCGTGAACAAATTTTGTGGCATGGAAACTGAAGACTTCCGCGTCTCCGAAATTCCCAACAGGAACTCCGTCCTGCTGACACCCAAAAGCGTGGCTGGAATCATAAAGCAGTCGCAGTCGACGACTTCGACATAATTCATCCAGCTGTTGTGTGCGACAAACATGGCCCCACAAATGCACCGGCAGAATCGCCGACGTTCGAGGCGTAATGCACTCTTCGGCAGATTTCAGATCCAGGGTATGCGTGTGAGGATCTACATCCGCAAACACGGGGTCAAGACCGATCCATTCCAGCGCATGCGCCGTGGCGATGAAAGTAAACGCCGGGACAATCACTTCACCGCTAAGCCGTAAGGCTCGTGCCGCGATCTGCAGCGCAATTGTGGCGTTGCAGGTGGCGATTGCATGTTTGGTGCGACACACACGGGCAATCGCGGCTTCGAATTCCTGCAGTCGAGGCCCGTTGTTCGTCAACTGACCCGATCGCATCACGCTGTCGATGTCGGCCAACATCGTTTCCGGATTGATCAGAATTGGCTGTCCCACGTGGAGTGGTTTTCGGAACGCCGGTGCGCCGCCAAATGCCGCGAGCTGAAAAGGAGAAGACTTCATACAAGCTCTCCTGTTCGTTCAACATCGCAGGAATAGTGAATGCCGCAGCCTGGGCCCTGACACCAGACTTTGATTCTTCCGGGAATCATCAGCACTCGTTCGGCGGAATGAACTGGCATAAGACTCTGACGGATATTTTCAGGCATTGGCCCCGGCGATGACGTCGTCATAAATGCAGGACCAAGATCCGGGCGATAAAGAACGGGGTGCCAGTCGCTCAGCGAGACCTCCGGAACGGCATCGCTGAGGTGGCCGATGTCTCCTGTCACAAAGGCGTGAACGGTCGACAGGTTTGGCAGAGTTCCCTCCTGCCGCAGTGTCTGCTGACGCCCTATCTCGTCGACCACAAATCTGGCCTGACGCAATTCTACAGAGTTCGCCATGCCGACCCGTCGCGCGCGATGAATGGCAAAGACAAATACGGCATCATGGCGGAGGAAAACATCCACCGACTTTTCCAGCCAGGGCTTAATCTCCGGCAATAAAGACAATGCCCTTGCAGCGATAAGTCTTCGATAGGTGCGATTTAAGTCCGCGATCTTCGGCGGCAACTGAGCCAGAGCCACGGCCGCCGCGATTCCAAACGCCGCAATATCGTCCGCCAGAACCTCAGCGTTACTGCCTGCGATCGACGATTGTGGTGGCAGAGAGAGGATACTCATGAGACGACTCCCTCATCGGACAGAATCAGCGGTAAGCCACATTCCGCCATGCTGACTCCACAGTGCCGCCTCCACATCGCGCGGTAGACAGATTCCAGATCCCGACCAAAACGTGCGCCATCGCAAAATGCCGCCTGCAGCCGACTTCGTGATGTGGACCGCAACTCATTCAATCGATCCCGATCAGACACAAGCGATGTCACGATCTCGAGATATTCATCGGCATCGCCCGCGATCAGCTCATTCAATCCACAGAAATGCAGGCAGGAGGCTGATGCACGTGATCCGGCATAGGGATCCGCAATCGTCGGCATGGGCACACCCATCGACATCGATTCATAAATCGTTGTGCCGCTTGGCCACGGAAAGACATCCAGAAGAATGTCCACGCTCGCGTAGACCTCCAGATGATTCACCGGAACATCACCCTGCAGGTCAACTCGTTCAATATCAATGCCAGCCGCAGAGAGCTGTTCCAGGAGTCGACGTTGCAGCCGTTCGCTCGTTCCAATCACATCGCGAATGACTCGTAAGCGAGCCTGGGGCACACGAAGAAGAACCTGAGCCCACAGACTCAAACATTCATGCGACAGTTTTTCCAGTCGATGAGTTGACCCAAATGTGATGTATCCATTTCGGGTTGCCGGAGACGGCATCTCGATCGGCGTCTCATGCAAAGCCTGAAAGCAACAGGCCCCGTGAGGCAGCGCCACGAGTTGCTCCGAGAAGAACCGTGCAGTCTGGGAGCTTTCTCGAATCGCATCTACCAGGAGGTAATCGACGCGACTCATCCCGGTTGTGTTTGGATAACCGAGGAACGAAACCTGAATTGGCGAAGGCTTGTGAGCAAATGCAGGCAGTCGATTGCCGTTCGTATGCCCAGCCAGATCAACCAGAATGTCGATCCCGTCTGCCTGAATGCGTTCGGCCAACTCGGTATCAGAAAGTTCGTGAGTCCTGCACCAGCCATGTGAAGACTTCTGCACACGCTCTGTTAATCTATCAGAGCCGGAGAATTCCGAGTAGCAATGGACTTCCACATTGCGGTGATTATGAGCTTCGAAGAAGGGCAGAAAGAATCGCATCGTCGCGTGACTGCGAAAATCCGGCGACACGTAACCAATTCTCAGACGCTTCTGAGGATCTGTTCCGGACGGATGAACAAACGGAACGATGCTTTCTTCCAGGCTGCGTCCGGAGCTTACGTGCATTTCGAAAACGTCTTCACGGCTCATCCCCGGCGTGAGGCTCGCGCAGTACAACAGATTGCTCATCATTCGACGTCGCAATTGCACTGAGCCTGCTCGAGTTCCCGTCTGGGATTCAAGATCCGCCAGCAGGTTGGCCAGACGTACCGCTTCCAGAGCTTCGTTCCATTGGCCAAAGACCGGCAGGCACTGACTGAGCCCGCTAAGGCCGGCGATCGAACGAGGATTCAACTCCAACGCACGCTGATAATCCTGCAATGACTGATCCGGCTGGTGCAGTTCCAGAAAAAGATTGCCTCGATTCACAAAGGCTTCCGGACGATTGGGAGCCAGTTCAATGGAACGATTCAGCGATGTCAGTGATTCTTGGAATCGTCCGAGTTTTCTGAAGACTGCACCAAGATTCAGATGAATCTCTGGCTGATCCACTTTCAGAGAACTGGCACGCTGAAAGGCCGACAGTGCGTCGTCGACTCGTCCAAGATCGCTATGAACTGCGCCGAGATTGCAAAGCAGCTCGAAATCGTCCGGAGTCAACTGCGCACACTGCTGAAGCGCTGATAATGCTTCCGTCAGACGATTCTGTTTCCGCAACGCGGTGCCCAGATGCTTGAGAGCGGCGACATGTTTCGGTTGTTGTTTCAGAATCCGACGACAGATCAATTCTGCCTCACCAGCCTGATTCCGGGCAAGCAGTACTGCGACCAGATTGGCTTGATAGACAACATTCTCTGGCGATGCATCCAATGCGTGACGAATGAACTCAGCCGCGTCGTCAAACTGTTTCCGCTGAAAGGCAATCAGCCCGGACAAATGCCACGCTTCAGCATTCGTGGGATCCTCCTGAAGGATCTCCAGATACGCGACCGCGGCAGCGTTCGTGTCACCGGCAACATGTCGCTCGTACCCATTTCTGAGCCGGCGATGAATGCTTGTGGTCGCCACGGTTCGTCCCTGAAAGCCTGGAGGCAATTTCTGCCGCTATCGAACGGCAGGACTCATTCACGCGTACCCTCCTGGCACACGTCTCCTGTTCACATCGACGAACGAGCCCCCCAGGTTGGTCCTTTTTTTGTTTTTACGGGTAAACACCCAGCGTGCAATTGTCAGTCTTTCCAGCGGTCCAGTACTCGGTCAATCATGGAGTGAAGAGTGGTGGCCTAAGTGGCGGCCTACCTCCATCAGACAATTGTTGACAGACCAGGAGAGCCTATCTACCCGCTTCTGACCATTCTCGAGCCGCTTCAACAATGCGGGTCATGTCGTTCAGATCAAAGTCATCCGCCACCGGGATGGACAGGACATGACTCTCCAGCCACGCAGCATCCTCGCTGTCAACATTTGCCGAATTCCGCAGCACCGGATGCAATGGCCAATGGATTGAACAAAAGATTCCGCGCGAGGCCAGAAACGATCGCAAGGAATCTCGCTGTTCCACATCTGGCATCAGAATGTTGTGGAGTAACGGCACTTCGTCCTGGCGAAAACTGACTAGTGGCTCCCCGACAGGAAGATGAGTCTGTAGAAAGCGCTGATTGGAACAACGCTGCTCAGCCATCTTCACCCAATCACTGGCCAGCATCTGAGCCAGCGACTGACTGGACATATCTGAAACTCGCCAGCCTCGATCCATCATGTTTTCCGCTTCGCGCAGGTCACGCCAGTCTCGTGAGCATCCTCGCAGCCAGGTCGAAAGTCCATCATCCGTTTCATAAACCGGCGAATGCAGGCCATGCACGATACCCCCATCGGCGATGCGATACGTTTTGCGAAGACTTCCAAATCTCCACGATCCATCAAGGTCAGTCCGCGGAATTAACTGATGAGAGATATCTTCCAGGAGGACACACTCTGCAGAAACATCCGGCACTGCGCTGACGTGGCCAAAGTAATGAATATAGACAAGAGTATCCCCGGGTTCGGTACTCTTCGGCCACTGACACTGCAACTTTCTATCGACCGCATAAAACATTAATGGCGTCTGTGGAAAACGTTGTTGCATGGCCTGAATCAAGGACCAGCAGACAAAGGTCGGTAACCAGACTCGCTGAGGGCGAACCGCATCCCGAATCAGCCACGTAAATGCTGCTCGACCGGAACTAAAATAGGTTTGATGCTGTCGCAATGGAACCAGTCGACTCGCGATGAGGCGTTTCGCGGATTGCGAATTCGCCCCATCCACAGCCCGAGCTTCGCCCCCTGCATCCGCGATGACACTTTGCGACTCCAGCTGCCCGACTAAGGCCCGAGCGGCAGACAACAGCGTTTGCGGAACAAGAGTTCGAAAGTCTCCGCGAAACTCACGCAGCAGCTTGTCACCGTCATACACGCGATAGCAGAATTTATGCTCGGAATAATAACTCGCGTCCGGCTCAGCAACGACGCGGTATCTCGGCTCCAGTCTCATCCGCAGCCAGCAAAACGTCTGACGCTCATCGGTGATATCAAAAGTCACGACATGTGCCTGCAGGAAGATTAACAGACTCCAGGATTCCGAAGGCGTCAGTCTACTTCAACGCACTTCTCCCGGTCAGCCCAACTCATCCGGCGAGGCAAAGTCACGTTACCAATCAGACGTGCAGATGCCGACGTGTCGTCGATTCTTCACGTGTCGTCGATTCTTCACGTGTCTTCGGGCGGAGTGCCGGCAGATTCCTATTTCAACTTCAACAAAAACTCCGTTTGGTAACGCGCTTTGTCAAAATGACAATTTCCTCGACGCCGGAAAAACAGGGATTTGAAAGGGTTGCCAGTGAAAGTTTTCCAAAACTCGTCAACCGGCAAATATTGCCACACGATGAAAACAACATAAATACATGTCAGTAAATAACTTACATAAAAAAATATGCATCGAAAATAATCCGAATCACAATTGGCACACTTCTCGCATTATCAAATTCAACATGACAACAACAGATTCTGATCGAAGTCGACAGAACTGGAAGATTGGAAGATTAGGAAGCACAGGAGGTAGTGAGCCATGTTAGTACTGACACGAAAACCGGCAGAAATCATCCGCATCGGCGAAGACATTGTTATCAAAGTGATTAAGACAGGGAAAGGCACCGTGAAGATTGGAATTGAAGCTCCCTCTAACGTCCGCGTGATGCGAGGCGAGCTGGTGGAAGACGAAGCACCAGCCCCGGTCATCCCGGCCTCTTTCACTGTTGCCATGCGAGCTGTCTCAGACCAGTACCCGCATGTGGCCTGATCTAACGCACTGAAATCCAAACCAACGCAACTTCAACTCAACCTTCAACACATTGATTAGTCCTGACAAAAAATCGAACGGATTCAATTAAGGAGAATAGAAACATGAACGCTTCAACACGACTCACGATGACTCTGGCCGTCCTGACGATGGCAACAACTTCTTCAGTCTTCGGCCAGTTTCCTGACGAAGACAATGACTCAAGCCGCCAGCGATCTGCTCGCCCGGTCGCTCGCTCCAACTCGGAAGACTTCCCTGAACTTCCAGTCAGCCTTTCAGAATTCTCTAGCCGTCGCATTTCGACGCTGACGCCATCTGATCCGTTTCGCCGCATGAATCGCGAAGGTCGAGACCTTCGCTCTCGTGACGGAGAACAGGTGCGATATCGAGTTCCACTTGAGAATCATTACAGCACGATGCCTGTGGATCGGTTTGATTCGCGAAGTACGGATCGTCCGATGTCAGACGATGGTTACCCGATGGACGACTTCCGTCGAGAAACCACCTATGATCGCACCAATGATCCTCGATCAGAAGCTGATCTTGATCAGAGATACGAACGCTTGCCTGCTCGACGCACAAACAATGATCGCTACAGCCCGCTTGATGAGCGGGACCCTTTTGTCCCTGCTCCTCTGCCAGAAAGTCGACAGGATGATGAAGCCGCAAAGATCGACGAACTGCTGACAATCCGATATCAGAACCCGGTCACGGTCCGTGCGATCCGGGCGATGTCAAACAATCAGGCTCTGTCATTGTTCGCCGAAGTGTCTCAGAAGATTGACGAACGATCACTGGAACCTACCAGCTACGATGTTCGGGTTCGACGTGCTCTGCGAAATCTGGCGATTGCTTTGGACAACCCTGCCTTTGTAAACGGCCTTGGACTGTCTACGGATTCGTTCCAGATGGACGGATTCCGGAATACTCTTGCTCGTCTGGCGAGTGCTGATCAGGTTCGAAGCTACACGGATGCATCGAATGTGATGAAAACCGTGATGAGTCAGGCGTCCTCTGTAAAGGGACTGACTCCAGGCGTTGTTGGTTTTGAGTTTGCTAACGCCAGTATCGATACTCTCGACAAGTTCTCCGGTCTGGAACCCGCCGATCCTGCTTCGCGAAATGGTGCAGAATTATCCGGGATGAAGAGTGCCGCTCTGGAAGAAGAAATCGTGGGTGTGGGTGTGGAAGTTCGGGAACATGCTGACGGCCTGGTGGTCGTAAAGCCGCTGCGAGGTGGTCCAGCTGCCGAAGCGGGTCTGCAGACAGGTGACATTATCCTGAGCATCAACAATCAGGAAATCGCCGGAATGAAGATGGCGACAAGTGTTGACCTGATGAAGGGAACGAATGGCAGCCAGATGAAGATTCGGATCTATCGTGAAGACAAAGGAGAGCGTGACTTTGTGCTGGCTCGCCGCAAGGTGCGAGTCTGGACGGTGAATGACACGAAGATTCTGAATGGCACAGATGTCGGTTACTTCAGCCTCAGCCGATTCTCTCAGAGTTCTACTGCTGAACTGGATCAGGCTCTGAATAGTCTGCACAAAAGTGGCATGAAGTCTTTGATCATCGACCTGCGTGGAAATCCTGGTGGCCTGTTGACAACCTGCGTGGAAATCAGCGACCGATTCCTGGCTTGCGGAACGATCGTAACAACGAAAGGACGACTGAGTGGCGACAACATGGTGGAACAGGCAACGTATGCCAAAACATGGAGTGTACCGCTGGTGGTTCTGGTGGACGGTGACAGTGCTTCAGCCAGTGAAATCTTTGCTGCTGCCGTGCAGGATAACAAACGCGGTGTTGTTGTCGGAACAAAATCGTACGGTAAAGGATCTGTTCAGACACACTTCCCGATGAGTGCTATTGGTGGCGACCTGCGACTGACGACGGCTCTGTTCTACTCCCCGAACGGACGCAAAATGGCTGGCGAAGGTGTGACACCAGACATCGAAATCAATGATCGAGATGGAGTGGTGAATGGTGACGAAGTTCTGATCGAAGCGGTCCGAGTCGCTCGCAGCCAGACTCTGAAAGACATGGCGAAAGCTTCCGGCACCTGCCGACCTCAGAATCCTTCAGCCGCACGAAGCTCCTCTCTGAACAATATTGTGGACCCAAACCATATCGCAACGACAGTTCGCTAAGTCTTCATGACCGCTCGCTGTCTCGATAAGTCGACCAAAGCCTGAGCCATGATGGTTCAGTGGTCGAACGGTTTGATTCCTCACTGTTCAGAAGGACCCTGATCATGCAGCAGAACAAAAGTTCAAAAACCTGAAACCGGCTGACTGAATTTTATCGGTCATCCGGTTTTATGCTTTTGGGCTCTGATGTTTCTGCAATCAAGCTTGGTTTAAGCCTCGTCAGGGTTGTACCAAATGCCTCTCTGGTGGTTCGTCAAGTTTCTCTTTTCGGTAGAATGGGGATTCTTGCCCGTCGCAGATTAGTCTGGCAAGAATGTCCAACCGGGGTTTTTTGTCTCACAAAGCGCCAGTCCTCTTGCGGAGTTCTCGCAGGTCTCCAGCGTAAGCAGACTCAACGGCGTTGAGATCTCTGAGTAGCTCTGAACTCAGGCTGGTCTCCTGAATATCGCCCAACTGCAGACGAAGTTCTCGCGTCACGCGTTCCAGTTGAGTTCGAAAGCCCTGGCGATTTGGCTCTGTCGGACGTTTCCAGAAGAACAAATTCACAACAATCGTCTCCAGCCCTGTAGATCGTTCTGCTGTCGCTCCGCACAGCCGGGCCCGTTTTCTAATTCACGGTGCTAAAACTTGCGCGAACGACGTTTGACGCACAACGGTTCTACGAGCAGTCCGCAACCCGACGCAACGGCCAATTTTGAATGCGATCAATCCTTGCCAATAAGCTTAGAGAACAACGACCGCTTCTGAGTCCGATGCGAACTTTCCAGAAATGTTGCATAACGACAACAGTCGCCTTCCCGTGAGGCTGCTGGGACCCATAAAAACCGACCGAAGCAGGCAACCTGAGCCTGAGACGCAAGCCGAATGAGTTTCACTTTCTCGGCCCGTGTCTCCGGCTCAGGAGCAATACTGAATTTGATCCAAAGGCCGTAACCAATGAAAATGAAACCCGTATTCAAAGCCATTGTCTTACTGCTCGCCTTGAGTTCGGGTCCGTTCAGCGGGTCTCGAAACCTCTGCGCTGACGAACCAAAGACTGTCGCCCACCAGTCGGCGCCGCTTGAGAACGCTCATGCTCACAACGACTATCTGCACAAACGCCCGTTGATTGATGCACTTGATCACGGCTTTACCAGCATCGAAGCAGATGTCTTTCCTGTCGATGGTCAACTGCTGGTCGCTCATACATTTCTGGAGTTGTCAAAAGACAAGACTCTGGAGGGTCTTTACCTCAGTCCTCTGCGAGACATCGCCAAACGAAACGGCGGTAGTATCTACGGCGATGGAAAGCCGATAATTCTGCTCGTTGACATCAAAACCAACGGTGTGGAGGCCTACGCTCTTCTTGATTCTTTGCTGAAATCATACGACGACATTGTATCGAGCCATCTGGATGGAAAGTTCCTCGAGAAAGCTGTCACGATCATTATTAGCGGTGACCGACCTCGAGCAGAGATCGAAAAGTCCAATCCGCGTTATGCCGCCATTGATGGACGGCTCGCTGATCTGGAATTGGCCCCCTCGGCGTCTCTCGTCCCACTGATCAGTGACAACTGGGGCAATCACTTTAAGTATCGAGGCGAGGGCGATATGCCGGCCGCCGAACGCGAAAAGCTGGCGGCCATCGTAAAAAAATGTCACGAACAAGGCCGTCGACTTCGCTTTTGGGCCACGCCTGAGAACTCAATTCTCTGGACTGAACTGCAAAATGCTGGCATAGATCTGATCGGCGCTGATGATCTGGAGGCTCTGCAAAAGCACCTTCAGAAGTGAAGCACGATCGCCAATTCTCAATCCGCATTCCTCAGCGTTGTGGAAGCTGCTTCACATCGATCCCCGGCATTACGGGCGTCATCTTGGGGCCTTCAAAATCAAGCAACGCCGACGATGACCATTCCGATGTCTCGCTGCTCGCTCCGTCGGTTGACGTATTTTGTTCATCGAAAATCAATTCCGCCAGCAATACGCTGTTATCCGTGAGTTGTGGCTCCGGAAGACTGACGGGCTGACGCAACCGAGGATCGATATACACAACCGGCGTCACTGTCGGTGGCACAATCGCCGGATTCCCGGTCTCACCTGC
>CAMAXD010000166.1 GCA_945861975.1 Candidatus Kuenenia stuttgartensis | reverse complement strand
GATGCAATTGCGGCATGCAGAAATGCATCTGAGCTTCGCGTTGCCCGAATAATTGCAACGACAATGCAATTGGTTTGGTCGCGGATTTTTTCAGTGCGGGTGCTTTTGGGGAATGGTACTTTCACCGCGAGTATTGGTCGCATTGGGGTTTCACGCCGGGTGAGCGAGAATCTGGAAACGACAGGGCGTGCGGTGAGCAGCATTCTCCCAAAGTGCTCGATGACATCGTGCCGCCTTTTCCGCGGCCGGACGGAACATTAGACTGCCGCAGCACGTACCCCTTTTTTTCTGGTTTCCACTCTCCACAAGGATCAAAAACGGCTCATGTCCGAACAGCGATTGTCCCACGTCGTGTTTTTTACTCTGAAGGATTCCTCAGACGCAGCCATTCAGACATTATTGGACGCCTGCCATAAATATCTGAAAGACCACCCAGGGGTTGTCTACTTCGGTGCAGGTACGCTGGCCAAAGAGTATGCTCGCCCGGTCAACGATCACGCATTTCACATCTGCCTGAATGTCGTCTTTGATTCTCGCGTGTCGCATGATGCTTATCAGACGGCTCCGGATCATTTGAAGTTTATCGCGGATCACAAAGAGAGCTGGGAAAAAGTTCGCATCTTTGATGCGGACGTGACATGAGTCGACCGGGCACAGCGAATTGCCGCGAAACGTCGTGGCGCGAATGGCTGGTTGCGTTGGTGATCGGCTGCGGACTTTCGCTGTACGTCTGGAGAGGATTTCTTGCGGGGGGCGGACTCGTCGGTGGCGACACGTACCCCTACTTTTTTCCTCAGAAGCAAGTGCTGGCCGAAGCGTTTGCTCGTGGGGAAATTCCGCTTTGGCATAACCGCACTTCGCTGGGATACCCACTGCTGGCGGAAAGCCAGGCGGGTGTGTTCTATCCGTCCAATCAAATTCTCTATCGCCTGCTGGATATTCATGCTGCGTATCACGCCAGCATTCTGCTGCACTATGCCGCGGCGTTTGTTTTTGCCTGGCGATTCTGTCGCAGTCAACAACTGAGTGCTTCTTCTGCGTTGTTGGCGGCGATGGTTTTTGTGTATGGCTGGTTTCCCGTCCGAGTGTCTCTCGAGTGGAGTATCATCGGCGGAGTCTGGTTCCCGTTATCGTTATGGATGACCGAGCGATTTCTGCAGAAGTCGAATCGTCAGCGACTGGCGTGCCTTTCACTGAGTCTTGCTACGCACCTGCTCGCAGGCCACTTTACGCTGGCCTTTATTACTCAGCTGACTTGCCTGGGTTTCGCGTTTCTTAGTCGTCCTCGACATAGCGTTGCTTACGTGGCAACTGGATTGGCTACTGAGTCGCCTCCAGCGGAATTCGTGCCGACGATGATTCTGAATCGATGGCGTGCTGCGGCTGGTGTGGCTGCTGCAATCGCGATGGCCGTTGCTCTCTCCGCAATTCAGCTCGTGCCGACATATGAACTGAGACAGTTGAGCCAGCGCGATGGAACTCATGCCGTTTTTAACCCGTCGGACGGTCACATGCCGCCGATGTATCTAACGCAGCTTGTGGCCTCCTGGTGGTACTGGCATACGCCGGAAATGGCAGCGTCCCGCGAAAGTCTCAAGCACCCATTTCTGCTCAGCGCCGGAGATACGAACCCTGTTGAAGCGCATTTGTATGTGGGGCTGATTCCGTTATTGCTGATGACGTCTTTGCTGAGCAGCCCTGTGAGGCGTTTTGTGCGAACGTCGAACTGGAAGACGTGGGGAATCCTGGCCGTGGCAGGAATTTTGTACGCGTTCGGCTGGTTCGTGCCACTCTTTAAACATTTGCCGGGCTTTGGATTCTTCATCGGGCCCGGACGCTACACGATCATCACCACATTGGGCTTTGCAATCATCGCCGGACTGGGGCTCGACGGGCTTTTGCGTCGACGTAGTTCAGCAACAAAGATTATTCTCACGACGGTGATTGGGCTGATCACATTACCCGATCTGTTGAAGTCTGCGGAGTACCCTGTTTGTGATGCTCAGGTTGTAAAATACCCACCGTTGAGAGGTCTTAATGAAAGCTGGCTGGCAAAGACGTTGCAGGAGGAAGATGCTCGTTCGCCCGTGAGACTTCTGTCAGGCGGACCGAATATCGGCAACCTGTTTGGCGTCAGTAGCGTGCCTCAATATCTGGGGCTGGGACCGGCTGAGTACTTTTCAAAGGAACTAGCGGTCGATACGCAACCGAAGTCTGCGGACTCTGTCTTCCCGACACTCGCACAATGGCAACGGCTGGAGTCACTTGCGGTGACTCATGTGCTGACGACGGAATCGGTGCAGAATCTATCGGAAGAGTGTGAGTTGCTTGGCTCCGGCCCCGATGCATTTCTCAATCGCGTTTGGGGGCGAGGAACCGCCGACTGCTTTTTGTATCGAGTGAAGACGGTTCGCGGGCGAGTTTCCACAGAACCGCTGAATGCTTTAACTCAGCTACGATTTCTGCGTCGCAGCTCCGGCGATGTGCAGTTCGAAGTTGAAGTCCGCGTCGCCGCTGAGGTGCATCTTTCTGAGCTGATGTTTCCCGGCTGGGAAGTCACGGTCGACGGCGATCCATTTGATGCATCTCAGTCGTCCGGAATCAGTCGACGTGTCAATGTTTCGGCAGGCCCGCACGTGATCCGATGGCGTTATCGACCGCAGTCATTTCAGTGGGGAACACTTGTCAGCTTGCTGTCTTTCGCTGTCGTGGCAATTTGGTGCGTACGACGCAGTGACCGCAACAGTCGCTGCTGATCGCGCAGAGTGCTAACGAGGGAAGCAATACCAAGCCTGAAACTCTGAAGTGGAGGTTTCATGCGTTCTGAAACGCACTGACACCTCGCATTGAAAACGCGACGGCGCGATATTCTAAATGATACAGATCGCAGGATGTGACCCGGAACGTCAGAGCACACCAGATGGCTACAGGAAGTACAACCTGCAAATCATTCAAGTAACGATTGCTGTGTTAAGGCTCAAGCTTCGAGCCGGATTGGCATTCTTGCCTAAGAAAACGCAGTCGGACAGGAATGTCCAACCTACATTTCAGGGTTTGACAATGCCCTAATACTCACGCCGCTGGCGGGAGCTGGGGATTTGCATTTGTTTGCGGTATTTGGTGATCGTGCGGCGGGCCAGAGTGATTCCCTGGGTGGCCAAAGAATCGACAAGGGCGTCGTCGCTCAGAGGATCCTTCTTGTCTTCTTTGTCGATCAGTTCCTGCAGCTTGATGCGGATCGTGTCCCATGCCACATCTTCGCCTGTGGACGACTGAGTTCCCCCGCCAAAGAAACGCTTCAGCGGAAACAATCCGCGAGCTGTCTGGATCCATTTTTCGTCAACGGCTCGCGATACGGTTGTTACGTGGACCCCGACTCGATCGGCAATCTGCTGCATCTTCAGCGGCTGAATAAACTCCGGACCTTTGTCCAGAAATTCATGCTGGTGATCAATGATCTCCTGAGCCACCTTGCGAAGAGTATTGTAACGCTGCTCGATCGATTCTATGAGCCATCGAGCCGATTCGATTTTGCGACGAATCCAGTCGCGAGTTTCCGGTGTCGGATTCTCTTTCAGCATCTTGGCATAACGGGGACTGATGCGGAGTTCCGGTACGTATTCGTCAAGCAGTCGCACGACGTACCGACCGGTATCATCCTGTTCCAGAGCCAGGTCCGGGGTGACTCGCTGAACCGGACGTTGTTCAAAGCCGCGACCTGGATAAGGATTCAGAGTCTGCATCTGTTCGATACCGACTTTGATCAGATCCAGAGAATACCCGGTCGCCTTTTGAATCAGCGGCAATCGGTTGAACGCCACGTCTTCCAGGTGGTCACGAATCAGTGTTTCGACCACTTCATGAAACGGCAAGTGATCATCAATCTGCAACAACAGCATCTCACGATGATCTCGTGCGCCAACGCCGAGTGGATCCAGATGCTGAATCATCTTCAGCACTTCCTCCGCCTGTTCGTTGGTCAACTGATGCTCGTACAGGCGATTAAACTGCTGAGCAATCTCGGGCAACATGCTCTGCAGTCGGCCGTTATGATCGAGGTGCTGAATCAGATATTCGCCAAACTGCCGCTGCACAGGATCGATGCTGAAAAACGAAAACTGTTCCAGCAGATATTCGTGCAGTGACTGCGGACGAGCTGTCATGTTGGACATGACGTCGTGCTGGCGGTCCATGTCGTCGCTGATTTGATTCGACGAACGTTGTAAGCCGCCGAAGCCGACGTTGTCTTCGGGCCACTCCGAAGAGATCTCCAGTAATCGCTCGAAATCAGACTCGTTGTTCTTTTCGTTCCCAGCGACCAGTTCGCGGTTTTCGACATCCTTCCGCAGTTCTCTGGCTTCACGGTCGTCGACCGGTGGCGAAAAATCAGCCGCATCAGGTTCGGCAACCGGAGTATCCCGCTCCTTCTCGACTCGTTCGAGCGTAACGTTCTCGACCAGCTCCTGCTCGATACGTTCGTTCAGTGCCATCATGTTCAGTTGCAGAATCTCCATTGACTGGATCATCCGCGGTGCCAGCTTCATCTGCTGGCTCATCTTCATCTGCTGGGAAATGTTCAGATGCATGATTTGGACCGAAATACACAAAAATTTCGATTTATGGGAGCTGACCTACTGAAATCTACTCTATTAAGTCCGTCTAAGTCGACGGGATTGCCCGCAACGCCTCACATTGTCGAAGCTGATACCAGAAAAATCGCTAAACGCAGCAGTGCCTGTACACCAGTCAGAACTGTTGACGACCTCTCAATGCATCTGCCAGCATCTCTCGATTGGCGAATTCCAGCACACTTCCGGAAGCAATTCCGCGAGCCAGTCTGGTGATTCTGACCTTGTCATTCTGCAGAAGATTGGTGATATACAGAGCCGTGCCGTCCCCTTCCAGAGTCGGATTTGTCGCCATCACCAGTTCCGTGATCCCTTGTTTCCGAATGCGATAGACCAGTTGGTGAATCGTCAGATCTTCGGGGCCAACGCCTTCCAATGGGGCAATTCTTCCTCCCAACACGTGATAAAGTCCGGAAAAAGCGCCTGACGATTCCAACGCCACGACATCTTTGGGCTGTTCCACGACACAGACAACGTTTTGATCTCGGCGAGGATCACGACAGATACGGCAAAGCGTGTCCTCGGTCAGATTGAAGCACATGCTGCAGCGTTTCACGCTGATCTTCACATTGCGAATAGCATCCGCGAGTGCATTCGCTTCAGCCACGGTACACGAGAGAATGTGATTAGCCAGACGTTCAGCCGACTTACGGCCGATTCCGGGCAAATGTCCGAATTCTTCGATAAGCGTTGCCACGGCCTTGCCGTAGGGATGCTCCTGTGTCTCCATCTTCAACCTGTTACTTTCCAGCGACATCCTTGATTTCCATAGCGACTCTCCGCAGTTTAGGCGTTGGGAGTCGCGACAACCAGCGGGCGATTAAAACGATTTCGAAGGATAAGCGCTGATCACTTCGTTTTCATTTTCCAGAACAATCCTCACAAAACGACAATCCGGATGGCCTTGACGTTCTCCCTCGCTTCCGCCGACCTGACCAATTCGTCGGCGAAGATTCACCGTAAAGATGCGACGGCCATTCTGCTTTTCGCTGCGAACGTCTGAGCCCCCTTTTTTGGCCTTCATGAACGCTTCATCGATCACCGCGAGAATCTCATCGCGATCGCCATCGAAAACGCCATGGACTGGTTTCGACGGGTTATCTTTCGCGTGCTGCATCACATGCTTCAGTCGGTGGCCTTCTGCTCCGCCCGGGACGTAAAACAACCCAGCCGTTGATTCAAAGACGTTGTCATCGAGCTCTTTCAGTTTTCCTAAATCAGAAGACCTCGCTTTGCCCTGATCTTCGGGAGGAGGATTGTTCTTTTCCGGTGATGTCAGCTCCGGCCGTTTTTTCTCCGGCGAGCGTTCCATCTTCTTGATGGGAGAACCACCGCTGCTTTTCTTCTTGGGAGCGGCGGGCTTAGATTCTGTGGAAGCCGGTTTCTGTTCCTCGGCGGATGCGACAATGACTGCGCCAGACGTGTTCGGGGATGTTTCCGAATCTACCTCTGCGGCGGGTACTGGAGACGTTTCTTCAATCTCTTCTGAAGCCGACTCCTTTTCGCCACTCGTTGAATCCCCCGCAGTCGACTCGGCAGATGTCGGCCCCCTTTGCTTTGCCTGAACCCAGGATTCAATTCGAGGCTTCAGATAAAACAACAACGCCAAGGCCGCGAATGCCAGCAGTTGCACCCAGAACTTGCGGGTGGCATTCGAAGAGGTGTTTTGTCGAAGTTGCGTCATGAAAAGATGATCTCGCCAGCGTACAAAATGGAATGCTGAAACAGCAGTCTGCACAAACCAAAAGCCCGACGCCAGTGAGACGTCGGGCCTCGATTGGACTCACGGAAAGCGGTGAAGCAAAAATGACTCCGGCTACTAACGTGTCACCCGGGAATCACTGCAAGTCCCGCAATCCCGAAACTACTTGCTGTTGATTGTGACGCCCGGCCAGTCATCTGTTCGAAACGGAGTCAGCGGCAGTCCAGCACTGCTGAACATGTTGCAGACCGGGTTATCTGCCCATGCATAGCGTACGGAGACAGGATTCGGAACGTCTTTGCTGGAAACTTCAATCTTGCCGTCTGGCAGGATCTTCGCATCAGCCCAGACGAACTTCTTGTCTTCGCCAGCGATGGCAAATCCGACAGGGGCAGCCACATCAAACGGACGCCAGCCCTTGTCGTTCTGAGCCACATAATCAAAAGTCAGCACGATCTTTGCTTCCTGCTTCTCCATGTTCTTGTACTGAGGACTATGGAACGGAACATCAATCCCGTATTCATTCGCCAGTGCCCAGCGAGCCAAACGACGACCGACGTCAACTTTATTCTTCGGATGAATATCCTTGCCTTCGCCGATGTCGATAATCACAGCTTCGCCGGTATGAGCCAGTTTGCTCAGGGTCATCGTCTGAGCTTCACGTAGTTCGGCCCAGTCACTCTCGACGGGCTGAGACTGTTCCGCTTTAAAGTCCGCCAACTGCACCCAATAAAATGGGAAGTCGCCCTGGCCCCATTCGCTGCGCCAGTTGGAGATCATCAACGGGAACAGATCGCGATATTGATAAGCTCGGCTGGCATTGCTTTCGCCCTGATACCAGATTGCTCCCTTGATGGTGTATCCCAGATGAGACTTCAGGACGCCGTTGTAAATGTTTGCAGGACGGCTGTTGCCACCCATTTGACCTTTGAGCTGCTGCAGGGCTTTCTTTTCGTCTTCGGTTAGCTCTGTCTTTGCTGACAGATCCGCAAACTTCGCTTCCATGCCGGCCCAGCGTTCCAAAAGTGGAGCATACTGTTCGTCAGCCTTCAGGACATCTCGATTGATCCACGCTTCACATGCTGAACCGCCCCAGGCGTTGTTAATCATGCCGATCGGGACGCCAGTCGTTTCCTGAAGCTGACGAGCAAAGAAGTAACCAACTGCCGAAAATGAACCAACAGTTTCCTGGGTGGTCACCATCCACTGACGATCATGAGTGAGGATTGGTTCCTGTGTACCCACCTGAGGAAAATTGATCATGCGAATGTTGGTATTCTTCGCCGTCAGTTTTTCCAGGTCCGAATCATTGGATGCATTGACGCTCCATTGCATATTGGACTGCCCG
The DNA here is from genome assembly GCA_945861975.1 of Candidatus Kuenenia stuttgartensis. GTDB lineage: Bacteria > Planctomycetota > Planctomycetia > Planctomycetales > Planctomycetaceae > SXXK01. Next base: position 4,275 of record CAMAXD010000166.1, on the reverse strand, counting down.
GAACAAATCCAGACTTCGCCCACCAGAACATCTTCAAAGGTGACGGTTTCATCGGCTTTGATTGTCAGTTGGTGAGGCCCACCTGCGGTCAACTCCGGCAGAGACACGTCGAAACGCCCATCGGCATTGGCTTTTGCGGAAACCGACTTATCAGCCAGAGAAACGGTGACTTCCTGGCCCGGATTCGTCCAGCCCCAGACTTTGATCGGAGCTTTCTGTTGGACAACCATGTGATTGCCGAACACGTTAGGAATCTTAAGAGCCGCCTGCGCATTGACCGCCGCGATCAGCACGGTCAACACTGTGAACAATCGAATTTTCACTGTAATCCTCCAATGGTGAGAAATGGGAAGGCAGGACCGAGACGCACTGTCACAAAGCCAGCAGATGGAAGTGCGACCTCCAGATCCTGGCTGCCTGAGACGGCTCGGCAAAATGACATCGGTCAGAATTAAAGCAATCCTCCGTGAAGATTGCATCCGAACAGCGTCTGTCGCAACCTTGAAGCCGGCAGTCGAGGATTCCGGGAAGTCGCGGTGGGGATCTCTTGTTACCTGTTACCTGTGTTCGGCGAATGGCGTCGCAATGTTGGCCACAGATGAACGCAGATAAACACGGATGAATGGCAGAGGCGGCGAGCGGTGTGGCGACTCTTCGAGGGCTAAGCCGAAAGCATGGTGTTTGGGATACGCCTCGTTTTGAGTTCCAGTGACGCTGAGTTACCATTTGCCAATGGCAGGACACGCTTTGATTGCCCCGAGTGGGGCGGGGCAGAATCCGATGGCCATTTTTCATGACTCTGTCACAGGCGAGGCGGCTTGGTTATGGCCAAAGGTCACGGCGTTCAATTTGTCAATATTGTGGATTCGGTGCGTCCTCTGATCAAAGAGTGTACGATTCCTGATGTGGTGCGACGACAGGCCCTGGGGGATTCTTTTGTTCTGATTGATGTCCGCGAGGAGAGTGAATTCGGCGCGGGGCGAATTCCTGGGGCGAAACATATCGGCAAGGGTGTCATTGAGCGGGATATCGAAGAAATCATTCCCGATCCCGCGACTCCGCTGGTTCTTTACTGCGGAGGTGGCTATCGCTCGGCACTGGCCGCCCATAACCTGCAACTGATGGGATATACCAATGTTATTTCCATGGATGGAGGATTTCGAGGCTGGAAGGAAAGCGGTCTTGAGATTGACTCCTCCCCAGTGTAATCCTGCGTGCTAAGAGTTTTGTTCAAACCCGGCCGACCAATTGCCTTTCGCTGTCTGAAGTTTTCCTCCACCGATCCCGAATCCAATCCAGCGAGTGCTGTTTTTGACAGAGCTTCCTGGAAACCCGCCACCGCATTTCGTATCCCTCCTGTTTTTCAGCCTTCGTTACGTGTGACAAGAATAACATGCCGCAGACTGCCCCCAATTTTTCTATCCATTTCGATCACGAAGATCGTTCCAATTCCGTCCGTGACGTCATTGCGACTCGTGAGCCGCACTCGCTGCGAACGTTTACGCCCAGCCAGGCCGTTTTGGCGAAGTCAGCCGGTGTCTTCCACTGGACTCCGGAAGGTCGACGATTATTCGACTTTACTTCCGGTGTGCTGGTGGCCAATCTCGGGCATAACCCCAAACGCTGGATGGCTCGCTTCACGGAGTATCTCGGCTGGAACCCGTCGCACTTCAATTCTCATGAAGACGGATTCTTTCAGGCTGTTTCTCTGACGGCCTACAATGCGATCACCGAACTGGAAGCCGAAGCCAGTCGACGGCTGGTTGCTAATCTTCAGGCCAGCGAAGGCGGCAATCGACTCCAAACTGTGATCTGGTCAGCGTCTGGTTCAGAAGCTGTCCAGAAAGCGCTTTGGGCCTGCATGAAGCGTGACCCAAAACGCGAAGGCATCCTGGCGACTCGCTTTGGCTTCCACGGCAAGAAAGGTCTCAGCGGCGCGGTGACGGGATCAGAATCTGACCCGGATCGTGATCCGCGAGTCCACTTCATCACTTTTCCACGTGAAGAATGTTCCGACATCGACAACCCGAAAAAGGCATTTGATCCGGCTCCTTATCGAGCGGAACTCGAACGAATCTGGGCAGAGTCCAATGGCACGATCGGTTGCCTGATCACGGAGCCGTATCTCGGTGGCGGTGGCAGTTATCATCCGCCCAAAGATTATCTGCCATTGCTGCAGCAGTTCTGCCGTGAGCATGACATTCTCTTTATTCTTGACGAAGTGCAGGCCAACTTTGGTCGCACGGGTAAGATGTATGCCTTCGAAGCCTACGGGATCGAACCGGATTTTGTGTGTCTCGGTAAAGGTCTCGGTAACGGTGTTCCGGTCAGCGCAGCGGTTGGCCGTCGTGATGTGTGTGATGCGATGGGATACGGAGCAACCTCCGACACCTGGAGTGCGAATCCTCTGTCTTCCGCGGCGGTGCTGGCGACGCTGGACGAGTTCGAAACGACTGACATCATCGCGAGAACTCAGCATCTGAACAAGATCTTTGTGGAAGGCCTGCGACGCTTAAAGCAGACAGGGCTGATCGTCAACATGCGTGGCGAAGGCATGGTGTTTGGCATTGAGTGTGGCCCTCATGGTGACAAAACTCCGAATCAGGTCGCCAATGCCATCGTCGAACGCTGCTATCGAGGCAACGCAGACAACGATGGCATCCATCTGCTGGGACCTTTGGCAAACTGTGTGATCCGCATCAGTCCTCCGATGTGCATGACGGACGCAGATGCGAAGCATTCGTTGCAGTTGTTGTTTGATTTTGTGAGTGATGTCGCGAAGGGATAATCCCCTGGAACAACGATCTCATGTTTCGCCTTCTGGCTTTTCATCATGGACGACGACTGGATCGCGAGTTTCTGCTGGTCAGTGACAGCAGTTATGTGCTCGGTCGCGCGGATGATGCGGGACTGCAGACGACGTGGGATGATCGAATTTCCCGAAGACACGTTGAGATCACAGTCGACGCGACTGGAGTCAAGTTAACTCGGCTTTCTGATGCCTCGAACCCCATTTTTGTCGATGGTGCGGAAGTCAGCAATTCTTCGTTGTCGTCCGGACAGTCGTTTGTGATTGGTTCGTCGCGATTTGAACTGCAGCAGGTGACTCAGACGGATTCACCAGGCCATCAGATCGTGCAGCAAATGGCGATTGATCGCCAGCAGCTTCAGCGAGTTCGCTACGATGACGCGGCCAAACGCATTGAAGTACTGACCAGCCTTCCAGCCGTGATTCGGGAATCAGGCGTTGAACGTGATCTGCATGTGCGGCTGGCCAGTTTATTGCTGGCCGGAGTGCAGAATGCAGATGGCGTCGCCATCGTGGGGCTGTCGGAGAATTTGCGGCCCCGCGTGTTCCATCAGGAGCAACGATTCGAAACCGGCATTCTGATGCAGCCTAGTGTGCGTCTGATCTCCAATGCGATGGAGCAGCAAACGACAGTGCTTCATGTGTGGGACAAAAGCACTGGAGCGGATTCGCAGTATACTCAGGTTGCGGGCTTTGGCTGGGCGTATTGTACTCCCTTTGCAGATCTCAGTGGCGATCGCGCGCTCTATATCACCGGACGAAGTGAACCCGACAATCCGGAGGCCGGTGAGCGACGACTGCATGCCGACATCAAGTTCACAGAATTCATCGCGGACATCGTCGGATCATTACAAAGGCAACGACGACTGGAACGACAACAGGCCGGGCTGCGTCAGTTCTTCTCACCGCCGATTTTGGAAGCGCTGGGAAGAGATCTGGACACATCGCTGCTGGAGCCGCGTGAATGTGATGTCACCGTCTTGTTCTGCGATCTGCGCGGGTTCAGCCATCGGGCGGAAGAGGAGTCCGATAATCTCACCGGATTGTTGGAACGTGTCAGTCTGGCTCTGGAAGTGATGACCAGTCAGATCTTGCGATTTGGCGGAGTCACCGGGGATTTTCAGGGCGATGCGGCACTTGGATTCTGGGGCTGGCCGATCAGCTCAGAAGAGAGTCCGCTGAATGCGTGCCGAGCAGCGTTGGCGATTCGCGAAGAATTCAGCAAAGCTCAGGCGGATCCCGAAAATCCTCTGAAAGATTTCGAAACCAGCATTGGGATTGCTCATGGTCGAGCGGTCGCGGGCAAGATTGGAACTCGCGAACAGGTCAAAGTCACGGTTTTCGGGCCGGTTGTGAACCTGGCGAGTCGTCTGGAAAGCATGACTCGCGAGCTGCATGTGTCTGTTTTGATCGACGAATTTCTTGATCAACAGATCCGCCAGAAGATGTCGCCAACGGAAGGGCGT
>CAMAXD010000165.1 GCA_945861975.1 Candidatus Kuenenia stuttgartensis | reverse complement strand
GCCTTCGGGCCAATTGGCTCTCGGTGCCAGACCCCTTGTTTCATGCCAGACCCCTTGTTTCATGCCAGACCTCTTGTTTCATGCCAGAATAGCCTCCAGCGGGAGTTTCCGATCATGCCAACCGCGCCTTTTCATTTTGAAACCCTGTTTGATCTGGGTGAAGATGAAACTCAGTACCGCTTGCTGACTTCCGAGCATGTTAAAGTTCGCTCCTTCGAAGGGCAGGATGTTCTTTGCATCGATCCGCAGGCAATGACCCTGCTGAGCTCTCAGGCCTTTCACGATATCAACTTCTTTCTGCGGCCTGCTCATTTGAAACAGGTGGCGGCGATTCTGGATGACCCGGAAGCATCGGAAAACGACCGCATGGTCGCCTTAACGATGCTGAAGAATGCGGATGTCTCCAGTGCCGGGGTTCTCCCGTTCTGCCAGGACACCGGGACCGCCACGATCCTGGGTAAGAAGGGCCATGCCGTCTGGTCAACCGGCGACGAAGCCGCGTTGTCGCGGGGTGTCTACGATGCCTACACCGAAAACAATCTGCGGTATTCTCAGAACGCCGCACTAAACATGTGGGACGAAAAGAACACCAACACCAATCTGCCAGCGCAGATGGATTTGATGACCGTCGATGGAAACGATTACAAGTTTCTGTTCGTGGCGAAGGGTGGCGGATCTGCAAACAAGTCGTTTCTGTTTCAGGAAACTCGAGCTGTCCTGAATCCGAAATCACTGGTTGAATATCTGACTTCAAAAATGGTCTCGCTCGGGACCGCCGCTTGTCCGCCGTACCACTTGGTTTTCGTCATTGGCGGAACCTCAGCCGAAGCCACAATGAAGACCGTGAAATTGGCTTCCACAAAGTATCTCGATCATCTGCCGACCACGGGCAACGCGTCTGGTCGAGCGTTCCGGGATCTCGAGTTGGAAGCCCAGATGCTGGAGTCGGCTCGCAAGTGTGGCATCGGCGCTCAGTTCGGCGGGAAGTACTTCGCATTGGACGTACGAATCATCCGGTTGCCGCGACATGGAGCTTCATTACCGATCGGCATGGGCGTTTCCTGCAGCGCGGATCGGCAGGCGAAGGGCAAGATTACGAAGGGCGGCGTCTTTCTGGAACAGCTGGAGTTTGAACCGCTCAAGTATATTCCGGAACATCTGCGGCATCGCAAAGACGACAGCGCGGTGCGAGTCGATTTGAATCGGCCGATGAAAGATATTCTGGCCGACCTGAGCCAATATCCTGTCACCACTCGCTTATTGTTGTCTGGTCCAATTGTGGTGGCTCGCGATATCGCCCATGCGAAGCTGAAGGAGCGGCTCGATGCTGGGCAGTCGCTGCCGGAATATTTCCGTAACCATCCTGTTTACTATGCTGGTCCCGCAAAAAAGCCGGAAGGTTATGCGAGCGGATCGTTCGGACCGACAACAGCCGGTCGCATGGATTCGTATGTCGACCTGTTTCAATCTCACGGCGGCAGCATGGTCATGATTGCGAAGGGCAATCGCGGTAAGCAGGTGACAGACGCCTGTCATCGTCACGGCGGCTTTTATCTGGGCAGCATCGGCGGACCTGCCGCGATTCTGGCGAAGGAAAATATTCGCCACGTGGAAGTCGTTGAGTTCGCTGAACTGGGGATGGAAGCCATCTGGAAAATCGATGTCGTTGACTTCCCGGCCTTTATTCTGGTTGACAACAAGGGGAACGACTTCTTTGAATCCGTAGGCGGCGGTTGCTCGCATTAGGGCCCTGTCAGCATAAAACAGAGGGATGGCGTTTCGTAGGCCGGAACTCGCTTCGCTCGGTCGGGCCTGCATCCTCCGACCATTCTTGACTGGGCACTCGTGTCGCGTCTCGCAAGTTCCTTCGTTTAACCGGTGGCCGCGTACGGAATAAACATAAAAGCTGATACAGCCGTAAGGCCTGGAATCAGGATTTTGTTGAAGCAATGGCCCGGCGTTGCTGGAAGCAACCAATAGTTTCAGAAAGGCTCAATCTTCATTTTCAGCCCGAACTCAAGTTCCAGCGCATTCCGGTCCTCAGCAATGTTGGCGGAGTCTTTCAAAAGAGGAACCCCGGACAACAAGCCGGATTATCGCTGTCGCGTTTGCTGACTCAGATCGGTTTGGGCCAGATGCAATACGAGTCAGGACGCGGCCCAGTCGCTGAGCTGATTGTACTCGTGATGTCGCGATAGGAATTTGGCTGATACTGTTTGAGGAAAATCGAGGTCCCGAAAATGCAGAACTGAAGAAAGCGATTCCGGCGGGTGCAGTCGCGGATGATTGTCAATACGGGAGCCTCGCCCTCCCGGAATTGAACGTTGTTGCGACCTGCCGAAATCCGCAACTGCACCCGATACCGGCCGCTGCGTGTGAAGTGCGTCGGCAGGGGGGCTGGTTTCAGATAGAATTGAGCGTGGAAGCCGTGCACGAGCCTGAATCTCTGCAAACGTTAAGATTTCGGCAACGCGTCGAAAATGCATTTACGTAATGAAGGAACATTCCCTCAGTTCACCATCGCAGATAGAATCCTTATTAGATCTCGTCGCACGGAAAAGAGTTCAGGAACCAATCGTGCGGAGCACCCGCTGGGGCGTTTGGCATGTTGATTCATGCCTCCTTTTCTGAGCCTTCACCGGGCAATGCTGATTCAGGAATTGCAACATGGTCAACACAATCCTCAGTCCTTCACTAGCTGAACGCCTGGAAGAACTGGGACATATCTCCGCGCAACGGCTGCGACTTTCTCCGGCCCCCGGCACGGCTTCGATCGATGATCTGGAAGTCGCAAATGCTGAGGGAACGACGTTGTGTGAGCTGATTGATCAGACGTTGGTGGAGAAAGCCGTGGGATTCGGATCTTCTGTCGTGGCGGCGGCAATTCTCTCGATTCTTCGTCAGTTTGTATCGACACGGCGATTGGGCCTTATTTCCGGAGCTGATGGAATGTTTCAGCTTCTGGCGAATGTGGTTCGTGCTCCAGACGTGGCGTTTGTGTCTCGCAATCAGTTACCCCAGGGACGATTTTCGACGGACGCATTTCCACCGCTCGCCCCGGAATTGGTCGTCGAAGTGCTCAGTGCTGGCAATACGAAAGCGGAAATGTCCCGCAAGCGTATAGAATACTTTCATTCGGGAACACTCTTGATTTGGATTGTGGACTGTGACAATCGCTCTGTGACTGTGTATACCTCGCCGGGCGCGGCTGTCGTGTATCGCGAAAAAGATACGATTGATGGTGGCCGTGTGCTGCCGGACTTTTCAAGCCCTGTGGCGGATTTTTTTGTGGACCTGGATCTCGGCAAAGCCTGCTGATTCCGGGACCACTTCTTTCCTCTTGATGCAATAATCTTCGATGTCTGACGCTCTCTATAACAGTCGCTTCATGAAAGCCGTACGGCGTGAAGCGACAGATACGACTCCTGTGTGGATCATGCGTCAGGCGGGGCGTTACCTGCCGGAATACATGGCCGTTCGCAGTAAAGTGACGTTCATGGAGTTATGCAAGACTCCCGAGCTGGCCTGCGAAGTCACCATCTCCGCGCGGCAGGTTCTGGGAGTTGACGCGGCGATTCTGTTCGCTGATTTGCTGCCGATTCTGGAACCGATGGGTCTGAATCTGGAATACCAGAAGGGCGAAGGTCCGGTTATTCACAATCCGATTCATACTGGACGCGATGTGGATCGCATTCGCGCACTGGATGCGATGGACAGTGTGGACTATGTCTTTCAGGCGATTCGCATGATTCGGCGAGCGCTCCCGAATGACATTCCTCTGCTGGGATTCGCCGGCGCGCCGTTTACCCTGGCTTCGTATTGTATCGAAGGCGGCGGTTCCAAAAATTACGTGCGTACCAAGTCACTGATGTACAACGATGAAAGCGCGTGGAACGTGCTGATGAGTCGCCTGGTTGATACGGTCAGCCTTTATCTGCAGCAGCAGATAGCGTCTGGTTGTCAGTGCGTGCAGGTCTTCGACAGTTGGGCCGGTTGTTTGTCGCCGTCGGATTATCGGCGCTACGTGCTGCCTCATACGAAGCGTTTAATTCAACAGGTTGAACCGTTCGCTCCGGTGATTAACTTCCTGAACGGCAATCCATCACTGCATCCATTACAGCGTGAAGCTGGTGGCCAGGTGATGGGGCTTGACTGGCGTTGTCAGCTCGAAGATGCGTGGAAGACCTTCGGTTACGACGTTGCCATTCAGGGGAACATGGACCCTGTCTCGATTTATGCCGATCTGCCAGTCCTGAAGCAGCGTGTCGCCGATGTGCTGAAATCTGCTGGCGGTCGTCCCGGCCATATCTTCAACCTCGGACATGGTGTGATGCCGGATATGAATCCGGATCACGTCAAGGCGGTCGTGGAATACGTGCATGAGCTGGGAGCGAAGCAGTGACCGCGAAAGTGTCTGATTCTGATGCGAGTTGGCCCTTGCGAGTGGCAGTTATTGGTGGCGGGATCACCGGACTGGCAGCCGCTCAGCGACTCGTTTCAAAATCCGATACTATGCAGGTGACGCTATTCGAATCTTCGCGTCGGCTGGGCGGAATTATTCGCACGGAAGAAGCCGATGGGTTCCTGATTGAACTCGGCCCGGACTCGTTCATCACTAATAAACCGGCCGGTCTGCGGTTGTGTCAGCAAATCGGTTTCACGGAACATTTGATTCCGACTGATGCTGGCTATCGGCGGTCACTGGTTTTGCGAAATGGTCAGCCGATGACCGTGCCTGACGGTTTTATGCTGATGGCCCCCGCCAAGCCGTGGGCTATTATGACCACACCGGTTTTGTCGTTGGGGGGAAAGCTGCGACTACTGGCCGAGGCATTTGTAGGCCGCAAAAGTTCTGCTGACGATGAAAGTCTGGCCAGTTTCGTACGACGTCGCTTTGGTCGCCAGGCCTTGGATCGACTGGTTCAGCCACTCGTCGGCGGCATCTATACCTCCGATCCGGAGAAGCTCAGCCTGAAGGCTACGATGCCCCGCTTTCTGGATATGGAGCAAAGCCATGGCAGCGTGATTCGCGCGACATTGGCTCAGCAGAAATCGGCCGCTCCGGGTGAAGGAAGTTCAGGGAGCGGAGCCAGGTACGGTCTATTCGTATCGGCCGACAAGGGGCTCAGCAGTCTCATCGAAAGCCTGGAAGCGTGGCTGCAAAAAACAGGTCGAGTGAAGTTCCGAACGGGCTGTACCATTACGGAAATCGCTCCTCCCCCTCAGCAACTCGCGAAATGGCACGTGTCGACAGAAGGAAGCACAGTCTCGGAAGAATTCGACGCGGTCATCATGACGTTGCCAACTCACGCAGCGGCTCGGCTGCTGCCTGACCAAAGCTTTCAGGATTTAGTGACGCTGCTGAAGAAAATTGAATACGCCAGCAGTGCGCTTGTCGTCAGCGGACACAAACTATCTGATTTTCGAAATCCGATGGATGCGTTTGGGCTTGTCATTCCAGCGATCGAAAATAGAAAGATTCTGGCCGTCAGTTTCTCCAGTCGCAAGTTTCCGAATCGTGCGCCAGAAGGGCAGATACTGCTTCGCACGTTTGTGGGCGGAGCGATGCAGCCTGAACTGCTGCAGATGGATGATGACGCGATGGTTGCCACAGTGAACTCGGAACTCAAAGACATCTTCGGAATGTCGGCCGATCCGATGTTCAGCGAAGTCGTTCGCTACAACAACGCGATGCCACAGTATCATGTAGGACATCTGGAGCTGATCGCGCAGATCGAGTCCGCTCAGGCTAAGATCCCCGGCCTGCAACTTGCTGGCAGCGCGTATAATGGGGTCGGCATTCCCGACAGTATCGCCAGCGGCCAGGCAGCGGCAGATCGAGTACTAACGGGTCAGATCGATTGACTCGTGCCCGGGCGACGGGATGTTCCTGCGTTTTCCGGGTTACACGCCCTGCAAATTGGCCATCCGTCAATCGTGCGTTACCAGGCGACCAAGTTGCGACGTCATTATTTACCCGCGGCTTCGTAGATCTCGGACAACTTTACCGCAATGTTTTCCAGTAGCGTCAGATACTCATCTTCCGGCAGGCTGCTTTTCAGTTTTCGCAGATCCTCAAGCTGGTCTTCCAATGCCTCTCGTTTCTCACGCTGTTCAGGACTCAGTCGGCGTTCTTCATCGCTGCGAATAAAGTGCCAGCGGGCGGCATTGCGGCCATCAATCACGTCGGGATTTTCTGCGTTATCAACGACGCGATCGCCGACATACAGCTCCGATCGCACGCCTTTGCCATCGCCGTTATCGTCAAGCAGCGAATGTTCCGTCGCGAGCCGTCCTTCGGTCTTGTAGAACTCGGCCGTGCGTCGTGATGCAAACAGCCACGCTTCCAGCAGAGACGTTTGTCCGTCTCGATTGATATCTGCTTCCAGCGTACTGATGGCCGTTGACATGGCATCACCAAATCGACTGTACTGAATCTGATTTCCGTCCTTCGTCCCCGTGACAACGATGCGATCAGGTGCCGACAAAGCGTTAATAAACGGCGCGGAACAGGACGAACACACCACCATCGCGAGCGGACGCTGCAGCTTTTGTCCCGCAATGGCTAACTGTTCCGCAGTGATATCCGGGCCACGCAGATTCCAACTGGCCGTGCGGCCATCGAAAGTTCCGTGCCCCAGATAGACGACCCAGAGCGGCTCCGACGACTTCGCACTGCCTTGCGCTTCCATCGCCTTCACCAGCGTTGCCGCATCTGCCTCTTCCGGCGTGATCGCGGGTGCGATTGCTGGCGTGACAGACGGTACAGTGGTTGGTTCTGTAGTGCCTGTCGGATTGGCCGTGTCAGTATTCTCTGAATTGCTCTTTCCGATCACCGTGCATGAGATGCCAGCACGCTGAGCCGCCTCTTCCCATCGTCCGGCCCATGTTCGAAAGTTCGTGGCATACTCTTCCGTCCCCGGCGCACCGATGACAAGAATCAGATGCTGCGAAGGTTCTGGCTGAGAAGGTTCTGGCTGAGAAGGTTCTGGTGGAGAGGTTTCTGGTGGAGAGGCTTCTGTTTGCGGTGATGCGTCCTGAGCCAAAACGTCCGACGGCAGAATCACGCAACAGCTCAAGGCCAGGAGGCCCGGAATACTCATCCACCATTTCCGCTGACAGTTCTTTGGAATACTCCCTGATCTCGGTCGACTCATGGCAATCCCCTTCGGCGACGCAGGGTCCAATCTGTTCCAATGCAGGCCATTGCGACCACAAAAACCCACCATGAATGCCAGATCGGCCAGGACCAGACTTCCACCAGAGGAGCACGGCTCTGCGGAAGGCTGTCGACAAAATCTTCCAGCTCATCCAGTTCCAAAGTTCTGCCGCCGGTCGTCTTGGCCACCGCTTCAAGGAAGGCACGATCGACCTGTACCGACTTGAGTTCTTTTTGATCTGGCTGACTGGCCCAGCCCGTGGAAGCGACGAGCGGTCCGGTTTCCCCGTCATCGCTCAGCACGGCAGTGACCGTGGCTTTCCAGGCACCCGATTGCGCAGCAGCAACGCTTACTTCAAACATTCCCGAATCCTGGTCAGATGGTTCTCCGGTCAGTTCGAACGTCTGTCCATCAGGACCGGTCACAACGAACTTGACATCGGCGTCTTCACGAGCTTCAAAGTCGACCCCACGAACGAACGCAGTCAGTTTCACATTGCCCGTTCCCAGCGCGGGCTCTTCACGGACTTCCAGATCCATCCGCCTGGGAACGTCCGCCACCAGCCAACGAACCATCTGCCGACTCGCCCTTGCGTGATCACCGAGATCTTCCTCGGGATCTTCCCCCGGAGTCACCACGCCACCGGAATCCAGATCTGTTGGAGTTGATCCAGGCCCATGCAGTTTCCTCAGGCCTTCATGCAATCGCCAGCGCCAGAGATCTCCAACACACAATGCAGCCGTTCGACCTTTGCCGAAGCGTTGCACGACCAAAGCAGGCCAGTGATTGTCCTGTTCATCCTGAACTTCCGCCATGACGACCGCTCCGGGCCGGACGAAAGCCACAGAATTCAAAGTTTTGAAGGCAGGCATGGACCGCAGGCGTTCTTCTTCTGCGGCCTCGTCCGGACGAAGGCGAATGGATGGCTCCAGCCAGCCATCGCGAGTCAGACTCAGACGAACTTCACTGGCTGGTGATTCCATCTCACGACTTAAATCAATCGGCAACATTTCGCCGATCGGCGTACGATCATAATCTCCCTGGCGAAACGATTCCTGCCCGCCCATCATCAACAGCCCGCCGCCGCGTCGAGAAACATAGTCGTAGATTAACTGCATCTGATCGGCCATGAAGAAGTCCGCTTCGACGTCATCAAGAATGATGGCATCGTACTGAAAAAGTTCTTCGGCCTTCCGTGGAAATCCTCCGCGAAGTTCATCATCGTCTTTGGTATTCAGCCGAACCAGAACCGGCTCATCGTATTCCTCAGCGACCTCCGCATCTCCATCCTTGAAGCCACGAAAGAGCGAGTTGGACCGTTCTCCCGAGTTACCTCGAAAATCGAACTTTGCCTCCTTCTTTGCGATGCGAATCAACGCCACCATCTGGAGTTGTGGATCTGTCTCGACCGCTCGCCGCAGGAATTTGAACTCCCAATTCGGCCGGCCGGACACATATAAGATCCTACGGGGCATCGTGCCTCGTTCGACCGCGATCAACTGCTCGTTGTTTACGGTCGTCGCTTCGGATGTGACCTCTGTGCCAGTCTCATCTTTCAGCACCGCTTTCAGGCGATAGAAGACTGTTCCGGCTTCTGTGGGGCGATGGCGAAACTTCAGTGGTGAAACATCGCCGATCGTCTGCGTCAGAGTTTCCAGCGGCGTCCCGGCTGCATCCATCAGAGTCACAGCAACTTGTCCGCCCGTGACGTTAATCGTCGTCGGCTGAACCTGAATTGTCACCGGGGCATCATCGAAAGCCGTCTGCGTGATTGAGTATGAGCCGACAGAAACATCGGGCTTTGATTTGTCTTCCGGTGGCATGACCGGAAACACAGGCGGCATGCCTTTGAGGAAATCCAGTGACTGCGAAGTGTCGGTTGCAATTCCGTCTGTCAGAAGCAGGACCGCGGCGAGCGGCTGTTTTTCATAACGCTGCTTGATCTGCGACAGTGCCGTGTTCAGGTTGGACGCGCGTCCATTGAATTCAATCGGATCAAAATGGGGCACCTGCTGCAGTCGATCGGCGACCGTGTAACGCCGCAGTTCAAAGTCCTGTTCGAGCCGATTCAGCCAGCCGATGGGATCTGATTTTTCACCGTTCTTCAAAGCGTCTGCAAACAGATCTGCGCGAGTCGCATCCGTTGAATTGGCCTGAACCAGATGACTGCGACTATTGTCAGCCAGTACGGCAACGACGTTGGCTCCGGATCGAGGACGTGAGCTACTCCAGAGTGGATTCATCAAGCAGGCGGCCAGCAGAAGCCAACCTGCGATTCGCAACACGGGGCTCAGTGGCATGGATGCGAGATGGCGGCGGTTCAGCCGCAAAGCCAATACTACGCCCAGAGCGGAGACCGTGACCGCGGGCACGATCCAGCTTCGATCACCAATCACCAGGCTTGCAAGCAATGGCACAACCATGAGCACGAATCAGGCAAAAGCAACGCGGGCTGAGTTCCAGAGTGTTGCAGGCCATCCGGAACAACGAATGAGTGTACGAACTGTGCCCTGGTCCGTCGCCAAAGTAAACTCAATCGGCCCCTGATCGACAAAAGATTGCCTTCCTCAACGAGGATTCAGGATTGTGGTTTTCTTCTTCAAAGTCCTGAGTGTCAGAAAAATGCTCAACGTACAACCGAAGAAAATAACCCACGCGGAGTCCACGTAGTACCTTTGCTCGGCGACGACGTGTTCCAGAAAATTCAGCAACAGAAACGCGATGCCAATCAGGAGCACGGCACAGTACTCACGCCGCAAAACCATTCGCATTCGAAACGACCGGGAAGGAGCCACCCAGCCCGACAGGCGAGGTATAAATACGGGCGTGGCACTCGCCCATGCGCCATAAGCTTTTCCAAATTTCTGGCTCAAAAACTCTTCTTCGGCCGAGATGATACGTTCGTAATAGATCCAGAACAGGCATCCCGTGATAGCAATCAGGGACAAGTCGGCGGGCACCATGATGATGCCCATCGTGACCAGAAAATTGCCCAGATACAAAGGGTTACGCACTACGGAATACCAGCCAGTGGTATTGAGTTCCGTCGCAATTTGACAGGCGGTGTTGCGCCCTGAAGTACCATTATCAACGAAGCCCACGGTCGTTGCACGAATGATAAGACCGAATACGGAAACACTCAGGCAGATCCAGTCCCAGACATGCTGAACCGAGTGGCTGTCAGCAAAATACTGAAAATGGCTTAGGCTCCATAACCCTGGAATCAACAGAAACAACGGCAAAATCCCGCGGTGTCGAAACAGCCATGCTCCGTCACGAGCCATTCTTTCTGCAATCATAACCCGTTCCTTCAGGTCTTCAAAAATCACTGCGATCCGCAATGTAGAAGGCGGCCGCTGAATGGGCCGCAGCGAAAGGCAGCATTCGCCAACTCTGCAGGGAAACCCTGTCTTCCGCGTCTGCCCCGCAATACTACTGATGTAGTTTAGCGGCCTGACTCAGATGCAACAATATCGATTGCTCGGAGTCAAAGCGCAACAGGTTCCTGAAGTTCCCGCAGCAACTTGGCGTGAGCGAAATGGGGGCGAATTTGGTAATCGATCCCGAGATGACTGGTAGCGTTGAACTGACGAGGCCATCCGTGGAGCCGATCATGATGGCTCATAGATTAGTCGTGCGAGAGGTTTTGCTGCTCGCATGATTAGTCCACGTGATACAGCTTTCGATAGACCTGAAACTCATCACCATCCGTCGTCATGATGACGAGTGCCCATTGCCGGGGATCTGAGGAATCCCAGAAGGCGAGGTCTTCAAGAGACCCTGCTCCCTGTGGAGCGATCTGGCTAACGATGCGGAACAGTCCTGTATTGTTAGAAGCGGTCGGGATATAGGACAGCAGTTGTTGAATCGCGAGAGTACGACTGCCGGGGATGTTATCTCCGATCATTCCGATTTGTTGTCCCGAACCAGCTTCAAAGGCCGGAGGCAACTGTCCCAAAAGTGCCTGCTGAGTCCCGTTGTGGAAGATCACCGCAGAATGGATCGGGATCTGATTTTTACGCAAAGCGGCTCTCAGTCGAATATTTCCCTCGGGTGTCGTCACCAATGTTGAGTCACTCCAATCGATCGAAGGAAGTTTGACACCTTCAGGCTCAAGCGACAACATACGAAGTGAAACCGGTGACCACTGCTGTACCTCCTGACGGATTGTGTAGTTCTGAGGAAAGTGTCCGGAGTAATTCAGTGGAGTATCGGACTCCCGTGCAGGCCCGTTGCCGTATATGTTCTGCGAGTCTGCAGCCGTGAAGGAATCCTCCGCCTGGACCACGAGTTGAGATTTGTTGTTGGTTGTAATCTCGGTTTTTCCTCCGAGGAACAAAGTCTCCAGAACTGTTTGACGCGCAGGAATTCCGTTGTCCACAACATCGGTAATCACAAGTCGTCCGCCGGTATCTTCACTGCTCATATAGTCATGCGCGACCGCGATCGTCAGAAAGGTAAAGCATACCGTG
This sequence comes from Candidatus Kuenenia stuttgartensis, assembly GCA_945861975.1. Classification (GTDB taxonomy): domain Bacteria; phylum Planctomycetota; class Planctomycetia; order Planctomycetales; family Planctomycetaceae; genus SXXK01. The sequence goes on along the minus strand of CAMAXD010000165.1, from coordinate 394 downwards.
ACGATCGGGAAAACAACCCACGTGTACTTTCGCAGTCTCAGCCAGCCCAGCACGAAATAATCAACGGGTCCGATGGTTAAAACGTATCCAGACAGAATTAGTCCGATGACCCACGTCGGAACCATTTCGACATCTTCGGGCAGCAGGAGTTGCTCACCAAACGACAGTAACGGTTCAGTACGCGGGTTCAGCCTTTCTGAACCACCAAAAACACTTTCAAGGTATTGCGTGTTGAGGTAGGACCGCCCATTCTCCTGACGGTCATTAAGCAACGGTCGCAGGAGATTCTGGCGTTCGAGATCCCCGAGACTTTCATCAGTGACATAAGCCCCGATATCATCCGTCCGAACATCGATGCCGGTCGCTCGAAGTTGATCCAGGTATTTCGTGGCGG
>CAMAXD010000164.1 GCA_945861975.1 Candidatus Kuenenia stuttgartensis | reverse complement strand
AAAGCTGACAAGGGTCGACTGGATATTTCTCCCGTCGCAGTCACGCCACAGCTCGTCGCTGCTCGCGAACAGGAAGTCATGAAAGCCAAAGCGGAAGGGCGGAAACCCTCAGTGCGTGTCGGCAAGAACGGCAAGCCCTATACGCTCGTCCTGGAGCAGCCTGAACGCTGGAGCTGCGATGGTCAGCGAGTGTACAGCATGGACATGGAGAAGAGCGAAGCGATTGTCGCTCAGTTGCCCGCCGATATGCAGGGCAAAAATATCATGGACAGTCCGCTGCCGTTCCTGTTTGGAATGCCTCCGGAAAAGGCGAAGCATCGCTTTACGATCTTCTTTACGAATGGACAGTTCGACCCGAAGTCCGGTAAAGCCAAGTTGACGATTTATCCGCGATTGCCGCAAGACGCGACGAACTGGCGACAGGCCGATGTGATTCTGGACCTGAAAGAATTTCTGCCGACGGCAGTGCAGTTGCTGGATCCTGCAGGCACAAAGATTACTGTCTACCGGTTCCAGGATTTTATGAAGAACGGTGAAGGCTGGATCGGATCATGGATCAACGCTAATGCAAAGACACGGTTTACTCCAGACCTGCGTGACTTTCAGGTGCAGGTTGTGGGGGAAGAACGGCCGGGCGAAATGGCTGAAAATGCCGCGAAGCCTCCGATTGGGGACGGTGAGGCCGCTCTGGTTAACGTCAGCGGGCTGAACCACAACGATGCCGTGAAGCAGTTGGAGCGTCAGGGATTGAAGCGATTCAAAGGCGATGCGGCCGCGAACCAGATCGTGTTGGAAGCTGGTCCTGCTGCAAAGAATGCCAATGACGTTTTCACGGTGAAGTCACAGGAGCCTGCTGCGGGAACTCCATTAAAGCCGGGTATGAAAGTCAAGCTGACAATCTACACCGACCCGAATGCTGCAAGAAAGCAGTAGCTTCACAGAGTCGATAAACTCAAAACGAAAACGCGGCAGAATGCGAAAAGCACTGCCGCGTTTTTCCGTTTGAACTCATCGCAGAAATTCTCTCAGCCCTTACACTTCAACATTCGCTTGATTCGGCGGCGGCTGATTCCGCAAAGATGCAGGCAGCAGCGAGTCACCTCTTTCCAGCCTCGAATGCTGTAGGGGCGATGCACGACGGAACGCAGGTACCAGTTCAGTGCCTTCCGGTCATCTTTCTCCGCGACAAACCAGGCCGATGTCTGCCAGACTCGAGCAATCGCTGTCTGTCGAACCAGCAATGATGTGAGGCGGGCACGTTGGGAGCGAAGAGCATTCTTCAGGACACTCAATCGGTCGCGGCAGGTACGATCGTGGTTGCGAGAATTTGAGGTCGCTCGCCAGCGATAATGAGTGAGCGGAGCAGGCGTTCCCTGGAAACGGCATCCGGAGGCCGACATTCTGAGCCACAGATCCCAGTCGCAGGTTGTCTTCAGCGATTCGTCATAGCCGCCTGCCTGCAGAAACGCATCGCGTTTCATCAGGATGCTGGAATGAGTAATAAAGTTGTCAAGCAGGAGCTGATTGAACACATCGCCGTTGTGACAGTGGCCATCCGCGAATGTCGTATGATCGACGCGGGATGAGTCTTCGAAATTCAGGGCTGCGGTATAAATCAAATCGGCATCGCCGGAAATAGCCAGTTGGTGAGCCAGCTTTTCAGGATGCCACAGATCATCCGCATCGATCATCGCGATCCACTGACCGCGAGAGATCTTTGCGGCCGCGTTACGAGCGGCAGCGTGACCAGAGTTCTGCTGCTGAAGAATCGTCAGGCGATCGCCATAGGTTTCCAGAATCACGAGAGTCGCATCCGTTGAACCATCGTCGACGACAATGAGTTCGAAATCCGTTACGGTCTGAGCGAAAACAGATTCGATAGCATCCAGGATGAACCTATCGCCGTTGTAGACCGGCATAATGATGCTGATCAACGGCCGTTCCCTCTGCGTTGACGGGGATGACGTGTCGGTCATCGATAACGACATGCCGGTCGAGCGTTCTTCAAGTTGTCGTAAACCTGGGAAATTCATTCTCGTGGTCCGAACAGAAAATGCTGAATAGCAGCTGGCTTAATGGCGATCGCTGATGTTTCAGCATTCTGCATCGAGTTGACCTTTCAAATTCCTGAGGAGAGGGCCAGGGATTCTTCAAGGTGCAGCATGACCAGAATGCGTGAAAACAGTGCAGGGACCTCTGTACCGAATTCACGATTGACCATCGCTTTTGCCAGACGCGGCAAAAGAAAACCGCGTCTAATGCAGGACTGCGAAGCGTTCCCCTGAATTGCCATCAAACTCATGCTCTTTGCGAATCTCCAGATCTTTGATCGCTTCTCGGGCACAAAGCCGGTCGACGTGGACACATACTCGACCTGAGGCAGCTCGGGATAGAACTGATCGATCGCTTCACTGTGGAACAGTCGTCCACGGAAGTAATCGAACGGCAGATTGATCAGCAGGTCGAAGATCGCATGGCTCAGATAAGGAGCCAGTATCTGGGTCTGCTGGTTAAGCATACCATAAGGACACAGAGCGAGTTCTCGACGAACACGGTTGTAAAAGAAGAACGGAGCCGCAGGATTCGGCAGGTCCGCATATTGATCCAGCTCACGCGACAGTCGAGTCACCGCGAGATCTCGATTCCAGCGTTCACGATAGGTCGGCGTCAGGCTCGTTGTCAGATAGCCATCGTCCGCCAGCAGCCAGCCGGATAATTCTGCCAGCTCACGTTTACGAAACTGATCCAGCATCTTGTTGTCGTTGTAAACGCCGCAGGAAAAAATGTCGCCGGCGATGCCATCCCACGAAGCCGCGAACTTCTGGTCATCAAGCCAGCGGGCGACGGGCACCATTTGAGCATGCTCATCGGCGCAGAAGCTGGTGAGCAGATCCTTCTGCATTTCGTCAGCAAATCGATCTTCCGATTGTTCGATAATCGTATGCGGTAGTTTCAGAGCGGCCGTGATCTTTGCGGCGATTTGAGCGTCAGTGCTTGGCCGGGGCGGTGCCGATCGAGCTGTCACGACCATGGACGGATTTCGGCCTGCTCGCACGAGCGCGTAGAGAATGTGGCGTGAGTCGCGTCCGGCAGAAAGAGGCACGCACATCCGTTCGGAGGCCGCCGGAACCATCGCTTCGACGACTTCCTGAAAACGCACGCCGTATTCATGAACGGCTTGTTCCCGGCTGAGCGTCGAAACCGTCTCGGAGATCGGTGGTGCCAATGTTCGAATCGAAGGAGTTCCGTCCGACCATGTCAGTTCGCTTCCGGCCGGAAGCAGACCAACTGCCTTGAAAGGAGTGTCGTTGCCAATGTAGTAACCCAGTCGCACAAAGACAGCGACAGCGGCATCATCCAGGTCCGTCGACGCGCCCGCTCGAATCAGTTCGAGAGCCGATGTGCTGACACCAAAACCGGATGGGAGTTGAGCGTAGTAGACTGGCAGAAAGCCAAAACGGTCGTTGCGGACAGTCAGCTTGCGACCATCCCAATTCCATTCGGCCCAGACGCCCTCGCCGTCGCTGACGCCGGATCCGGAATAGTGGTAACCCAATGATGCCAAAGATTTTCCGGTGACGGTGATTGAACCGGAGGGCTGCCGAGAAACGATCAGAGTGGCCTGACGGTCTGAATTGGGGTGCAGCATGGGTGGCTAAGTCCCGGGGGCGTTGACGCAGAATGTCTCTGGGGGACCTCACGAAGTGTCCCACTTCTAAAGATAGGCCCGGAATTGAGCAGATTTGGCTGTTTTTGTTGACAGTTGCGGAAACGGATGTTGCCGAACGTCATCACTCCGTCACAGACCGGAGCTTTGATCAAGCAACAGCCCGGTTTAAAAGTAGGACTCTGGAGGACTTGTCGATTTTTTGCACCTCGAAAAATACCCCATTTACTGCAGTTTGCCAGCATCTTGCATTTCCCCGAGCATATTCTTCTTCACCAGCCGGACATCTGCTGCCTTTCGGGAAAGAAAACGACATTGGGAAGGGTTTGCCTTTGAGTCGTGGAATCCGGTATGGGTAACCTGTTTGCTGGTGGCATGAGCCCGATCGAATTGTCGAATCGGGTGGAGTCAAACAACTGAGAAGTCTGCGAACGGACGCGCGGCTCTCCGGATATTTCGGAGTTCTATCGTCATGTGTTTCAAAAGCATTCTTGCAGCCATCGCTGCTGTTGTTTCATTCCCGGGCTTTGGCTTTGCGGGATTGTGTGGCGTTCCTTCGTATAACTGTTGTCCAACCGTCGCGTGTGCTCCGGCTTCGTGCTACACGACATGCCGTGTCGCGACTGAGACCTGTTATCGCACGGTCTGTGAAACAGTTTATGAGCCACAGGAATACACCTCGACTCGCACTGTTTGCGAGAACGTTTTCGAAGACGTGCAGCAGACCTGCTATCGCACAGTGACTGAAACAGCTTGCCGCGAAGAAGCGTACACAGTTTGTCGTCCGGTCACCGAAACCGCTGTCCGCCAGGAAACCTATTGCGTTCAGCGACCTGTTGTGGAAACGCTCTATCGCACCTGCAACTACACTGTTCAGCGTCCTGTCTGGGAAGAACAGGTTCGTGAGTGCCGTTACACGATTCAGCAGCCAGTCTGTGAAACCATTCAGCAGGAATGTCGCCAGACTGTTATGAAGTGCGTGACGGACACCATTCAGCAGGAACGCTGCTACACCGTCATGCGTCCAGAAACTCGCACGCGCTGCGTTCAACGTAATGTTGGTCAGTGGGTGACGCAGACTCAGTGCATTCCCGGCCCTCGAATTCGTCGAGTTGTCTGCGGTCCCTGTGGCCCTCAGGTCTGCATGACTCAGTGCCCACCTCGTCAGGTCTGTCGCCGCGTTTGGTGCCCGCAGGTTGTTCAGGAGCAGGTTCCTTATACCGTCATGGTTCCACAGGTTGTGCGACAGCAATGCCCGGTTCAGGTCACTCGCTATGTTCCTGAAGTTGTTGTCAAGACCGTTCCAGTACAGGTCACTCGGATGGTGTGCAAAGAAGTGGTCCAGAAGATTCCATACCGAGTATGCCGGATGGAGTGCGAAACGAAGACACAGCAGATTCCTTATCAGGTCTGCAAGATGGTTTCAGAACAGAAGACTCGCGAGATTCAGTATTCGGTCTGCAAGATGGTCAGTGAAACCTGTACTCGCAAAGTTCCTTACTGCGTGAATCGTCAGGTTCCTTACACGACGACTCGCCGAGTTTGTCGACAGGTGTCAAAAGAAGTTCCTGTCACCTGCACTCGAATGGTGGCTCGTCAGGTGATGCGTCAGGTGCCGTACACTCGATGCGTGCTGATTCCTGAAACGGTCTGCTGCACCTCAACGTGTGCTCCAGGGGCAAACGGAATCATGGGCAACTGCGGAACCGGCAACTGTGCGGGAACTCCAGTCGAAGCCGGTAAGCCAATCGCACCGATTGCTGATCCTGCTGCTAACTAGTTCTCAATAAACCACACGCATCTCAAAAGCCCGACTGCTTCTGCAGCTCGGGCTTTTTTCATGGACGCTCCGCTGACTGGACCCGAGAGGAACCGCATCTCGGGAATGAACCGCATGGCTGAGTGTTCAAGCAACCGCAGCGTTCCGGAGTTAACTTTCCACTGCTTACTCGGGCAGCAGTGACCGCTGCGGCGGAGCGGGCTTTTTCTTTTTTGCTGAAAGTGGTTTCCCTTCGGCTGTCGACGGAGCACTGACTTTGGGTTCCGGAGCACCGTCCAGTTTGTTTCCAATGGAGATGCCGGCCAGTCGCTGAGTTCCCATTGCGACGTACTCTTTTGATAACTCGCACGCCAGAAATCGCCGATTCAGTTTCTTGGCGACGGCGATCGTGGTCGCACTTCCTGAAAATGGATCCAGCACGACTTCGCCTTCGTTGGAACAGACGCGAATGATGCGTCCCAGCAGTTGCTCGGGCATTTGACATCCATGGAACCCAGCACGCTCTTTGAACGTACCGGCCACGCGAGGAAAATACCAGGTGTCTTCATCGGCGTTGAATCCTTCGGGGCAATCCTGAGGACGCAGAATCCAGGTGTCGTCGGGAAGTCGACCTTTGCTATCGGCTCGCTTATCATTGTAAACCAGCTGCCGCGCGGAGGGAACTCGGATGTCATCGCCGTTGAAGGTGAAACAATCCGGATGGCGAACGAAATGGAAAATGTGAGCGTGAGATCGAGTAAACTTCATCTTGCAGTTCACTCCGAACGTATAGTACCAAACGACCCAACTCCGGCAGATGAATCCCAGCTTCTGCGCTTCAATCTTCAACTCCGCTGCATACTCATCGCCAATCGCCAGCCAGAACGCACCGACAGGACTTAGAACTCGATGAATCTGAGCCATCCAGGCCCTTGACCATTCGATGTATTTTTCGCTGTCGAGCCGATCGTCATACTCGTCGTATTCGTAACCGATGTTGAACGGCGGATCTGCGAACGCCAGATGCACGCAGCCATCCGGGATCTGAGACAGGGTCTGAACGCAATCGCCCTGATGGATTTTCCCCAGCCACTCTTCCGGAATCGGGACGGTTGCTTCGGGAGTGGGAACGGATTTTTTCCGCGGGGAAGCCATGAAACAATCATTCTATTTACAGATAAGATCGGCGAAACAATCGCATATTCGCGAGAAGCAGCGCTCGCGCAGCCCGGTCCCCGGGTGGTCAACTGCCCTGGATGGCATATCATGCAGCCAGAAGGGAGGATTGCGATTCATCTGGCCATCATTCGCATGATATCTCGCTTTTGCCTCAATCCAAGTCAGTGTCTTCGGAGTCGATCTTCATGGGTTACCGCAACCTTCAGGAATGCGTTCGTGATCTGGAACGTCACGGGCAACTCATTCGTCTGAAGTGCGAAGTGAGTGCGAATCTGGAAGCGGCTGAGATTCATCGCCGAGTCTGTGAACGTGGTGGCCCGGCGATTCTGTTTGAGAATGTCGCGGGCTGTCGCTTCCCGATGGTCAGCAATCTGTTCGGGACAATCGAACGCGCGCGTTTCATTTTTCGAGATGCGTTGAAAGGTGTCGAGACACTCGTTCAGTTAAAGAAGGACCCAACCTGGCTGTTAAAGCATCCGGGGCATATTCCCGGAGCCCTGCGAACGCTGATCTCCATGCGTTGTGCGACTCGCAGCAGTGGTCCGGTGATGGAATGCCGGACGACTCTGCAGGAACTGCCTCAGTTGAAGTGTTGGCCCAAAGATGGCGGAGCATTCGTGACGTTGCCTGAAGTGTATTCTGAGCATCCGGATCGTCCTGGCTACATCCATTCCAATCTGGGAATGTATCGCGTGCAGATCAGTGGCAATCAGTATCAGCCCAACAAAGAAGTCGGGCTACATTATCAGATTCATCGCAGTATTGGTTTTCATCATGCGGCAGCGATTGCCAGGGGTCAGCCTCTGCGAGTCAACATCCTGGTTGGTGGCCCACCATCAATGGCCGTGGCCGCCGTGATGCCTTTGCCGGACGGAATCCCAGAAGTCGCCTTTGCCGGTGCGCTGTCTCGTCATGCGATGAGGATGGTGCGTCAGGGAGCCAATCCCATGATCTGTGCAGAAGCAGATTTCTGCATCAGCGGTACGATTGATCCGGATCGTCGTTTACCAGAGGGACCTTTTGGCGATCATCTCGGCTACTATAGCCTGACACACGATTTTCCCGTTGTGAATGTTGACGCGGTGTATCATCGCAAAGATGCCATTTGGCCATTCACAGTGGTTGGGCGTCCGCCACAGGAAGACACCATCTTTGGGGCGTTGATTCATGATCTCACGGGCCCCGCGATTCCGGCAGTGCTGCCCGGTGTTCATGCCGTGCATGCGGTGGATGCAGCCGGAGTTCATCCGTTGCTTCTGGCGATCGGCAGCGAACGCTACGTGCCGTATGCTTCAGAACGACAGCCTCAGGAACTGCTGACGAATGCGAATGCGATCCTTGGGCAGGGGCAATTGTCGCTCGCTAAGTATCTGCTGATCGTCGCGAAAGAAGACAATCCGAAACTGGACATACACGATATCGGAGAGTTCCTGCAGCATCTGCTGCAGCGAGTCGACTGGACTCGCGATCTGCATTTTCAGACGCGAACAACGATGGATACTCTGGACTACACTGGCAGCGGATTGAATGCCGGTTCAAAACTTGTGATCGCAGCCGCAGGCAATGCAAAACGAACGCTGGCGACGAACATTTCTTCCGACCTGAAATTGCCGGGTGGGTTTTCTAAGCCTCATATCTGCATGCCGGGGATCATGGCCATTCAGGGGCCAAAACACAACGGGAAGCCGTACGAGGATGATGGCCAGGTCGAGCGATTCTGTAGAGAACTCTCCGAGGCCAATACTTCGACTCTCAACGGCTGGCCATTAATCGTTGTTGTGGACGACAGTGAGTTCTGTGCGAAGACGCTCAATAATTTCCTGTGGATGACGTTTACGCGAAGCAATCCTGCGTCGGACATTTACGGAGTTCACTCATTCACAGAAGCAAAACACTGGGGCTGCCGCAGTTCGCTTGTGATCGACGCCCGAGTTAAACCGCATATGGCTCCGCCTTTGGAGACTGACCTTGAGATTACTCAGCGAGTCGACAAGTTGGCGGCTCCTGGCGGACCTTTGCACGGACTGATTTAGAGCCGCAAGCAAGCCCGTCCTTGAACGGCCGGGCTATCCATCAAATGCCGCTCTGCGGCAATTGTCGCTGGATTCGTGAGAATTCGGAGGGGCCTGAACTCTCACAAGTTCAGCGATGGGTTGGTCTATGAACGTCCGCTGGAAGCTGCGAGCCTTGAGAAATGAATTCTGTTCAATGCCTCCGCTATGGGAGCCGATCAAGCACTGAAACTGGGTTCTACCTGGATTGATATCGACAGCCTGAAGAAACTTCGCAGGAGCTGAGCAGTCTATTGTTGTTGGCGGTGCCAATGAGTAGCCTACGGGCTCGCATGGTCACGCATCGAAGTTCTACAGGCCGACTAAACTCCATGGCTACTGAAGACGATAATCTGATTCGCAGGATTCGGACAGGTGATCAGAATGCTCTGGCAGAACTGATGGAGCGATATCGCGGGCAGTTGCTGGCCACCGCTTCTCGCAAGATGAGTGATATGCTGAAACGCAGCGTCGAACCAGACGATGTGATGCAGGAGGCGATTACCTATTGCCTGAAAACTTTCACAGAGATCGACTGCAAGCTACTGGATCCGATGCCGTGGGTGCATCAGGTGCTCGAACGAAAGATCGTGGATGCTCATCGCCATCATGCGGCTCAAAAGCGAGCGGCCGATAAAGGCGTGCCGCTGAGCGGAGCAACGGACTCCAGTCCCGGATTGATCGATCTGCTCATCGCGAGCATCACTTCAGCCAGCCAGGCGTTTGCTCGCAATCGTCGCGAAGAACGGCTGATGATCGCGATGCAGCAGCTCACTCAGGAACAGCAGGACGCCCTCCGCATGCGCTATGTGGAGAATCTGCCATCAAAGGAAATCGCCGACAAGCTCGGTAAATCCGACGGTGCGATTCGAGTCATGCTGACTCGATCCCTGCGCCAGCTGGAAGAACTGCTCGACGATGGGCGTATGGAATAGGTGATGCGATCGAAGTTGAGTCACGTGGTTTCTATTATGTTGAATGACGTTGCAGATCGCTGATGGTGGGAAATACGGAGTCAGAGAATAGTCCGCAAACAGCATATGTGCATTTTCGCCACCGGGTTTATCTCAGTGCTGATTAAAGAGTTTTTCACAACCCGAAACGTCAGTGAGGGAAAACTTTGCCTGTGTTATGCACGCAACATCCCTCGCTGACGCTTTGGGTCTTAACTTTCTCTCGGATACTGGCCCGAGACTGCATCTCTCGCGATCCTCCATTTCAACTTCGATCATGGTCTTTCCGAATTTGCGGTACCCTCTTGATTCCTCTGCGATTCTCCTCTGTGCTCTCTGTGGTGAAATAAATCGTTCAAGCGAAAACGCACTCGGAGGGATGACGCCTGCCGCTCGCCGGGAAGAATCCTGGTCATTCCTCATCCAACACCTCCTCAATCACCGCGCGGATTCGAGCAAAGATTCGACTGCGAGACATGGAGGCACTGCCAACACTCACGCCAAGCTCTTTCGCAACCTCAGCGATTGAACGGCCGACGACTTCAGTTTCCCAGAATGCTCGCCACGATGATTCGCGGAATTCCGAACGCACTCGCTCGACGGCCCATAGAGTCAGTTCCTGCTCGTACTGACGAATTAACTCCGCATCGGTCGATGGGTCGACGGTGGCTTCCAGGGCTGTCAAAAAATCAGATCCTCCCTGACCCGTGATTTGTTTTCGTTCTCTCACCATGAACTTGATGACGACGTTACGAGCCACACAACCAAGCCACCGTCGAAATGAGGCCGTCTTTCCGTCCGCCTTCCAGCCATCGACAGACTTCGCGATCGCGATCAACAGTTGCTGAGTGACATCCGCCAGATGCCGATCAGGCGTTCACAACACCTTCCCCGACAAGTGCTCGCAGGACTTCGCACAAACTCCGCAGCGAAACCGCGTGTTTTATTGGCAATGGACCGATTCAAAGCACAGGCGGGAAACGAAATCCACGACTGTTCATGAAAGCTGAGCAGTCGTTTTGAGACTTCAATGAGAGCGGCCCAATTCAATGCTCAAGCCCAGATTGGCACAATGGCCGAAAATCTGCCTATCTCACGCATATTCCCCTGGGAGAAATTGCCTCCGCCACGTTCGCGGAGGAATTGAGGCCGGTCTTGACCGCCTTTCCGGATACGTAAACAATTCCGCAGGTACGGCGATTCGGGCAAACGGTGTTGGACTAACCCCGTTTTTGCGTCACCACAGCGCTGAAATGTCCCTGGATTTACGTACATTGTTCACTCTGCGCGGGCAGGCAACGTGATCTAATACCCACGCCCGAATCAGAATCCTGACGAATTTGGCACCCCTGAGTGCATCGGAAATCTTATGACTGAGCCCGTTCCTTCCGACGAAAATCTGAAAAAAGTCCGTGAGCGGGTGATGCAGCTCGCTCGCGAGATTGAGCAGATGTCCGGTCAGGATCTTGCTCCTCCGTTGTTTTTTCAGGAGTTTCTGGTCCGCGTTGTGACCGCGATCGGTGCTCGTGCGGGAGCTGTCTGGCTGGTTGATGAATCTAATCGTCTGGGCCTCATGGCGCAGGTGAATTTGGACCAAACTGGACTTCGCGAACGCCCCGGCGCGCTGGCGATGAACGAAAAGCTGATCGTCGATGTTCTGCAGACGGGTGAAGCTCGCACGTTGACTCACGGTGGCGAAGCGCAGCTTCCGACTGAGCATGTTCTGGTGCTGTCTGCTCTGCACAAAGAAAAGAAATGTGTCGGCGTTGTCGAGTTATTCCAGCGACCGGACGTTCCGATCAAAGCTCAATCGGGCTATATGCAGTTCCTGGAACAGATGTGCGGCTATGGGTCGCGATTCATCGAAGGAAAGCGTCGCAACCTGGGCGATCAGGCGGATTTGAAGAATCAGTTCTGGACAGACTTTGAACAATTCTCACTGCGACTTCAGCGATCACTGGTTGAGCGGGAAGTGGCTGATGCAGCAGCCAGTGATGCTCGATCGCTGCTGGGCGCCGATCGTGTCAGCGTTGTGACTCGCAAAGGTCGCAGCGTGCGAGTTCGCGCGGTCAGTGGTCAGAGCAGCGTGAATCCTCGTGCGAATCTGATTGCCGCCATGAACAAGTTGGCGTCGCGCGTGATCGATATGGGCGAAACGCTGACTTACACCGGCAAGGTGGATGGTCTTGCGCCGCAGATTGAAGAACCGCTGGCTGCTTTTGTGCAGGAGAGCGGCTCGCGCATGGTCATGATGGTGCCAACTTTCGAAACGGAAGACCTGGTGCGAAAGCAGGGCGAGGAAGCCGACCGCGATCGCAAAAAGAAGCGAATCAAGGCCATGGGCTGTATCGTGATCGAGCAGATTGCGGAATCGGAGCCGCTGCCGCAACTGGAACAGCGTGCAGAACTGATCGCCGATCACGTCGGTGCCGCTCTGTGGAATGCGCGCCAGCACGAACGCATCTTCGGCCTCAGCATCTGGAAACTGATGGGCACCGCGCTGGAGTGGTTCAAAGGGCGAAAG
>CAMAXD010000163.1 GCA_945861975.1 Candidatus Kuenenia stuttgartensis | reverse complement strand
CTACGCACCCTTTAAGCCCAGTGATTCCGAATAACGTTCGCACAGTACGTGTTACCGCGGCTGCTGGCACGTACTTAGCCCGTGCTTCCTTTGAGGCTCTGTCAACTTCGGAGGAGTACCTCCGAAGATTTCATCCCCTCTGACAGCGGTTTACAACCCAAGGGCCTTCATCCCGCACGCGGCGTCGCTCCGTCAGACTTTCGTCCATTGCGGAAGATTCTCGACTGCAGCCACCCGTAGGTGTCCGGACAGTGTCTCAGTTCCGGTCGTGGGGGCCATGCTCTCACACCCCCTAGACATCTTTGCCTTGGTGAGCCATTACCTCACCAACTAGCTAATATCACATAAGCCGCTCCCCGGGCGGAATCACACCTTTGCTCCGCAGAGATCATCGGGTATTACCTACAGTTTCCCGTAGCTATCCCCGGCCTGAGGGTACGTTCCTATGAATTCCTACGCCGTTCGCCGCTCCCATATTGCTATGAGCGCTCGACTTGCATGCCTAATCCACGCCGCCAACGTTCATTCTGAGCCAGGATCAAACCCTTCAAAAATATGCTGACCGCAGGTTTCCCTGCGGTTAATAGCAAAAGGTAAGATCTCTGTTTGCCGTCCCGGTCCAGGACGGCGAACAAACAATTCGTTAGCCAAAACTCAAAGGCTCACATACTCAATCATGTTGTCAAAGATCATCACCAATCGAAGAGCTTTAAGCTCTTTAACCAACCGGCTTCTTTTCAGTTGCCATCGGTGTCGGTCAGTGAGGGGGGAAGTATATCGGGGTCTCGAGAACTGTCAATCCCTCTGTCTCAATTTTCTTTTGAGCTTTCAGGATCTTGTTCTTGGTTCAATTCCGATCGCTGCTCCAGTGCCCCTGTCGGATCAAAATAACAGTCGAAGCACAGCCACAGTGATCGGGCATAGCGGAAGAAAACAACAGGGAAAATGACACAAAATGTCGCCAATCCTGGAATAAGCCACCCGCGTCCGATTCCGATTACGAAGTGCAGGATGATGTAGGTCCACGTTGTGAGAAGGGTTGTCAATCCGTAGTTGATATAGGTTGACCCAAGAAAATAGCCGGGATCTCTTTCAAAACGAAATCCACACAGGTCACATGTTTCGTTCATCCGCAGCATGCCTGAAAACAACTGCCCCTTTACGCACATCGGGCATTTCAAAGATGTGGCTCTTAAAAATGCCTGGCCAACAGAGTCTGGTGGTGCAGCCGTGATTGGGCGATAGTTTGGGGCCATTCTTTTTTGCGACCTTTTTTCGGGCTTCGACGATCGGGAGAGAAGTCAGCGGACATTGGAGCAGTCCGATCCTCGTTGTTTCCAGTCGAGCGCTCGTGATTTACTTACCGCCGGAAATCCGAGAGGCGGTTTCTCCATAATTGGGAGACGAGACGGACAGTGCGCTCAGGCTGTGAAAAGTGTAAGTGGATCACGATCACTGTCGCCTGGAAAGCAGTCGATCTCAGGGAACTGTTGAGCGATCTCCTTCGCTAGTTGCTCAACGCCGGGGCGTTCACTGGCGAAATGACCTGTGAGAATCAGGTTGATTCCTCGAGATTGGGCTTCAAGAACAGAATGAAATCTCGCCTCTCCAGTGAGAAACGTGTCGCAACCTGCACGAATCGCATCCTCAAGGAATTCTGCAGCAGCTCCGCAGGCCACAGCAACTCGCTTTACGGTCTGATTTTCATGCCAACAGACTTCCAGGGATCTTGATTGCACTGACATCGCGACTTTCTCAAGAAAAACCTGGCGATCCAAAGGTTTCTCCAGCACTCCGAAGCGGCCGGCTCCAGAGTTTGCGGCGTCGCCGATGAGTCGTAGTGTCTGAATTCGCTGCAGTCCCAGATTCTCCGCGAGCTGCTGATTGATGCCGCGTTCCGCACTGTCGAAAGCGGTGTGTGGGCTATAGACCGCAATGCCTGCTTCAGCTAATTGAAGCAGGATTCGCCCTTCTTCTGTTGCGTCTGTGATTTTCTTTGTGGCACGAAAGAGTATCGGATGATGAGTCACGATCATCTGAGCCTGTCGCTCGACTGCTTCGGCTGACACAGGAGCCGTTAGTGTCAGGCAGGTCATGAGTCGCTCAACGGGACGATTTCTGCGGCCGAGCAGAAGTCCGACATTGTCCCATGACTCCGCGAGGTGCGTGGGGGCAAGTTTTTCCAGATAGCAGCAGATCTCGAGAACTGTGGCCATGCAGATCCTTTACGGTCTCGTGTGTCTAACCCGGCCAGCCTGAAAGTTCATCAAGGTTCTGGGGAGCAGACCACCATGGGAAAGGTAGTGCAAATTCCGTCTGTGGAAAAGTGCGAGAGCGACTATATGGCTATTCGTTCGCTTGTTTTAGAGCAAGCAATGCGGCTCGTTCTGGCATCACCTTGTAGTGCGGGTCGAGAGGATAGCAGCCCGAGACAAGTCCGTTGCGAGGTGCGGTGGTGCAGTCGCTGAATGTGCGGCAGATTTTTTTTCGGCTTGGTTCGCGACCTGCGGAAACATCCGCCGGAAGATCCGGATAGGACAGAACCATTCGTCCAAGCCCGATGGAGTCGGCTATTCCGGTGCGAATCACGGCTTGGCCTACATTCGGCAGCCATTCCTGAAGATACGAATAACCGGACCCCACGACGATCAGTTCCGGGACCTTTTTCTTTAATTCTGCTGTGGCCACGATTTGTCTGCAGACCCCGACCAGAGGATCTTCCGGCGGCTGGTAGCCATCGCTGGGCGGAAACAAGGCTGGTCGTTGGATGTGGGGATTGTAGTAGGGGCTGCCGCAAGTCGAACAAACGAGATCAATGGACAAGGATTTGAGAAGTTCAAGGAATCGAACGGGCTCATTCAGATCAATCCCCTGCCCTGTTTCATCGCCGCCAAATGCGTACCGATACAAATCGGTTGTTGTCGGCACGCCTGTGCGTTCCGCTGTGGTTCCGGGCTGAAACGGCACAAAGTCATACACGCTCAGCCTGACACCAATTTCAAGTCCGGGTGCTTCGGCCCGAATGCCTGCTGTTATCTCCCGGAGGAAGCGAGTTCGATTTTCAAAGCTGCCGCCGAAGTCCCCTGCTCTGTCGAACCCCGACAGCAACTCGTGTCCGAGATATCCGTGACAGTGCTTGATGTCGACCCAGCGATATCCGGCCTTTGCAGACAGTTTGGCAGCAGCGATGAAATCGTCAATCAGGCGACG
The DNA here is from genome assembly GCA_945861975.1 of Candidatus Kuenenia stuttgartensis. GTDB lineage: Bacteria > Planctomycetota > Planctomycetia > Planctomycetales > Planctomycetaceae > SXXK01. The sequence goes on along the minus strand of CAMAXD010000163.1, from coordinate 9,003 downwards.
CAGATGATCATCGCTCATCAGGGGGCCGTCGTCATTGATTCCAAATTTTGCATCCAGAATCGGGTGCCGATAGGCGATCTGCGGTTCGAGTTTCTTTTTGTCGAGAGGACGAGCAAACCGGCCTGAATGAGTGAGCTGCAATCCGATCAGTAAATCGTCCGTCGAGCCGATGTTCTCTCGATGAGCTTTCTCAAGGATTTCTCGCAGTTCAATCAGATCGGGAAGTGTCTGAGCGTTGATCATCAATTGGTTTGGATTTGCTCGACCATCTGGTCGAACTGCAACAGCTTCTCCTCCCCAAATCAATTTGGCCCCGCTGAGACCAAAATTCTTCCACCTGCGTCGCGTCAAATCTGTTGGACGTCCGTCCGTAGTGCCATCCCAACCTTCCATCGGCAGAATGCACCAGCGATTTCCGATGGGACCACAGATCGAGTTCAGCGGTTGCTCGAGTATACTTTTGGGGCCACTTTGAACGGTATCGTCAAACGGCAGATCGAGATTCAATTCCTGAAGGCGTTCCTGGAACTGTGCTGCGGTTTTGAATGTGGAAATACGAGGGTAAGCCATGGACAATTTCTCGACAGATGCATTACGAGGCCAGCAGCGTTACTCTAAATGGAAACTTGTGGTGACTCCTACCGACAGGTCCCCGTGTTTTTTAAAAAGGCGCAGCATCGATTTGTGATGTTACCGCTGTTCTTCCGGATCCTGTACTTCTGCTCGAGCACAATTCATGACAAATCCATCGCCGTTTTCTGTCATCACCGTCTGTGCTGTGCTGGGGTTTTCTCTGGCGTTGAGCGCTGCCGCTACGAACTCGGACGAACAACCTATAGCCGAGAAGAAATCCACCGGGGCCCCCGCTGATCCGCAACATCGAGAGACATGTGTCAAGGTCCTGAAGCCGCTCGGAGTTCTCGTTGGCGAATGGAAAGGTGTTGGCCAGCCGCGACGAGGTTCGAATTTGGGAGCCTGGTCCGAGAAAGCTCAGGCTGCCTGGAAGTTTGATGAGAAGCAATCGGGATTGGTTCTGAACTTTGATCCCGGACAGCACTATAAGTCGGTTGTGTTCTCGGTGGCGAAAGATGCCGTGACACCAGAACTATATCTGATGTCAGCCGGGGGCCAAACGATTCAGTTGAAGCGAAATGATGAGTCGACTGCTCACAAGACTTCCGACAAGCCCACAAAAGACGTCGCCTGGGTGTTTGAATCATCTCCCGACGCGCTGCCTCAAACACGCTGCACGGTTCGTGTCATCAGCGAGATCCGTGTCGCGATGTTGTTTGAAGAGAAGCCAACACCGCAAGCTTCGTATCGTCGGCTTTCGGAAATCGGGCTGACTCGCGCAGGCGCAAGGCTGGCCAGGGGCAATACGGGCGAGCGACAATGCATAGTGACCGGCGGGCTGGGCACAATCAAAGTCAGCCACGAGGGGAAGACTTACTTCGTGTGCTGTGAGGGATGTCAGCAGGCGTTCGCTGCCGACCCCGCCGGGACGATCGCGGCCTATCAGGAACGACTCAAGGAAGCGTCGGAAAAAGAAGCGTCCGAAAAGTAAAACGCGGCCTTCTTTTTTGAAGCGATTCAAGCCGGCACTCAGGGGGCGATTGCAGTATCGCGCAAGCAAAGAAAAACGGTCAGGGCCATCATTAAGCGAGGCGTCTGACCGTTCTGGGTTGGCTGAGAATTCGTGTTCGTTCTGATCAGTCAATGATCTTGCTGATTGGATATTCAACGATGCCTTTGGCTCCCGACTGCTTAAGCTGCGGGATAATAGTTCGGACCAGGCTTTCGTCGACAATCGTGTTGAGGGCGACCCAGTCCGGATCGGACAGATGCGAGACAGTTGGTGTCTGCAGAGCGGGCAGCATTTTCAGGACGGCATCCAGATTCTGTCGATGAACATTCATCATCAGCCCGACCTTGCCTTCGGCCTCAAGGCACGACTGCAGCATCAGGGCAATGTTATCGACCTTGGCCTTGATCCATGAGTCCGCGTAGGACGTCCGATTAGCGATGAAGCGAGTCGTACTCTGCAGAACCTCGTCCATGATTCGCAGATTATTGGCACGGAGAGAGTTGCCTGTTTCAGTCACTTCCACAATCGCATCGGCCAGCTTTGGAGGTTTTACTTCCGTGGCTCCCCAGGAAAACTCAACATGAGCTTTCACATTGTGACGTTCGAGGAATCGAGTTGTCAGACCAACGGCCTCGGTGGCAATCCGCTTGCCTTCCAGATCTTTCACCGTCTTGATCGGTGAATCTTCCGGCACACACAGAACCCAGCGGACTGGCCGCCGACTGACTTTCGAAAATACGAGTTCGCAAACTTGATGAACGTCGGCGTTGGTTTCGAGGATCCAGTCATAGCCAGTGATACCTGCGTCAAGAATCCCGTTCTCAACGTAACGCGCCATTTCCTGAGCGCGGATCAGCATGCATTCAATTTCCGGATCATCGACCGTTGGAAAATACGATCGCGAGGCAAACTTGATGTTGTAACCCGCGCGGCTGAACAGTGCGGCAGTTGATTCCTGCAGGCTGCCTGCGGGGATGCCCAATTTTAGTACTCGACCAGACATTCGTCTAAACCTTCGTCATCAAATGAATTCGAGAAACGCGGAGCCCGGATCAGTGCAGAAGATTTGTTCGCTATGGGCTTGCGGGAAGATCTGTTACTTTTTGTAGACCGCATGAGGATCAAACACACGGTCTCCCTCAACGGCAAACTGCTGAGTTGCGGGGTCGATTTTGCGGAAGAAACAACTGCGGAATCCTTCGTGACAGGCCGCGCCACCGATCTGATTCACTTTGACCAGCAGCGTGTCTCCATCGCAGTCAAAATAGATGGCATGTAGCTCCTGAATGTTGCCGCTTTCCTCGCCCTTTCGCCAGAGCTTTTTGCGGCTGCGGCTGTAGTAACAGACGCGACCCGTTCGCAAAGTTTCCTCGTAAGATTCTTTATTCATCCAGGCCATCATCAGGACGTCGCCCGTAGCGGAATCCTGTGCAATTGCCGGGATCAGTTCATTCTTCGAAAAATCGGGTCCAGTCAGTTCAGCCATGAGAAAATAACCACATCCAGACGACAAAATCGAAGGGCGATAACAGCCAACAAGACGCCAGAAGCGTTAATTTGGCTGTGAGAAATCCACCCTGACGCACAGGAGTGTCGATCGCCGCAGCCAAAAGAGTTCACTCACGATACCGTCCGAGGCGAGCGTTCTCCATCGGTGACACCCGTCGACGGCTCGGAAGTCCGGAATTCCTGGAGATTTGGCTGGTTTGCTCGTTTCCTGAAAGGCCACAGATGCCGCCGAACCGTGTTGAGCCATCGGCCAAGGTTCCTGCAAACGAGATTTTGCCCGCTGGGCCCGCGACGGGGAACGCTTTTCCGGTTGCAGAGCCAGCGTTTGAGTGGTCTTGATCGCGCCCGCCGCCGTGTGCTGATCAGGCCGGTTTTTGTCCGCCCAGCAGTTCGCTCAATTGTTTCGAGATTGTTCGAATCGGGGCGGCCGAGATCGTCGACCGTGCGGTTGTTGAGCGAAGCATTTCGAAGGAACCAATTCCGTCCGCGACCAGTGAACTCAGGATCGAAGCGGCCAGAGCTTCATCAGGTGGCTGCAGAGCAGAGAGTTGTCTCGCCTGACGAACGAAGAGAATGCCGTTTCCCGCGCGGCCGAAGACTTCACAGCCGGCCTCCTGAAGAACGCTCAGACAAGAGACGATTCGAGATGGCAAAGTGATGAGCTTTGCCAGCCACTGATCATCATTGTCTCCCGTTGCAGCACATTGGGCTGCTCGACAATAGAGCGGAAATACGTTGTCACCACTGGCAAGATGGCACCAGACGGCCGTGCCGGCAAGTTCTTCCTGCAACGTCTTGTTCTGCCACTGACATGCGGCGAGTGGACCTTCAAAACCAAGGACCAGCAACGCCGCGGCATCTTTGCCCTGAGTTGATTCAGCAAGTTCCGGCATTGATGTTGCCAGCAGTCTTGATGTCGCCGAACGACCCAGCACGTCAAGAATGACGGGCGTCGTCGCGGTCAGGTTGAGTCGTTCCAGAGCCGATTCCAGATCACGCAGAGAGCGGAATCCAGCCGCAACGATTGATTGTTGTGCGGGAAGCGGTTTCAGTTTGAATGTTAGTTGAGTAATTGTGCCCAATTGACTTCGTGAGCCGACCAGCAGTCGACACAGGTCGTAACCGGCAACATTCTTGACGACACGTCCACCGGCATGGAAGACTCGCCCCTTGCCATCGACCGCTTCCACGCCAATAACGTAATCCCGCAGGGAACCATAGCCAAACTGTCGAGGGCCGCAGATGTCATGGGCGACCAGTTCTCCCAGCGGAGTTTTTTCGTCAGCCACGTCAATTGGCAATTGCTGGTTCTCTTCCTGAAGGATTGTCTGCAGAACGCCAAACGAAATTCCAGCGCCGACAGTGATCGTCATGTCACGTGCGGGATAGTCGACGACTGCGGAAGAAATCGAAGGGCCGGAAGCGGATTCAAAGTCGTGCATGTTCAGACTGAGAGAAACACCAGCGACTCTTTCTGATCGGTTCCAAACCCAATGGTCGGACGCGAGGCCGCATTCTCGAGGAGTCTAATCATCGGAGCCGATCAAAGAAAGCGGCCAACTCAGAGAGAAAATGAACAAAGATGAGTCCGAACATTCCAAGTAGAGAGATCTCAGTGCACGGCATTAAGGGCTGGGATTCGTCCCTCATATTCGTCTTTGCGAGCTTCATCCTGAATCTCCAGAAAGCCCGCTCGCAGAGTACTGATGACGGATTCCGCAGATCGCCAGGCTTCGGCGGATTCGATGCGAATCTGATCGAGGGCGAACACGACAAGGCGAAGAACCTGAATCGGAAGTTCACCGCGCTGCAGATTCAGGCCTTCGGCGATCGCCAGCAGGGTTTTCATCGCACGTAGTTTGACGGCCGGCAACTCCGCACTGCGGTTCTGCTCAATAAGACTGGCTCCTTCATGGAGTGCCGAAACGGCCTGATCGTAAACCAGGATCAGCATGTCGACTCGTGTCCACGAGTAGCTCTGGACGGTCTTGTATTTCAGATGAGGATTCATGACGGTTACCCACTACGGCGTGCGGTTTGACACAGGCCGCTATTACTGATTACTGATCTGTGGAAGGCTGGCAAGTTGTCCGCCCAGATAAGTGCTGGTTGCGTTAAGCTGGCTGATCGCAGTTTCCAGAGCCTGAAACTGTTTTCGAATACTCTGCTGCTGAAGGTCGAACAGTTTTGTCTGACGATCGATAGATGTCTGAAGACTCTTGAGTTGTCCGTCAAAGCCATCATCAACCGATGTCAGCAGACCATTCTCATTATCCAGCAATTTCCCGAGGACCTGATCAAGTGATGAAGCAAGTCCGCGTGAGACAGTGATTGTTCCTTCAGCACCGGCGACAACTTCCGACGGCGACAGGGTAATTTGAACCTGAAGGTCGGCCGTATTCTCATTCTCCGGATCTCCGGTGAGCAGTCGCCCCCGTCCTACCGCTGCTTCGGTTTTACCATTGACGATAAAAGATCCGACTACGTCGCGTCCGTTGTTTTTAAGGCCGGCTGTCAGGCCAAGGTCAGCGATGGCCGTTCCGCTCACGATTTCCACGTCTGAAGTCAGGCCGTATTTGGCCGAGGTCAGTTGCAGCGATCCGCTGGCAAGTGAGACTTTGATTTCGCGAGCCGGAAACTCATCTGAATCATTGATGATCTGTTCAAGGTGATCGGCCAGTTCCTGGGGCGTGTAAGTGCCGTTATTCATTTGCACCGTTGCCGTCTTACCGTCGAGCTTGAGTTCCAGACTTCGGTTTCCGGAAGTGATGACGGTTGACGGTGGCAGAGCAGTTCCGGTGATCGCCGCCTGCTCGGCTGCCTGACTGATGTCAACCTGATATCCCGATGTGGATGCCTGAGTCCGCGTGCTTCCCAGGACAAACGACATTCCCGAGTTTGTTGACTGGCCACCAAATGAGAAAAGACGCTTTACATCTTCAGCGGAGACGCCTTCAATATTTCCATTCAGGGCATTTTCCAGCTTGGCCTTGTCGAGCACGAGAGTGCCGGAATCATTGAACCTGATCCCAACGGTCGAAAGACGATTAGCCAGAGGATTTGCTCCGGGAATAACGTTCTGAATAGTTGTTCTCAGGGTTTGTTGAACTTTGGCCGCACTCTGATTGCCAAGGAAGAGGCCGCCTTCTCCAGCAGCTTCATTGTATTTGGAGTTTTCGCTGATGTAATTCAAGACACCATTGAAGGAATCTACGAAGCTCTGAACCGCAGTGACTGCGGCCGTGTTGTCTTTAGCCACTGTGAGCGAAACTTTTTGTCCGTCGGTAGGCTGCAGCAGGTCGAAGCTGACGCCACCGATTGCCTCCTTAAACTGGTTTGTGCTGCTTGTGACGGAGATTGCACCAGCACCACTGCCAAGTGTTACGCGGGCGTCGCTGGCCGCCTGAACTGGTGTTGCGAAATTAATCACAGGCTTCACCGCAGAACCGCTGTCCGCGGCGAGGTTATTCGTAACGGTGATTTGATTGCTGGCTCCGGTCTTACTGCTGCTGAACAGAAGTCGAAAAGGTGTGCTGCCGCCCGCAGAGTCTTTAACAATTGTCGCGCTGATACCGGTATCTGAGGAGTTGATGGCGGACGCCAGATCGGACAATTTATTGTTATTGCTGTCGATAGTGATAATCCTGGGATCGCCGGATCCGAGTCGGATCTCGAAGGTGCCCTGCGTGATTTCTGAATCGGCGTCGGAAAACCCCTGAGATGCGACCTGATGAGCCTGAGCGGTTGAGTTGATCGTCATCTGATAAACACCGGCAATTGCTGAAGACGATGCCGTCGCTTTGATCGCTTCTTCGTCGCTGGCCGTCACGGAGAGTCGGGTTAGCGGATTGTTTGTGCTGCGACTCAATGCACCGGCGTCAGCCCGAAGGCTCAGCAGTCTTGATTCGACTGTTTTAAATGCGGCCTGTCGTTGCTGAATACCATTTTTGCGGAGAGCCATGCGATCCAGCTGCTGTTGCTGGATCTTCAACAGGCCTGTGACGATGTTGTCCGTATCGATGCCGGAGACAACGCCATTGATATTAATAGGCATGGCAGACGCCCCCGAAGAAATGGGTTCGGAGAATCAACTTCAGAGATCAACAACATAACACAGATGGAAAGGTTTACTCAGGCAAGCTGACACGAACTTGTGTTAACCAAGAAACGGTCCGTCCGAAAACTGACCTTCCAGTTCCAGACGGACCGTTCTGATTTTACTTTTTGACGAATCAGATTATCGCAGCAGCGACAGAATTGACTGTGGAATCTGGTTCGCGTTGCTCAACATTGAGGTGCCAGCCTGAACGAGAACCTGACCCTTCGTGAAGGCTGCGATTTCAGACGCAAAGTCAGTATCACGAATGATTGACTCGGCGTTTACAGTGTTTTCCAGAGTCGCCCGCAGGTTATTTGCGGTTGATTCCAGAGTATTGCTCTGGAAGGCACCGAGTGCACCTCGCAGGTTTGTCACATCATCGATCGCGGCATCAATCACTTCCAGAGCGTCCTGAGCTTTGTTCCCAGACGTCACTTCAATGTCATTCAGATTTGAGAACTGATTTCCAACAACACCCAGACCCAACCCGTTCGGATTCACTTTCTGAATCGCAATGTTCGCTGTCTGGTCTTTGTTAGCACCAATCTGGAAGACCAGAGAGTTATCCGTAACAGTCAGGTTGCCCTGAGCACCAGTCACGGTTGAAAAGGCATCGGCACCGGTATCAGCGGCCAACGACAGTGAAAGTCCCTTTGCAACACCAGAATTAGCCGTCAGTATGTTTCCGACTCCGGAGAAGCTGGTGCCGCCGATTGTTCCGACGATGTCAATCCCGTTGTCGGTTGTCGATGTCGTTCCAAATCCGCTACTATCGCCTGCTGCAGCGACGTTGGAAACGACAGTCAGTGACTGGGCAGATCCGAAGGCTTCGGAATACAGACGTGTTGAGCCAGCGTCGACGTCAGCGATGACGCCGGTCTGACCTGTAAATTCATTGATGCGGTTGACGACCTGAGCCTGAGACATGCCCGCCGTGAGTGATACGGTGACGTCGTTGATCGTCATGATCTCATCAGCCGCCAAAGCCGTAGTCTGAGCTGTACCGGAAGTTCCGGAATCCACTAAGGCTCGTTCGCCCACGGTTGTAACGGCTACTGCGTATGTACCAGCTGTCGTCGTTGATGTCGCCTTCAGGAAGGTTACGTCAGTGTCCGTTGCAGTTCCGGAGACCCCGGCAGATCCGTCGAGAAGTTTCTTGTTACCGAACTGAGTGTTGTTCGCGATTCGGTTGATTGTATCGAGAGCGTTGGTGATTTCAGCCTGGTTTGCTGCCAGAGCGTCATCGTCGTTTACGCCGCTGTTAGCACTGTCGATCGCAAGAGTTCGCACCTTGACCAGCAGTGAGTTGATTTCGTTCAGAGCACCTTCAGCTGTTTGTACAACGGAGGATGCCTTCTCCGTGTTGTCGATGGCCTGATTCAGACCAGCAATCTGAGCACGGTGTTTTTCTGAAATGACGAGTGCTGCCGGGCCATCGGCACCACGATTGATTTTCAGTCCGGAAGACAACTTCTCCACAGACTTTGCGACGCCCATCGAGGCTTTGTTCAGATTGTGCTGAGCAGTGATCGAAGTGACGTTGTTTGCGACTGACAGACCCATTTTTAATTCCTTCTTCGAAAGTGCTGCAAGCCTGATCCCGCTCAGCGGTGATGAAGACTCGCATCAAGGATGTAAGAAACCAGCTGTGCTTTCAGCAAGAAGAGCCACATGCTGCCTGGCCTGAACAGGCCCGGAAGACCGAAGCAACACATAGTCCCCCTGTGTCACTTCAAGACAGAAAGCTTCTCTAAGCATCCTTGCCCAGAATTGCTGCTGCTGTTTTTTCAGCCGCAGCACGAGTCAGGTA
>CAMAXD010000162.1 GCA_945861975.1 Candidatus Kuenenia stuttgartensis | reverse complement strand
CAAATTCCAGCGTTCGCTGATGATCGAACTCGGGATGAGTCAGCCCAAAGAGCAGCCCGGCATCAAACGCATCGCCGCTGCCAACTCGATCCACGATATTGCGAATCTCATACGGGCGATATTCACCGTCCTTCAGTGGAGCCAGATTTATTTCGCCTGTTTTTGCGTCGTACAGCATCGCTCCCCAGTTATTATGTGACGCGGAAAGCTGTTCGCGAAACGTCGTCGAGAAGAGTTCAATGTTCGGATATCGCTCATGCATGGCTTTGGCAAAACTGATCGCTCGGTCAATATGCAACTGTCCGCTGCCGGAATCGGTGTCAGTGGCTGGCGGCAGTGTGACACCCAGCAATTTGCCGTCCTCCTCATTAGCCATCAACAGGCTGACCAGCGGAATCAACTCCTGCAGAGTCTCCCCGGCCAGCTTCTGCGGTGAACGAGTATTATCCCATCGCCAGAGCTTGGAGCGGAAGTTCACGTCAAACGCGATGCGAACTCCCATGGCCTGTGCGGCGTGAGCCGCCTCAATGGTGATCGCCGCCGCAGAAGCCGACAGCGCAGAAGTAATTCCGGTCAGGTGCAGCCACTCCGCGTCTTTCAGAATCTCTCGCCAGTTGAAGTCACCCGGCTTTGAAAGGCTGATCGATGAGCCTTCTCGATCATAGTACACGCGACTGGGCCGCTGATTGGCACCCATTTCGACGAAGTAAATTCCGAACCGTCCACGATCAGAAATCTGAAGATGTCGAGTACCAATCCCGAGGCTGCGGAGATCGGCCAGACAGCCGTCCGTCAAAGGGCTATCCGGCAACGCCGAGACGAATTCAACGTCAGTTCCCCATTGAGCCAGGGAGGCCGCCACATTGGCCTCCGCGCCGGCAAAAGTCACATCCAGAGAGCCCGGCAACACCTGACGAAGTCGCAATACTCCCGACGGAGCCATGCGGGCCATGATTTCGCCAAACGTTATGATCTTTGCCACTGCGACCTGACCTCTCTCAAAACAAAAGCTATGGACGAATCATGTCCACACGCAGCCGGACAGAATAGGGTTCGACAACAAATGAAAGTGGGCGGAACGGAGCAGCTTTTAAAAACGCTGATGAACGCTTATTGACTCAATGGCTGTTTTTCTCAACCCCTCAACGCTGCCGCCTTCATCAAGGCGGCTGTCGCAGTGTAAGCTTCGCGCACCCATTCTTCGATGCGGTCCGGTTCGGGCGAATACTCCAGCTCAATCGACATCGTTCCGCCCATCTGCAGCTTCGCGATCTCGGTCAGATACGGAGCAAAGTTCACGACGCCATGTCCCGGTGGCAGATCGCCGTGTTTGATGCCATCGCAATCGGAGATATGAACATGGATGGCACGATCTTTCAGGCGGCTCAATTCTTCCGGAGCCACTTTCGCCAGATGCAAGTGGGACACATCAATGTTGGCCGCGAGAGCTGGATGATTCACGGCATCCAGAAACCGAACCATGCTGTCGACACTGTTGACGAGGGACAGTGGAAACGGTTCCAGTTCCATGGCGATCTTGAGGCCAAGCGAATCGGCGTAGTCGGCCAGTCGTCGGCAATTATCGGCACCCGTTCGCCATTGTTCTGCCGGCGGAATGACTTCCTGATTCCAGATGTACTCACCTAAAACCAGCAGCAGATTTTCCGCTTCCAGTTCAAAGCAGAGATCCAGAAAAGTGCGGCAACGGTCGAGATGAAATCGCTGCACCGACGGATTGAAGTCGATCAGCCCTGTGGCCACACAACACACAGAAACAATTGGCAAGCTGGCTCGACTGCATTCGCGTCGGATCAACTGTCGCTCACGGACATCAATATCCAGCGGATCAGTAAAGATGTCGATGGCATCGAAACCAATCTCGCGGGTCTTCTGGATTCCCCACGCGGTGTCGCGCCCGGCCTGAGCCCAGGCACTATTGATCAATCCTAAACGCATCGCCAAAGCCTTCCGTTGTTAATCGTGCGGAGCGATTTGCTCCCTGCCAGATTCAGGCAGAGAAAACCGGGCCTGTTGGCCACGGGTTACGTGTTGGCCACGGGTTACGTGTTGGCCACGGGTTACGTGTTGGCCACGGGTTACCTGTTAGCCACGGGTTAAACAAAGGAACGGGGCCGGACACGACACTAGATATCCAGCTCTTTCACATCAAGTGCGTGCTTCTCGATGAACTCACGTCGCGGCTCGACGGCATCGCCCATGAGCACTCGGAAGATTTCATCAGCGGCGGCGGCGTCTTCCATGCGAATTTGCAGCAGCGTTCGTTTTTCAGGATCCATACTGGTATCCCAAAGTTCTTCCGAGTTCATTTCGCCGAGACCTTTGAAGCGTGTCAGTGTCAGGCCTTTTTCGCCAAGTCTGCGAAGTTCCGCAAGCAGATCGCGGAGGCTGGTCAGCTTCAACACATCGTCATCGCGTTCCAGAATGAATGGGAAGATCGGTTCGGCGTTGCGAACTCCGGCCGGTGTAAAGTCTGCGACGAAGAAGCCGTAGTCTTTAAGCTGAGCGAACACGTCATTCAGAGTCTTGATTTCATGCAGATCGATCAACTGAGCCAGCTTCTCACGCGGAATCGCTGGTTCACCGGTTGTGACGGGTGTTGATACGACAGGCGCGGAAGTCTCCGTGGCATCGGTGACTTCAGATGGAGCCACTACCGGCAGAATGGACTTCAGAAACGCTTCTGCTTCATCGCGTTCCATGAACCACTTTTCTGTATCCCCGGAGAGGACTCGATAACGAGGCAACCGGGACTTGTCACCGGCGTTGTATTTCAGCAAATGGCGAATATCGATCCCGCGACGTTCCAGCAATTCGAGAGGATGTTCCATCTGCGTGATCAGGTCACACACTTTCTGCAGATTTTCTCCAGCGAACGTTGTGCTGTCCGCCTTCACAGTGAGCCGAGCGCCGCTCATGCCGAGGCTGATCAGTTCTGTCATCATTGCCTGATGTGTCTGGACGTAACGAACCTGTTTTCGCTGAATGACGCGATACAGCGGCGGCTGAGCGATATAAATATGTCCGCCTGCCACCAGCTCTCGCATATGGCGGAACAGGAATGTCAGCAGCAAAGTTCGAATGTGACTGCCGTCGACGTCGGCGTCGGTCATCACGATGATTTTGCCGTAGCGTCGCTTGGAGATATCCATCTCTTCTTCGCCGCCAGCCGGTGACAATCCAATCGCGCGGAACAGATTTATGATTTCGGTGTTGTCCAGCACTTTGACGAGCTGGGCTTTTTCAACGTTCAGGATCTTACCTCGCAGCGGCAGGATCGCCTGAATACTTGAATCGCGTCCAGTGTCAGCAGATCCACCGGCCGAGTCACCTTCCACCAGATAGAGCTCTGTGGATTCCAGATCGCGGCTTCGACAGTCGCGGAGTTTCTCCGGCAGACCACCGGTAGTCAGTGCGCCTTTGCGGCGAACCATGTCACGGGACTTGCGAGCCGCTTCGCGGGCTTCAGCCGCCATTACCGCTTTTGCGATGAGTTTTTTGGCGATCGAAGGATTCTCTTCGAGATACTTGGTGAAGCCTTCATTCACCACCGTCTGAACCGCGCTGTCGACTTCGCCGTTCGTCAGTTTGACTTTATTTTGCGACGTGAATTTTGGATCAGGCACGCGGACGGAAACGATAGCCGTCAGTCCCTCGCGGAAGTCTTCACCCACAGGCACAACGTCTTTGAACAGATTGCCAGCCTTGGCATAGTTGTTCATCGTGCGGGTCAGAGCAGCTCTGAAACCGCTGAGGTGAGTTCCCCCGTCCGGATTGAAAATGTTGTTCGCGTAGGTCAACACGTTTTCTGTGTAACCATCGTTGTACTGCATCGCCACTTCGACGAGGACGTTTTCTTCCGGGGCTTCCGCCATGACTCGAAATACGTCCGAAGTCAGCGGCGTCTGTGTTCGATTCAAATACTTAACGAACTGGATCAAGCCGTCTTCAAAGTGAAACTCTTCCGTCCGGTCCGCTCGCTCATCACGCAGAGTAATTCGTATTCCGGGCGTCAGAAACGCCAGCTCACGCATGCGGCGAGTCAGAGTATCCAGCGAAAACTTGGTTTCAGAAAAGATCGTGGGGTCCGGTAAAAACGTCAGGCGAGTTCCCGTGGAGTCCGCTCCGCCCAGTTGTCGCAGTTCTGATATACGACGACCTTTTTCGAAATCCATCACCCACGTCGAACCGCCACGGCGTACCTCCGCCGTCAGCCAGGAACTGAGTGCATTCACGGCGGTGATCCCGACTCCGTGCAGACCGCCCGTGCCGACCTTGTAACCGCTTTCGCGATTGAACTTTCCGCCGGCATGAATTTCTGTCAGAACGACTTCCAGAGCCGGACGACCATCGCCTTTGACGACGTCCACCGGGATACCTCGGCCGTTGTCGACGATGGAGATGCTTTCGTCGAGATTGATTTGAACGTGGATCTCCGAAGCGTACCCGTTAACAGCTTCGTCGATACTGTTGTCGACCACTTCGTAGACGAGATGGTGCAGGCCCGGAGCACCGGTGTCACCGATGTACATCGCCGGACGAGTTCGAATCCCTTCAATTCCCTTCAGATGCTGAATGTCAGAAGCATCGTAGGTTTCTGCCGCTGGAGCAGGCTTTGCTGCGGCGTCAGTCGGGAGGGTGTTATCGTCGTTGGCAGCGTTCGCTACAGACACGTTTTCACTTTCTTCTGTTCAACCGAGAACCTTCGGGAGATTTGAGATTCAAATTTGAAATTTCAAATAACCCACTCTTCAACTTATGAATCTACCGAGCACGCACGTACCGAATTGATCGAATGTTTGACTGAGGCAAATTGGTCTTCATTTGCTCCAGCACGGTCTCATGCATGAAGCCCCGCAACTCCTCAAGAGTTGCACTGTTGGTGACGACCACTTCCACAATGCCATCACGAACTTTGCGAGCAGTGCTGCGTCGACCCAGGTCCGGGCCAACGATTCGCTTCCATTCAGCATCCAGGCTTTCCGCCGCCGAACGGTTCACAACGCCTGTACTGCGAATAAAACGCATCAAGGCGTTCTTCAGAGTTGACGGTGATGACAACATTTCATCAGACACGCAGGGAAGTCCTTTTCGGGCAAGTTCTCCGTGTTCAGTTTGCGGTGTTCAGTTTGCAGTGTTCCGTACTGTGGCTTGCGTTTAACTGAACACTGAAAACTGAACACTGACGACTCTGTTCTTATCGATCCTGTGACAATGGCATGATGACATACGTGTACGAATCTTCGACGCGGAAGACCGCCGCGGTATCCGAATCCGTCAGTTGCAGATCAACCAGAGTTTCCGGAGTCAGCACCTTCAGGAAATCAGCGACGTACTTCGGATCGAAAGTAATTTTCACTTCGTCATGGTCATATTCGATGGGCAGTTCAATCTTTGACTCACCAATTGTGCTGGCCTGACTACTGAGCGTCAGCATGGATGAACCAAACTGGAAGTCGACGCCACGACTTTCTTCGTCAGTAATAATCTGAGACTGACGAACAGCCGCGAAGAAAGGAGCCACGGGCAGCGGAACATTCACATTGCCGCTGCGAGGAATCACGTCGCGATAGCGAGGGAACCGGCCTTCCACAAGTCGACTGTAAACAGTACACGCCCCGGATCGCATCATCACGTCGTTATCGTGAACGGCGATGTCAACAAACTCCGCCTGGGGATCAATGGAACGCTCCAGCAGAGACATTGCCTTCGTGGGCACAACGGTCGTCTTCGTCGGAGCCATCGGGTTGCCTTCTTTTTCGCAGGCAGCCGTTGCCACAGCCAGACGACGGCTGTCTGTGGCGGCCAGAGTGATGGTGCCTTCACCGAACTCAAGCAACAGGCCACCAAGCGCATAGCGAGTACTCTCGGTATCCGTAGCAAACGACGTCCGGCGAATCATCTGCCTGAACACTGGAGCAGGAATTCGGAAGTAATTCTGATCGCTGAAGGACGGAACAGGTGGGAACTCCCGAGGATCTTCTGACGAAAGCCGAAACTTGGCAGATGCGGCTTTCAGCGTGATGTTCTTTTCGTCGATCGTCAGGTCGAGCTGTTCGTCCTGCAGTTCGCGAAGAATCGATGAGATGCGTTGTGTCGGAAGCAGGGCGTCTCCCGTTGAACTGGTTGTGACTCCGCCGACTTTGAAGCGAATGGCCATTTCCTGATCGGTGCCAATCAGTTCCACGCCGGAACTGCTGACGGCCATGAATACGTTTCGGAGGATGTCTTTTGGCGTACGCGATGGCACTGCCGAAGCCGCAATGGAAAATGCCGACGAAAACAAGGCGCGATTACAAGACAACTGCATGGGGAAGGCTGCTCCGCAATTCAAAATAGTCAACTGCCTGACTCAATTCCTTGAGCCGACGTCCCGCTTCGGGAGTTCATTTTCGGAATCGCAGAGTTTATCAGAATCGTTCGGAATGCGGTATGCTGACGGGCTGCCGTTTGCCACCTTCCGTAAAGGTTTGGAGCCTCCGGAGTCCCCTGTTCCAATCCTGGTCTTTTCGGCGCTTTTCAAGGGCAAAATTCCTGCTGCCGGGGCAGTTTTCAGGTCGGATTTGTGGCGAATCGAAGAACGCTTTAGAATTCCGCGCTCGGGAACCCGCTCTTGCGTCTCTTTGCTGCGGATTTTCCGCCGAAAAACTGACCTCGGTAAGAATTAATCTGGGTAGTTCCGATGATCTTTTCGGCTCCTGATGGATGTCCGAATGGTTTCTCGATTAAGATCTTCCATAGTTCTTAGATCTCCCCCGTCTCAAATTGTCTCAATGAAAGCTGCACTCGCGATGATTCGTCGCATTTGGAATTTCTCCGCCGGCCCTGCCGTATTACCTGAAATTGTTCTCGAGGAAGCTCGCGAAAACCTGCTTTCCCTGGGAAACACCGGCGTCGGCATCTGTGAACATTCGCATCGCGGCAAACCATTTATGGCTGTCGCCGCTGAAGCGGAAGCTCTGTGCCGCGAATTGGCCGGAATTCCAGACGACTACGCGGTGCTCTTCCTGCAGGGCGGTGCGTCACTGCAGTTTTCCATGGTACCGATGAACCTGTTGCCAGCCGATCGCACCGCTGATTATTTGATCACCGGCATGTGGGCCGAGAAAGCTCTGAAAGAAGCAAAGTCCTGCGGGAAGACTCATGTGGCCTGCACCAGCAAGGACGCGAACTTCAACTACATCCCGGAAACCTGCTCGTACAGCGACAACCCGGTTTATGCGCACTTCACGTCGAATAACACAATCTTCGGGACACAGTTCCAGTCGGAGCCCGTCGGTGTTCCGGGCTCGGCGTTTCTGGTGTGCGATGCCAGCAGCGACATCTTCAGCCGACCAATTGATGTCCGCAAATATGGCCTGATCTATGCAGGTGCTCAGAAGAACCTCGGGCCAAGCGGCGTCACGCTGGTGATCGTCAGGAAGGATCTTGTCGAAGCCGGCAACAAAAATCTGGCGACGATGCTGCAGTATCGAACTCATGCCGAAAATGAGTCGATGTACAACACGCCTCCGACCTTCGGTATCTACCTGATGATGCTGGTTTTCCGCTGGATCAAGGCTCAGGGTGGTTTGGCGGCGATGGAAACTCGCAACAAAGCGAAGGCCGCAGTGCTGTACGACTATCTGAAGTCCGGCAGCCTGTTTAAATCGACAGCGAAGCCCGGCAGCGGATCCATGATGAATGTGACCTTCGTTACCGGCAACGAAGACAAAGACAATGCCTTCGTGAAGGCCGCCGAATCAAAAGGTTTCAGTGGCCTGAAGGGACATCGCAGCGTCGGCGGAATGCGTGCCAGTATCTACAACGCATTTCCTCCGGAAGGCGTTGAAGCCCTTGTGCAGTTTATGAAGGACTTTGAGGCCTCAGCGTGAGCAGCCCCGGCAACGATTCGTCCGCTAAAAAGAAGCCTGCGCCTGTGGAACCGGTTCCTGACCGTTCCACTGCCGACGTGGGCATCGTGTGTACTCACAAGGGTGAACTGAAGGCGTTTCTAAAGCGAGTCGACCGGCAGCGAAATTACACAGAAAAGAAGATCACTGTTCGCGGCGGCTTTCTGGGCGAGACCATTCGACTGGTGATTGCCGAAGCGGGTGAAGGCTACGCTTCTCATCGAGCCGCCACGGAACTTCTGATCAATGAGCATCGTCCGGCATGGATTCTGGCGATCGGTTTTAGTTCATCGCTCACCGCCGACACCAAACCGGGCGATATCGTGCTGTCGAATGAAATCAGCGATACACACGTCAGTAGCCTTCCCGTGAAGTGCACCCTGGCTCCTCGCAAACGAATTCACGTTGGCAAGTTGATCGTCGCGGACCACCATCCGGTGACTCCCACCGAGAAATCCGCGTTGGCCCAGAAATTCCCCGGCCTGGCGGTCGACACCAGCAGCCTCGCGGTTGCTCAGGTTTGCCAGGAACGTGATGTCCGTTTTATGGCGATTCGGGGCATCGTGGATACTTTGGAAGAAGAAATCCCCGAACAGGCCGCATCGATGATTTTTCATCCGACCAGTCGAGCTCTGGGGTCTGCCATCGGCACGATGTTCAAGGGACTTCGCAAGATGTCCGAAATGAACTCGTGGCGCGAGCGAGCCAACACCGTGTCGGCCAATCTCGATCAATTCGCCAATGGCATCATCGAACAGATTGCCGAAGCGATCGAACGCAAGCGATAGCGTTTGATGCAGGATGGGCATTCCTGCCCGCCGAGACCTGGTCGGACAAGAATGTCCAACCTACACGTTTGAGTTTGACAACGCAGTAGCGCCGTTACGCTTCAAGTAAAATGACTACGTTGCCGCACACTCGAGCTATGTCGCCGTTCGATTTCCCACGATGCGCACACGACCAGAAGCCAGCATTCGGATGGCTTCTGGGTAGGCGATCTTTTCCTGTTCGAAGACCAGTGACGCCAACTCATCGGCGGTGCAGAGATCAGGAACAGCAACGGTTCGCTGCAGCACGATCGGGCCCTGGTCGTATTCGTTGTTGGCGAAATGAACGGTGCAACCGCTGACTTTCACGCCACGCTCAATCGCTGCTTCGTGAACATGATGCCCGAAGTATCCATGGCCGCAGAAAGCCGGAATCAACGACGGGTGAATGTTGAGCACTCGCCAGCGAAAATCGTCTGGCACATGGAGTAGACTAAGGAAACCGGCCAGAGTCACAAGATCCACATTGGCTGCTCGCAGTTCCGCAAAGACGGCTCGACTGAAATTGCCCACGCCGGAAAAATCGCGAGGACGAAGAACCTGACAATTCAGACCGGCCGCCAGAGAACGTTCAACGCCCTTGCAGGTTCGCTGACTGGCGATCACCAGCGGAACCTCCGCATTCAACTGCCCGTTGCGAATCTGATCCAAAAAATTCAGCAACGTTGTTCCGCCACCACTGATCAGAACTCCCAAACGAATCGGACGATTTGTAATGGGCTCCAAAGGCTGAATGGCAGAGCTGTCGGTCTGGAAATTGTAGGCGTTAGCCGAAGTGGTCATCCGCGAGTAGGCTCAATTATGGGATCAGCAAACGGGCCGGAAAAACGATCCTGCGAAGTTTGATGGAAATCAGGTCGTTCGTCCACCAGAGACAGCAGCCGTCTTCGCTCTCGCCGATCACGCTGCACTCGCCCCCATACAGTCATTGTGACCAGCAAAGTCAGAAAGCCGAGGAACAACACAAGCGTATCACTGATCGGACGCGTTTCACTTTTAGCCTGAGCCAGCAACGGAGAATTGGCTCGAATATGACCATCCTCCGCGAGAGTCAGAATATGTTTCGCGGACGGATTCCAGCTTACATGTCCGGCCAGCAGCAGTGGAGCCAGGCGATTCTCCTGCTGTGAACGATACACATACATCTTGAAGAAGCAGCCTGTCACGGTCACAGAATCGATCAGCTCACTTCCAACCGGAAACTCCTTTGGCAATGAAGGTGTTACGATCACCGCCGGATTGTTCTGCGAATCCTCCGTGAAGAGCCACAGTTCATGCAAAGGCTGTCCATTGAACAGCGTCGAGTCACCGTTGTACGTGATGACACGACGAACATGGCCGCGAAGAGTCACTAACCGACCCTGCCAATGGTCGGGATTTTGAAACACATCCACGAAGAGCGGAAACGTTGCCGGATTCCTCTGGTGCTCCAGGTATTTGCTTTTTCGAAACCCCATCTGCCGCTCAAGCCTGCGGAGTTTTGTTTCATAGCCTTCTTTTCCCGGCGTATCGGCTTTCGAAAGCGTTCCCCCGCGAAATTGATTCTCCAGCACGATTCGGTCGGCCCCCGCCTTCTCAACCATATTCACCAGCAGCTTTTGTACTCGAATCTTCTGTTCTTCAGCAGCAATCGAAGCCTGCACTTTGCTGCTCGTTAACTGCAACTGCCGCAACGTCTCGTGGTACAGCCAGCTCTCGTCGTCATTCACCTTGCGACGAGAACGCACATGATCACGAACATACTCGTCGTAAGGACGCGGCGTGAGAACTCGCACAACATCCGAAAACACCAGCGGCTGTCTCTGCCACAGTTTGACAAACCAGCCTTTCACCATCACTGGCATTGCAACGCGTTTATCAATCGGCCAGGCAGAAGACGGCTGGTTCTGAGATTGCGGATCGACGTAGCTGATCGCATCCACCATCGCGATCATTTCCTGAGTCACAAAGTTCCGCAGGATGCCGCGTTGCAAAGTAATAAGCCGTTCTTCACCTTCCAGCGTGCGACGAGCCTGCAGTTCCTTTGGTCCCAGGGGTGTGAACATGCCGTAAAGCACAACGGGGCGCCCGACGAAATCTCGCGGATGCGATTGCATGTCCAGTTGCAGGGAATAGTTCTTGATCTGCGGCAGGTCGCTGGAATGATCCGTGGTCGAGATGATTCGTCGAGTGGCGATGTCGTTTGGATCAGATAACTCCGGCAGAGACGCCGATAACTGAACTTTGCCATTCTCCCACGCCTGTCTGCGAACTTCTGCATACCGATAGAAGGCCGTTTCCCAGGCACTGGTGACGTTAGCGTTTTCTGGCAACTGACTGGGAGCCAGCGTTCGTCGAGCCAGGGCGGCTCGGATCAGCTCGACGTAGTTGTCCTCTTCCGATTCAGAAAGGTTTGGTTTTCCATGCGCGAAATCCCATTCCTTACCGATTTCGATATCAGCCACAGACACCGGCTGAAGCGACCAATTGAATGCCCCATCGCTAGTTAGGTCGTCGGCGTTTGTTCCGGGAAGTACATTGCGTTCAGCATCCGGATCAATGCCGGTGGACGGTCGCACTGACCCGGAAGGCCTGCGCGGACTAAACGGCACGTCTTCATCGAGAGGATTCAATGCTGGGGGGAAACGAGGAGTGCTGGGATCGCGAGTTTCGGGACGGATCCGTGCACCCGGCTGAACACGTGGTTCCGGTTCCAACGGGCTCCTCAGAGGAACCTCGTCCTCAGTTAGCGACGGAAAATCGGGGAGCGGCGGGAAGAGTTCATCTCCACCAGAAATCGTTGCCGAGCCGCGCGACGGTCTGCGTTCATCGGCCAACAATTCGTCGGCCAACAAAATGCACGAGGCAAAGAGCGACAAGCCAGCAAGCGCGGTCACATTCCCCAGCAAACAGAGTGCGAGAAACAGCATTCCTTGCTGTCCCTGTCGGCCTGAAGATTTGGGGGCGGCTGATTGCATAGGCGTTAACGTCATCATGGCTTAGGTTTTCCGTTCCGCAAAATGCCAGTTCTGCGGAGTTTAGGAGTTCTGCGTGGTGATTTACCAGTGCGGAGTGCCTGAATCTGGACTACTGATCACATCCTGTTTTTCGGGCGTTGCTTCCGTTACAGATCCGACAACCACGAATCGCCAGAATTCCCGGGGCGCATCTCCGTGTGCACGACGATATTAAATAGGCCTCTGGATAATGAGGCCTTGAAAATCTGAACGTTAACCGTTACCCAACGGTTTCCAGCTGTCGCCGTCATCGTTCAACCCCCTCTGAACGGTGACGGCGATCTTTATTTTGAGTCTGGGAATTTGCGTAAGGTGGATGCCCGTTGTCGGCCGCACCTTATGGATCACAGGTTGGTAGGGTGGGACCAGCGGGTATCAAGAGCGCCAGCGCACCCTGCATTTTTGCGACCTCGCGGTGCGTAGCCCACCTGACCGATAACTCAAGAGGTCGAAGTTTTTATCTCGTCGCGCTGCTTGAAACAGGACGCCTTGATGACCCGCCGCAAGCGACCTCCGGAAGGGCGAACCTTCGCAGTCTCAACATATCGAGACCCGGCTTCATGGCAGAATAGCTTCCTGAGCTATCTCGATGCCGAGTGCGGCATGGCGAAGAACACGATTGACGCCTACCGTCGCGATCTCGATCGATTCTTTGGCTGGAACAGAGATCACGGCCAGGTTGGCGTACACGACATAGGCGTCCCCACGATCACCTCGTTCCTGGAGTTTTTGCAGACGCTGAACCTGGCCGCCAGCAGTA
>CAMAXD010000161.1 GCA_945861975.1 Candidatus Kuenenia stuttgartensis | reverse complement strand
TTCCGGATTGAATGTCTCCGCATTCTTATCGCTGCTATTTCCCTCGCCGCCAGCGTGCCATTCTGATCGCATGACGGCAATCTGCGGGAGACGGTGCCAAAAGAGAACACATGAAGACAGAGGCCGAACACGACCTGCCTTCTCTGTTTACCATTGTCTTGATTGCCGTTCCTAGCACCCACTTCACGGTTTCATTCGACTCTACGGCGATCCGTTCAAACTTCTGTTCGTCAACAGAAATCGCATTTCTTTCCGCAATTGACGTTTCCTGTCATCCACCTTGAGAATGTCCGCGTTTGAGCCCAAACAAAGGCCAGGGTTATCGAGCGGACGGCGAATGACCCGGGGATTTTGGCCATGTCGGACGACAACTGCTACAATCCGACGCATGTTTCACTTCAGCAACCTTAGAGCAATTTCCGTGGAGTCATTACAAATGAGACACATTCCTCTGGCTGCGATGCTGCTGGCAGGTCTGAGTCTGTTTGCCGGCGTGGCCAGTGCTCAGGAAAAGTCCGAACTGAAAGCCGCACAAAAACCAATCGGGCAATTTCTGACAGTAACAAGTCCGCTTAACGACCAAATGGTCAGTCAGCTGACGAATCTTGCTACAGACCTGCAGGCTCAGGCAACTCGCGAAAATCGAGACGCGATTCTGGTCATGGAGATTGAACCTGGAACCGCCGGATTCGGACATGTGAGCGACGCGGTTCGCTTTCTGACATCGTCTGACGTCAGTCGAGTCAGGACGATTGCCTGGGTACCTCGTTCCGTCGACGGCACTCGCGCGATCCTTGCCCTGGCCTGCCACGATATCGTGATGCATCCTGATGCGACGTTAGGGGACATCGGGCGAGGCGAAGCGGTTTCGACAGAAGATCAAAGTTTTGTCATGAGTCTCGCTGATCGTCGTCGCAATACTCGTCTATCCCGCGGCGTTGTCGAGGCGATGATGAATCCGTCCGAAGCGTTGCTGAGAGTTTCCATGGAGACATCTCCGAACGTCGTTGAACAAAGGTTCCTGACGCCTGCGGAACTGATGGTGCTCCAGAATCAGAATGTGGTGATCTCAAAAACCGAAACCATCAAAGAAGCGGGCTCACCGGGAAATTTTCTCGGACTGGACTCAGAGAAGGCCGGATTTCTCGTTCTGCGAACCGCGAAGAATCGAGCTGAAGTGGCGGCCGCCTTTGAGTTGCCTCTGGAATCTATGCGCGAACCATTGCGAAACAAAGCGGATGCTGTTCCGCGAGTGATCGCCGTTGATGGTGTAATCGATCGCGTGCTTGGAGAGTTTGTGCAGCGGGAAGTTCGCAACGCGGTGGCCAATGGCTGCAATGTGTTGGTCCTGAAGATTGATTCTCCGGGAGGAGATAAGGACGTTGCCGAGCATCTGGCTTTGACACTTTCCGAAATTGATTCCACAAAGATTACGACCGTGGCCTGGATACCCAAAGGAGCCTGGAGCGGCGGCGCGTTGATTGCTTTTGGATGCGATAAGATTCTGATGCACCCGGATGCTCAGATTGGAGATATCGGTGTGATTACACTCACTGAACCGGGCGGCCAATTTGAACGCGCGCCAGAAAAAATCGTGAGTCCATTCCTGCAGTTCGCGGCGATACTTGCCAAACGAAAAAATCGACCGCCCGCGTTACTTCAGGCGATGATCGACAAGGATCTTGAGGTTTTTCAGGTCACCAACAAGGCCGATGGTCGAGTGACTTATATGTCCGAGGTTGAAATTCAGGCGGCCAATGAGGAATGGATTCAAGGGCCGATGGTTCCGGAATCTCGCAAGGGAATTCTGTTGACAGTCCATGGTGAGCGTGCTCATGAACTGCAACTGGCGGATGCGCCATGCCATGATGAAGATGAATTGCGAAGTCGTCTGGGCATTTCGGGAAAAGCCAACTTAACTCCCGTAGCCAGCACCTGGGTCGACACGCTGATCGCCGTGCTCAATTCCGGCGTCGGTGGCTTTCTGCTGATTACTCTGGGCATCATCTGCGTCTATATCGAACTTCATCTGCCTTCAGGATTCTTTGCCATCCTTGCCACAGTGTTCTTCGCGCTGTTTTTCTGGAGCCGCTTTCTTGGCGGTACAGCCGGTACTCTGGAACTGATTCTGTTCATACTGGGAATCGGATTGTTGGCGTTGGAAATCTTTGTGATTCCCGGTTTCGGAGTCTTCGGAGTCTCGGGAATCCTGCTCACGATGGCTTCTTTGATTCTGGCAAGTCATACATTCTCCGGGATGACTGCCACAGAGAGCTTTGAAGAATCCATGAGCAGCCTTGGCTCGCTGGCTGGAGCGATGGTCACCGTGATCGCCGTGGCCGCAGTGCTGAACCGATTCCTGCCAACGATTCCATTTCTGAACCGACTGATCCTGACTCCTCCTGGTTACGCGCCAGCAGAGGCCGACGGACCGATCCTGAGGACATCTTTGCTTGCGGGTCATGCATCGCAGCCGACGCCAGTCGATGTCGGCGCGACAGGTGTGACGGCATCGGCTCTGCGTCCATCCGGAAAGGCAATGTTCGGCGACAAGTACCTGGATGTCGTCAGCGATGGTGCTTACATCGATCATGGAACCGCCATCGAAGTGATCCGCATTGCCGGTAATCGCATTATCGTCAGAAGCAATCCGGGAACGCAGAGCTAGCCGCGCAGGGCCATGATGGAGTGGATGTCCGGCTTTCCTGCGATCATCTGCACACGACTTGATAATGCATCGATTTTTGTACAATTGCGTTCGGGCAGAAGGCAATCAAACTATTTATTGAACTTGCCGTTGTCCAGCCAAAAAATTCGATCTAAACATTGACCGACCGAAAAATGAGGTATCAGAACCCATCTCTCACCCCAGTTTTTCGGTCACCCCAGTTTTTCGGTCACCAGGTTTTACGGTCGTCGCCTTCGGCACGGCAGCCAACACAATCGCGGACTCGACAACCTCCTGCTCACTTCGGTGTCAGGGTCGTGCCAAGCGTTGCACGATCGGGGCGTTCCACGGTCATGTTGGCCGGGATAGCAGGAAAACGTCGACGTTGAGTCTCCTGCAGGTGCTCAAGCAGAATACGTCGTACCTCCGCCACGGTTTCGGAATGACGCAGGACATCTCGGTGTCCGGTCGGAATGACTTTTTCACTGGTCACATCCTCACGATGCGCGCTGGAGTAGGCCACAACTCCATCGGTCCAGGAATTAACGTCACGTCCCTTGCGAACACCAACGATGTTATGGTGTTTCACCTCATCCGGCACCCGCGAATCTCGAATGACTGTCAGGACTGCGGACTTCTTGGTCAGCGAATCCAGGCTGGTCTTTGGTGCCGTGACCCGATCCCACCAACTCTTTTTATCCTGTTCAAAGATCACGCGTGTCAATTCATAGGTCTTTGCAGGCAGCCAGACAAATGATCCCGTCAACCAGCGTGTGAAACGATTGGAGAAGGAACTTCCACCATAAGGACTGGCGATCGTCACGATGCGATCAATTGAAGGATTCGACTGAAAGAAGAAGACCCTTCGAATCTCAGACTTCACTTCCGAACTCGTCTGCAACTCTTCGACCGACTTCGAACTGACAGAATTCCAAAGACGATTTCCACTGTCGATCGTCAGCATATGGGACAGCAGTCCTCCCATGCTGTGCCCGACCACAACCATCTCATCCAGTCGGGAATTCCGGCGATACGGATCGCAGTCGTTGCGTACCTGCATCAGTTCTTCACGGAGGCTAGCCGCTGAAAAAGCGATGGGCTCACCCGTCGGGTACAGATAAAACCAGAACTGATACTTTCTGCGAATCTCAGGGTCAGCCTGCAGATCATTAAACATCTCCATCCACGTCATCGGGCTGGACCAGATCCCATGAACCATCAGCACCGGGATGCGATCCGGATCATAAGGCTGCACCATGTATAACCCGGCGACGTCTTGTGCTCGATCCGGCCGGATAAATCCCCATGTATCCAGTAAACTGATATCGCGATTGCTCAGGTAGCGAGCCAACGGAGTACTCACGTCGGTCTCCAGAGGCACCAAAGAGTCACCCACCAGCATCGCATCTGACTCGCGGGGGTCTAAAATCTGTAACTGCACATCGTAGGGAGAATCGTAGGATTGCTCAGTCTCTTCGAATCTTAAAACCAGAGTCGCAGCGAAGCTCATGCCTTTGGTGTAATACTTTTCGACCGGATCCGGACTCTGTGATGCACGTCGAATCGCAATGATCGGCACTCCCAAACCCTGAGTGACGTGACGCGTCTTCAAGTTCTTGAGTTCATAATCCGACACGAATTCAAACTCACTCAGTTGTTCGGGTGTCAACAGATTCGAAGGGAACGGGATATCAAAAAGTAGCCGGCGATTCGTCAGCGGCATCAGCATGGACTGCCCGAGTTTAACCTTCCCCAGGCGATTTGAGATACGCAGCAAACCCTCGGAAGCCGCGTTATAAACTTCGGCAGTGCTTCGATGCTCACTTCGTCCCGGATCGGGCTGCTCACCGCTGGTATCCTGTGTCGCAAAATAGCGCCACGCAGCTTTCGAAGAATCCAGATACAACTCCGACGCCAGTTGAGGATCACGCGTCTTCACAACTTCAGCCGCAAGGTAATTCAGCTCGGACAGCGAATGAGTCGCCTCATAATAATGCTTACCAGCTCGATGAGTGGCGGAATGCCGAATCATGAGCTTAAGATCATCGCCGCCCTGATAACCAGTCTGTCGCAGAAACAGTTCAGTTCGCTCCGAATGTTTCACAAGCCCGAAAGCAGTCGTATTCAGACGCTCCGTCAGTGGATTGTGCGGCTTTTCTCGGAGCTGAGCAAATTCGGTCGTCGCGCAACCTGAAATACAGCCCAACACGCAGACAAAAAACAGCGTGGGGAGAGGTGCGGATAAAGACAGGCGATTCATCGCCCTCGACAGAGCTTTGGAACTCATTGTGCGAGATAAGCACAGGTTGAAGTCTGAGACATTCATGAGCGTTCAGCCTGAGCCGCAACAATGCTCCTAAGGAGCTTTCGCGGCTTGCGCTGAAACGCATTCTGAACGCTGAAACGAATAAAAATGACCGGGCGGGTAGGGTCACAGTTCTCGAAAATCCGGTCAATAGGTTCTTTTGAAACGCTGGGAAGTCTGGGAGATCTACGAAACCACAGGCTTTCTTTTCCCGACAAAAAGTCCATCGGCGTACGTTCTCACAGCGGTTTCTGCCAGGATTGCGGGGATTAGACCGTTTATCGATTCCACATTTTTATTGACCGCCTGGCTGCAGGGGAAGGGCCCCCCACGAAAGCCTGCAGCCAAAAAAGCCAGCGCCTACTACTGGGCGGGAAACGATGAAATCTCTAGACCGACAGCGTGTATTGCCCGTTTTTTGCCAACCTGATTTCGTATGTCTACCATTCAAAAATCACGCTCGGGGCTTGTCCTCTGGGGACTTTTTCTGCTCGGCAGCCTCCTGCTGTCCGAAATGATCTGTACGGTCATGAGCGACGCGAATCTGTCGCTGGTGTTTTGGCCGAACGACATTCACGAGTTCTTCATTTCTTGCCTTGGTGGAGACACCACGAATTCTGTCAGTGGAGTTTCACAAACTAATCTGCCAGCGGCTTCGGTCTTTCTGCGAGTCGCCGGTGCTCTGCTTGGAATGACAATCCTGTCGCACTGGGTCGCATCCTCGAAGCGGCAAACAAACGCAGCACAAATTGAAGAAAAATCGAAGGCAATTTTTCGATCCCTTTCGTTCTCGTCGCGTGCTGCAGCGATCGCGCGGCCAGGATTGTTTGCAGGTGCCTGGCTTGCCGTTTGGTTTGCCGCTCCGTTCGTCAGCCAGATATCATTCATCGAGTTTGTTGCCACGACTACGCCTTATGCGTTGACTCTGATTCTGGCAAGCATTCTGAATGAGTGGCTCAGTCAGATTTCGGGCACGTCAGCGATCAACCCAGAGTCTGCCACGGCAGGCTTAGCCCGCATGGAACTTGCTGTCGTCATCATTGCAATATTCGCCTGGGAGGCCATGTCTTTTTGGATGAACGAACGACTCTATGCAGGTCTTCTTGTTCCACATGGCGATTCGGCGATGTACGAGGAGCATCTCTGGAACGTATGGCACGGCAAAGGCTTCCGCAGTTATCTCGATCAGGGATTATTTCTGGGCGAGCACATTCAGGTGATCCATCTGCTGTTACTTCCGCTGCACATACTGTTTCCGTCCTACCTGACGATGGAGGCCTGTGCGTCATTCTCGCTGGCCATCTGCGCAATTCCTGTATTCTCAATTGCACGCAGACATTCCGGAAGTTCGCGAGCTGCGATGTGGCTGGCATTGGGTTGGCTTTTGTTCTTCCCTATGCACTATCTGGACATTGCGATTGATCTCAAAACATTGCGACCAAGCTGTTATGGAATGCCGTTTCTGTTCTGGGGCATTGATTTCGCTGAACGACGGAAGTTATGGCGATCTTCGCTGTTCTTCCTGATCGCGTTATCGACTCAGGAAGACTTCTCGCTGGTCGTTGGCTCCATCGGACTGGTACTGTTTCTTTGCCAATGGCAAGCCAGAACAGGAATCTCGAGTGAAGACGCAGCGAGAGGTCCCGGGAAACAGATCACACTGTTTTCAAAGTGGTCTCTGTTTTCAAAGTGGTCTCTCGGAGTATTGTTGTTCTCGATCATCTATGTTCTGCTGGCCGTGCTGGTCATCATTCCAGCATTTCGAGATGGCGATCATGTCCACTATAGCCGATATTTTGGAGACCTTGGCAGCAGCCCCGGTGATCTCATACGCACAGCGTTACGTGAACCGAGCAAAGTGCTGGGTATCTTCTTCAGTTTTCGCACACTGACATATCTTGTCATGCTGACGATTCCCCTGGGAGGACTGGTCTGGCGACGTCCTGTTTATCTGCTGGCTGGTGTGCCAACATTTGTGATGCTGAGTTTGATTCAGCTCGGCAATGGATCCGGCTCCTCAGCGGCAAGCAGTGCCGTCGACATGGCACCGCAGATACCTCCAATACCGTATCATCATTTTCACGCACCACTTCTGCCCGTACTGCTTTGGGCGGCAGCCGCAGGGCTTTCACAAAACCATCGCAGCATTCAGTGGGCTCGATTCGCGTTTTTATGCGCACTGCTGACATCGGTGACAGGATCAATGATGCCGATGGGAGCGAACTTCTGGTCTGGAGAATCTTCTTATGGCTGGAGGAACTTGTATGTTCCCGGACCACGAGCTGCAGAATTCGAAAAAGTGATCGCACAGATTCCAGTGACCTCACGAGTCGCTTCCACGGATTACGCTCATACTCGGTTTACTCATTTCGAACGATCTTATGACTACAGCGGATATCTCCGAGCGGTCAACAATTATCAGCATGGAGTGCCTGCAGACACTGACTACATCGTTCTCGACACCAGTCATCCTTACAGCGAAGTTCGGTCTCTTGCCGAGATTCGGGAACTGCGGGTCGAACCCGAAAAGTGGGAGGTTCTTCCCGATGCAACCGACGGCCTGTTTATCATCCTGAAAAGAAAACACTGACTTCCCGAGTGGGTCATCGTGGAGAGTCAGGGCCACTTGCGGAACCATCTCACATCACTTCCCGGGCGACCAACCCGGCGACATCGTTGCCGGAAGCCTTCGCAAGTCGTTAGACTTCCGACAAACTTCCAGTGTCAGGGCGAACCCAACCACTTTTTCTGAAACCAGTTTTTCATGAACACGCCGCGAATACTTAGTCACTCCGATCTGCTGCAGCTGAAGCGATGGAACACACCGACCATCTACAATGGCTGGGAACAAATCACAAAACGTGACAACTGTGCTGACGCATTTAATCTGGAAGAGACACGCGACTTTATGCCGCAAATGGGCCCGATGGTTGGGTATGCCGTCACATTAAAGATTGAGCCCAGCAATCCGGAACATAAGCAGACAAAACCGAACGCCAATGCGGAGTATCGTCGTTATCTCGCCAGCGTGCCTGGCCCCAAGATCATCGTCATTCAGGATCTGGACAAGCCACGCGTGATTGGTTCATTCTGGGGAGAGGTGAACGCTAATGTTCATAAATCCCTCGGCTGTGTCGGAACAATCACCGACGGCGCAATTCGTGATGTCGATGAAATGACGAATGCCGGGCTGAAGGCGATTGCTCGACGATTATGCGTGGGACACGCAGCCGTTCAGGCCGTTGAGTTTAATTGCGATGTGGAGGTCTTTGGCAGAAAGGTTTCTCCGGGAGATCTGATCCACGCAGATAAGCATGGATTTATGGTCGTGACACCGGATGAGCAACCGCAATTACTTGAGGCGGCTCGGTTCATGGATACGAACGAATGCGAGACGGTGATTGATGCCGCACGCAGTACGGTCGGGCTCAGCTACGACCAGATCCTTGAAAATATGGCTCTGGCTTCACGAAAATTTGCCCAGAACGCGAAAGAGAAATTTCAGCGATCCGGAGAATGGTAAACGCGGAATCAGGCAATCAAAATGACCACAGAGAATGACTTCATTCGGCGGATTGCGCGAAGATTTCCGCTTCGGCCACCGGTCGAAGTCGGCATCGGCGACGACGGCGCGGTACTCAGTTGCGGTCGCGTAATGGGGCGTGATCAGACTCAGTTCGCAGCCGACCGAATGGTTGTGGTCACCGACATGCTGCTGGACGGGGTGCATTTTGAACTGGAGAAAATCTCCCCCAGTCTGGCAGGCCGGAAAGCCGTGGCCGTCAACTTGAGCGACCTTGCGGCCATGGCCTGCTTTCCCACAGCGGCCTTCGTTTCCATTGCGGTTCCGAAGACGATGAGAATGCCGAGCGGCGAGTTTTTGGATGAACTCTACTCCGGGATTGAGGCTCTCACGAATCAGTTTAACTTTACTCTGGCTGGCGGTGACACGAACTCCTGGAATGGTCCGTTCGCCATTAACGTATGCCTCACCGGCAGTCCGATGGGAGAGCGACCGATTCTGCGTTCCGGCGCAAAGCCCGGAGATTCACTGTTCGTCACAGGGCCACTTGGCGGAAGCCTGAAGTCTGGTCGTCACCTTACGTTTGAACCACGTCTAGACCTGGCGCGATGGCTCGTTGAACTGACTCCCCCGAATGCCATGATGGATTTGTCGGATGGTCTGTCAGTTGATCTGCCAAGAATGATGGAAGCCAGCAACACAGGGGCAATTCTTCGATCCGAATCGATCCCCATCCATGACGATGTTCCCGAGTCTCTCTCTCGGCCAGACCGAACTCAAGCTGCCCTGGCAGACGGAGAGGATTTTGAATTGCTGATCAGCGTCAACGAAAATGACTCGAATAACCTGACCAGGATGGCACGTGAGGCGGGAATTTCTCTCTACAAAGTGGGTAAAGTCGCCCAACAACAGATCATTCTGATTCAGGATGACTCCGGCCTTGTCCACAAACTGCCGGGGCAGGGATGGATACATCAATGGAAATAGCCCCGAAGGCTCGGCCGATTCTCGCGAACACTCAATCTTCAAATCATATTCGTGGTCGATGCGGATTCTGATCACGCAAAACTTTGCCTCCCTCGTCGCCAGTGATACCATTTGGACGATCGCGTTGCCGTACACAACTGTGGGCCCTTGTCCCCCTTCCTGAAACCGTTCAGGGAAGCGAACACAAGACGAAAGCGTTGCCTGTGGAAATGCTCCGAGAGACAGTCCTGACCATCAACTCGGTGATCTTTGGCTGCGGAATACTTCAATCTGAAAGCTCTCGAGACAACGGCTCCCGATACGGCAGTTGTTTTGCATGGTGGTACGCCCTGTTGCTTTTCTTTTCCCCAGGCTGCGATAAAGCGAGAGTTGAAAATCAAACAAATCCAGAGTCTGCCGTTTCAGCGCCGTTGAAATCACTGAAGATGTTCGTGGATGTCACTGAAGAAGCAGGGCTCAAGTTTGTTCACAACGATGGTCCTGCGGATTGTTACGAAATTCCCAGAGCAATTGGCTCCGGCTGCGGATGGATCAACGCGAACGGCGACAAACTTCTTGACATTATTGTCGTCGATGGAGGTCGCGACGTTGATCCTAACAACACAGGAATGCTTGCGGCGCTATATCTGCAGTCAGAGGATAGAACGTTCCGGAATTTCAGTGAGGAAGCCGGATTCAAAGGAACAGGCTATGGAATGGGAGTCGCTGTTGGCGACATTGATAACGACGGAGATCAAGACGTATATCTGACCAAGTACGGTGCAGATCAGTTATTTCTGAACGATGGCACCGGACGTTTTACCGACATTACCGCGCAAGCCGGGATCGAGAATGTTTACTGGTCCACAGCCGTTGCAATGACAGACCTGAACGGCGACGGCTGGCTTGACATTGTCGTCGGAAACTATGTCGACTACTACCCGGGAACTTTTTGTGGAGATGCATCCGGTCGCCAGGAGTTTGGCGGCCCCAGGGATTTCCCCGGCACACCCAATCGTGTCTTCATCAACCTCGGTCGTGGCTCTGTTGGTGCAGTTCATTTTGCAGATCACTCGGCGAAGTCGGGCGTCGCGGCTATAGCCAGTAAAACGCTGGGGCTTGTCTGTCGAGACTTTAACAGAGATGGCCTGATAGACATCTTTGCAGCAAATGATGCTGAGGCCAATCAGCTTTGGATTCAGAATTCAGAAGCCTTCACAGACGAAGCCTATCTTCGTGGGGTCGCTGTCAATCGCTTTGGAGAACCCGAAGGAAATATGGGGACCGTGATCGGAGACTTTACCGGCGATCAGGAACCGGATCTGATTGTCACACACCTGTCCGGAGAAATGAACACTCTCTGGCAGGGTGATTCCAACGGCTATTTTACCGATCAGACTTCGCGGTTCCGATTCGGCCCCGCAGGCTTGGCGCAAACAGGCTTCGGTATTGTCGCGTCAGATCTGGACTTCAACGGATCACTCGATTTTCTGGTCGCGAACGGACGAGTAAACCGGGACCCACATCGCGTTGCAACCGGTGATGACTTTTGGGAAGAGTACGCTGAACGTAACCAGATTTTCATGGGAGATTCAGGAAACTTCGTTGAGGTCGATGATGGCGTTTTTTCGAAGTCGTCGGAGGTCTGGCGAGCCCTCGCAACGGGAGATTACGACGGTGATGGTGATCTCGATCTGCTGGCGACAAGCATTGGCGGTCCGCTGCGCCTTTTCAGGAACGAAGTGAAGAGAGAAGGTCACTGGCTCTGTGTGACTCCATACGATCCGGACCGCAAACGTATTGCTGACGGAGCCGTCGTAACCATTTCGACGAACACCCGTCACTGGACCATTGACATACTTTCGCACACAAGTTTCCTGAGCAGCCATCAGCCATTAGCCTGCTTTGGTCTTGGGGCAGAAACAGAAATCAAGTCCATTGAAATCATCTGGCCGGATGATCCCAGGAATGTCGAGGTCTTTCCGGGATCAAAGGTGGATCAGCATATCGAGCTCAGTAAGGGCAGCGGTATCAGCAGGTATCCACGGACAAAGGAGGAAGGTCAGTGACAGACTTTCGTACATTTTTTAAGAGACATCGGTATGTCCTTATAGTGCTCGTGGTATCCACGTGCGTGCTCTCGGTCTTTGCATTCAAGAGCAGCAAACTCAAGCCTGTACATTCACTCTCGATAGAAGTTTTTCCGGCAACCCTCTCCGAACCACTGAAGAAGAAAATTCAGCTGCGACTGACACGGCTCGACAAAAATCCCACGGCTGGCTCCTGGGGATCTCTCGGCGAACTCTGCGTCAACGATGGTTTGTTACCTCAGGCTGAAGTTTGCTTTCGAAATGCATCGATCCTGACTCCCGACAACCCGAAGTGGGCCTACCATCTTGCAGTGATAAAGGAGAAAGTCGACCTTGCCGCTGCGATTGAGCTTTATGAGAAGGTTCTAACTATTGATCAAAGTAGAGCGACCGTCTATTACCATCATGGGCGAGCTCTGGCTCGTGTCGGAAGATTCGATGAGGCTGAACGTTCCCTGAAAACTGCCCTTGAGATGACGAAAAGTCATCCGTTGGTCCTGAAGGCGATGTCGCAAGTTCGAATGATGCAGGGCGATGGGAAACGTTCGCTCGAACTTATGCTGAAAGCTTTACACGACGATCGCGCGGGACTCGATATTCTGGAAGAGGCAAAACGATTGTGGATCAGACAGAGTCCGAAGGCTGAGATGGACTCATCATTGTTGACAGAGTCAAACGCCACAAGACCATCTCTCACAGAACCACTTGCAGAACCGTGGATAGATGAAATGGGAAGCCGTGCGACCAGTTCAAAAGAAGTGGGTATCAGGGCAAGTGAACTCGAATCTCAGAAACTGTTCAAAGCGGCTCGAGAGATGTATGAACGACTGATGCGAATGCAGGAGCAGAATTCTCGCGCTCATACCGCTCATGCGATGGTGCTCTACAAAGCTGGAAACGCCCAACAGGCTCTTCAGGAAATGAAAAGAGTTTGCAAAGAGTTTC
>CAMAXD010000160.1 GCA_945861975.1 Candidatus Kuenenia stuttgartensis | reverse complement strand
ACGGCCGCTTTGAAGTCCATGTCATAGGTCTGCCAGGTCAGCGGTGGAAAGCAGGCGTTGACTTTGGGTCGAGCGATTGAATAGATCCCGCCGCATTCATTATTTTCACCTTCGAGGCCGAAAGAATCCAGCACCTGACATTCATAGCGTCCCTGAACGTAGACGCCGCTGTTGCCTCGTTCCTGTCCTCGAGCTGCCGGTCGAAATGGCGTACGGAATTCAATATGCAACTGATGATCACCAAACGTCTCATTGGTTTCACAGTCTGCCGCCAATAGATCTGTCATGGTGACCTTGCCGTTCTTGAAAGCATCGGCTGACTTGCCATCAAACAGAACAACAGCGCCTTCAGGAGGTTTGGCGTCCAGAGTCGAACTCTTGCGTTCGATTCTCTTCAGAGTGCCGCGAGCTTCCCCGGATTCAGAAAACAGTGCTGCCTGTCCGTCTTTCAGGATCGCATAACCGTGGCCATCCGCTTTGATCTTTGTTTCGCCGTCCGTAGTGCTGCCACTGGCTCGGAATTTTTCATCCCCGTTCCAGCCATCGCCAGGCAAACCGCCCGGATAGGCCACCGCATCGAACTTGTGATCCCCAAGAGCGATCACCTGAAAACCAAGCTTGATCGCCTGATCATCGATCTTGATTTCGCCCGAGTACTCCCCCTGAATCGCATAGTCCGGCCCTGCTTCTTCGGCAGTCAGGAAAACGCCCTCTTCAGCTCCAGACACAGAGGACACCAGAACCAAGGTTGAAAAGAAGCTCATCATCAGCGTACGCATACTAACTCCAGTCAGGACAGGAACCAGGCCGGTACGACGTTGCGACCAACAGGAGGCCACAGGTGGGAAGCAGGCAATTCGCCGCCGAACCGGATGCAATGCCCCGGAATTGTGAATGGTCTTGAGTCAGGATGCAAACAACTGACTGGCCCGGTGATTCGTACCCCTTCCCGAGCGCCCTTTCAGGACTTTGACCAGACCTTAGCACCAAGAACCAAGAACCAAGAACCAAGAACCAAGAACATCAACAAAAAAGCCCCGGGGAGCATGGGGCTCACCGGGGCTTCTGAAGGAGGAACATCTGAACGTCGCGTCAAGTTCCGTTAGTCAAACATGTCAGTGAAAGATGCCAGTCGCATCTTTGTGAGGAAGCCCGGTTTTGCTCCTGTTTGACGAACGACCTGAGACCCGTCCGGAGTCCCGTACATATTTGAATCACAGGACTGGCAATTTCCGTTGCCGCCGTAGTTGCATCCACGATTGTGGAAGTTGCCGGGATATGGCACTCCGGGAATAACACCGGTATGGCTCTGCCATGTTGGAACATTCATGTAGGTGTAACCCAGTTGAGTCGTATCATTTGGCTGATAGACGGCAGGATAGTTCCCAATGAAGCCACCGCCCGGGTTACCGTAGTAAGCCTGTGGATGATAAGCCGCGTACCAGGTCGAATCATAATTCACCGGGTAGTTCGTCGGAGGAGCCCAGCCGGAATCCGGATGAGCCAGCCGAGGGCGATTAGCCCAGGCGGCTCGACGTTCATCACGGCGATCAGTCCGTTCCTGACGATGGCCACCGTGGTAGCCCGACTGGCACTGATTGCAGTTGCTCCAGTCGCTCGCCTGGTAGCCGATGTAGTTGCTGCCACCATTGTTGCTGCCGCCATTGTTGCTGCCGCCATTGTTGCAATCACAATGGCTGACCTGCTGCATCTGAGCCGAGGCCACGCTGCCAGTCACCAGAACGGCGACCGTGGCGAGGAATGCTGCTGACAAGTTTCTCATGAGTTCCTTCTCCAGAGATCCAGAGAGAATTGAGGTTCGACAAAGGGTGCGGCAGCGACAATCCTGCTGCAGCTTCGCGGTCTTCACTGTGATGTTCTTGTGGCTTACCAGGACTGGCACTTGAGGGGCCGTGGAGATGTCATCGGATTGTAGTTACCGATGTGAGTGATCCGGCTGGCTGGCATACCGGAGCTATAGTTGTAGGCGTGATGCACGTTCGGAGCCAAAGGCACTGTCATCGGCATGCCGTAACCCTGAGCAGCGTACAACTGAGTATCGCGAGGATCGATGTACGATGGTTGGTCAGCGTAAGTCATATGATACTTGCCAAGCCATGGGCTTCCCTGGCCGCAGTTTCCGGATGGAATCATCCAGCCGAAGAGTCGATCGCAAAGGCAGTTATTACTTTCCTTGCACTTCCCGGCGAAGCTTGGATTTCTTCCGTCATGACATTTTCGACCATTCCGGTCGCGGCCACCGTAGCAAGGATCCTGACATGGATCGCAACTGTTACCCCAGCCACCATTCATGCCGTTCGCATTACCGCCGCTGTAGCAGGAGTTGCAGTCCGTCTGTGTGTAGCAGCTTCCCATGTTGCAGTTGCCCATGTTGCAGTTGCCCATATTGCAGTTGCCCGCATCGCACATCCCGCCATAGCAGGGATCGCACATGCCATAGGAAGGGGGACAGCACTGTGTTGGACAGCACTGAACTGGGCATGGCTGTGAAGGGCATGGCTGCGGGATGTAGCAGGTTTCTCCACACAGACCAGTCGTTGTGCAACTGGCCTGCTGGATTCCAGAGGCTGATTTCGCAGCACTCCGGTCTGACATACGGACCACGCCGTCTTCAGCCAGAGTCACTCCGGCCGTCAGCATCGTACACAGCAGGGCTGTGTTTTTGAGCAGATTCTTTAGGGAGATCATTTTGACACCTGATGAGTATGTGAAGAGAATTCAAAGCTTCGGAGGCCGACATCCTATTCTTTGCACGGTATGACTTGAGGCCGGGTGTTCGCGGGATACCTCATTAAGAACATTGCCTCAATCGTGACCGCGTACAGGATAAGACATCGGCCTGCGACGAAGACGATCAGCGAATGACCGGTGGTTTGAAGAGTGTGAATGGGCTGATAGAAGAGTGATACTTCACGTCAACCTGAGTTCCCTGCAGCTTCCAGTCTTCTTTTGACCAGACGCCGAACGGAGTCACCATCCAGCCACCATTCACCTTGTAGTAGTACGGTGGGTAGATGGCTCGGTAACGATGTGCATGCAGCATTTCATGAGGATGAAAGGCCTGATTCTGGATCGCGATTCCGCCTACCTGCTGTGGAATTCCCGGACGTGGTGCCGGATACAAAGCGGCTCCGGTCTGAGGATACATACCGCTTCCATTCTGCGGATACATCCCGTTCTGAGAACTCATCGGTGCCGCGCCCTGATAGACAGGACCCGTTGC
The DNA here is from genome assembly GCA_945861975.1 of Candidatus Kuenenia stuttgartensis. Taxonomy (GTDB): domain Bacteria; phylum Planctomycetota; class Planctomycetia; order Planctomycetales; family Planctomycetaceae; genus SXXK01. The sequence continues at coordinate 9,268 of CAMAXD010000160.1, read as the reverse complement.
CGCATAGTGAGAAGCATTCCAGTACCGTCCTTGTGAGGACATGTGGACCGGCTGCGGACCTTGATACTGTTGCCAGTTCTGTGATGGATGAACCGGAACCGGATTCGACATTCCCGCCGGTGTCGCACTGAAGTACTGTGGACCAACGGCGGTCTGTGTATTTGGCAGAACCGGAGCCTGTTGAATTGGAACCGGCTGCAAAGCGGATTCAGCCTGCGAAACAAAATCATCCGCAGGAACTGAAGGAACAGCCGAGGCTGGTGAATTGATCACCGCAACAGTCGGCGTCGCCGCACTTTCCAGAGACAGCACAGGCAGATCTGAAGCAGTAACAGCAACTTCGCCTGGAGCTGCATCATCCGGCTGAGCGGCAGTCTGGCGAACCTGCACCGCTTGACGTTCCGCATCGCGGACGACAGCCCGCTCTACAGCGGCCGTGCTGTCAGCTGTTTTGATTTCTGGCTTGACGGCAGGTTTCCTTGCCAAAGCCAACTTCGGCATACTCACAGATGATTTCTTCTGCGGGACAGCAGTCGCTGTCCGCGAAGGAGCAGATGAACTTTGCGAAGCGACAACTGGTCGCGTCACTGGCGACTGTGCTCCGATTCCATTCTCTGCTGTCTGAGCAGGCTTTGCCTTCACGACGGACTTTGAAGACTTGCTTGAAGACTTGGCCGCCGTTGACTTGGCCGCCGTTGACTTCGCGGTCGTTGACTTCGCGGTCGAAGTCTTCTTGCTCGAAGCCTTGTTCTTGAACCAGCCCACAATCCCTGTCGGAGCCGGATTCGATCCCTTTGCCGCTGGTTGTTCGGCAGTTGCGTTCTCCGCGCAAATGACGCCCATCATCAGCGCGACTAGACACTTGCGTAGCATTAGAGCCCCCTCCATGGAATCCGCGGATCGTCCGGTGTTCCGCATCGGCGGCAGGTTCCAGTGAACCTGGCCCGGCCGGTTTGTTCAGAATTATTTCAGACACAGTCATCGACGCCACGCAGACGCCGATACCCCCCGGTCTGTCGATCCGTCTGCCTTCTGCGCGGTCCAATAGCGGTGCACATCCAGCCCAACGGAATATCTCGACACTCTTGTTGTTCGGCCCGTATCAATCGTGCGGATGAGTCATTCAATGCCTGTCGCATCAATAGAACTGCCAGTAGAACAGGGCTGTGCGGTGGAGTCTTCTCAATCGAAAGTCATTGCCTGACCGACAATTTTTGCCCTTTTTGCCCAGCATGAATGCCTGCCGAAATTCGAGACAATCGTCTAGACTACGGCTCACTGGTTGAATGACGCGATAAAAGAAGCGTTTTGAGGCCGGAGAAAGACATGCATTGAGGCCAGTTGAATGAATCTGGCCCCCTCCTCAGATACCAATTTCAAGGCAAAGGACGCCCCTGGTGGCTCGACGGAAATCTTCAAAGCCGAACAGTTCTCTCTTCGACGAAAATGCGCTGCCTGACGCAAATGTGCAGTTTGTGCCGATCAGTGAAGAAACCCGACGACGGTACCTGAACTACGCGATGTCGGTGATCACTTCGCGAGCACTCCCGGATGTTCGCGATGGTCTCAAACCGGTCCAGCGCAGAATTCTGTATGTGATGTACGATCGACTCCGCCTGACCTTCGACCAGAAGACTCGTAAGTGCGCAAAAATCTGTGGGGATACGACCGGCTCGTTCCATCCGCATGGTGATATTGCGGTGTACGAAGCACTGGTCCGAATGGCTCAGGACTTCACTCTGCGGTATCCACTGGTGGTTGGTCAGGGAAACTTCGGCTCCATCATGGGCCTCCGCGCAGCGGCCTCGCGATATACCGAAGCCAAGGTTTCGCGACTCGCCGAAAACCTGATGAATGAACTGCGCTATCAGACGGTCGATATGCGTCCGACTTACGACGCTGTCGATGAAGAGCCCGTCGTTGTCCCCGCCCGTTATCCAGCGCTATTGGTAAATGGCTCTTCGGGGATCGCCGTCGGCATGGCGACCAACATGCCACCGCATAACCTCGGCGAATGCATCAAGGCCGCCATTCATCTGATCGAGAATCCTGACGCGTCTGTCGCCCAATTGATGCGGTATATCAAGGGTCCCGATTTTCCAATCGGTGGTCGCATCATGACCGATCGCGCCGAACTGCGGGAGATGTACGAAACCGGAAAAGGTTCGATCAAAATTCGCGGCGAATGGAGATTCGACCAGCAGGGCAAGAAGCAGGACACCAGCCACATTATCGTATACACGATTCCCTACGGTGCGACGACCGGACCGCTGATGGCAGAAATCGGCGAACTGATCGCTGCTCGCAAGTTGCCTCAACTGGAATCCGTCAACGACGAAACCAACGAAGAGAACGGTCTGCGGATCGCCATCGAACTCAAACCCGGAGCCGACGCGACCGCGGTGATGGCCTATCTGTTCAAGCACACATCGCTGGAACAGAACTTCGGCTATAACGCAACCTGCCTGATTCCGGCGGATCGCGGGCTGACTGTTCCACGAGTTCTGAACCTGAAAGATCTGCTGCAGCACTTCCTGGATTTTCGCTACGAAACTGTCCGTCGTCGTATCGAATACCAGTTGGCGATTCTGCGAAAACGAATTCACATTCTGGAAGGCTTCGCGATTGTCTTCGATGGGCTCGACAAGGCGCTGAGAATCATCCGCGCGAGCGATGGTAAAAAGGATGCGGCGAAAAAGCTGATGGCCGAATTTCCTCTGGATGAAATTCAGACGGACTCTATTCTCGAACTGCAGCTTTATCGCATCTCAAAACTCGAAATCAACGACATTCGTGCCGAACTGGCGGCGAAGAAAGCCGAAGCTGCGGCGCTGGAAGCCATCCTGAAGTCGAAGACCAAAATGTGGAAGTTGATCACCACAGAACTCGAACAGGTGGCTAACGACTTTGCTGACGATCGACGCAGCGAACTGGGTTCAGCGGAAGAGATCGTCGAGTTCGATCCGGCCGCGTACATCATCAAAGAAAACACCAATGTGGTGGTGACGAAAGAAGGCTGGATTAAACGAGTCGGCCAGCTCAGCAGCGTTTCGAAGACGCGAGTTCGTGAAGGCGACTCAGTCCTCACCGTTTGCCCCGGGAGCACTCTGGACAACGTCGTGTTCTTCGCCAAAGACGGAATCGCGTACACACTGCCGATTGATCAACTTCCAGTCTCATCGGGCTACGGCGAACCCCTGGCCAAACGCGCCAAGATGAGTGATGGAACCAGTCTTATCGCGGCAATGACGACAGACGGACGCTTCGTCCCGTCGCTGGAAGAAGTGGGCGATGAGGTCGGTCTGACGCTGTTGATTGCGACGCGCAGCGGGCAGGTCATGCGATTGCCGTTTGAGCCATTCCGGATGCCATCGACCAAAGCCGGACGAAAGTTCTGCCGTCTCGCAAAGACGGATCAGATCGCCTACGTGGATCTCGTCCGCGATGCCGAAACGATGATGATGGCCTCAAAAAATGCACGAATACTGCATTTCCGAATCGATGAAGTGCCGATTCTGGGCGGCGCGGGAAAAGGCGTGCGAGGTCTCAAGCTGGAAGCTGGCGATGAACTGCTGGGCGTAGTCCAGTTTTCTCGCCCCAGCGATGCTTTGCGAGTCAAGAACGACAACGACAGTGTACTGAGTTTTGGCCAGACCAAGTATCAGGTGACTTCTCGCGGCGGCCGCGGCGTAAAGACCAGTTCACGTACAGGCTTTGTCGAATTGATTCAGCCGGATATTCAATTGGTCGACTGGAGCGAACTGGGAGGAGTCGGCGGAGAGTAAAACGTCCTGCCTGAACGACTGCGACTATGTCACAATCATCCACACAGCTTTGAAGTACTCCGTCTCCAAACAACTGGAAATCACCGGATGGTCGGGCGCCGCGCCGGACTTGGCGATAATTTGTAACGACCGTGGAGTGGCTCGAGCGTTCGGGTCCGGGCCTTCCATGTCGTCGCCTGTTGATCGTGAAGCCGCAACCAACAACTGAATGAATTCCGGTTCAGGCAACAGACCGGCACACGAACAACTCAGCAGCAACCCGCCAGGCTTGACCAGTCGCATCGCCAGCCGATTCATCGCGAAGTGTTTCCGTGTTCCCTCTTCGATTTCCATGCGAGTGCGAATCAGCTTGGGCGGATCAAGAACAACCACATCAAACTGTCGACCATTGCGAATCATTTCACGCATATAGCTGAACGCATCGGCCTGCACGAAGCGGACTCGGGCCTGATTCAGGTTGGCATTCTCACGAGCAACCACGAGCGGGTCTTCATCGAGATCAACGCCGACGACTTCTTCAGCCTGCCCGAGTGTTTTTGCCTGCACGGAAAACCCGCCGGTGTAGCAACACAGATCAAGTACACTTTTCCCCTGACAGAATTCTGCCAGTTTCTTGCGATTATCTCGCTGATCACAGAAGAAGCCGGTCTTGTGGCCACCTTCAAATTTCACGCGAAATCGAGTCCCATGTTCGTTGATAACAACCTGCGATGGGCAACCTTCCGAAGTAAACGACGGAGGATCGCAGCCTTCCTGCGACAGAAACTGAGGACTCGTGCGAACGATCCAATGCTTTGTCCCCATCTGTTCCGCCAGCATCGGCATCAGCAGGCTCGCACGCTGGTACATCCCAAGGCCGAAAGTTTCTGCCGACAACACATCGCCGAAACGATCAACCACCAGGCCCGACAAACCGTCGGATTCCGCGTGGATGACGCGCCATGCATTGGACACCGAATCCAGCTTCAACACATCACGGCGCAGTGAGACTGCTGTGGACAACTTTTGCGCCCACGCGGCATCGTCCGGCATCTCCGGAGAATTCCACAGCATCCTCAGAGCCATTTCACTGCGAGGATTATACAACCCGTAGCCCATCGGGCTGTGATAGCCTTCAGCATAGACCGCCGCCAGATCTCCGGGACGGGCATCTTTAATTCGTGACAGTCGCTTGCGGAAGAGGATCGGATGCAGAGTTCTGGACTTGGCATACACAATCGGAATCGGCTCAGATGTATTTGGCCCCAGCTTTGCTCGCTGGCGAATCATCTGCGATGTCTGCTCTTTACTGGCCGGCGGAGCCACAAACTCCTGTTCGTCATCATCCGGGATTGGAGCTTCTCTTCGCGATTGTGCCCGAGGTCCAGATGCCCGCGGCCCGGATGATTGAGGTCCGGATGATTGAGGTCCAGATGATTGAGGTCCAGATGATTGAGGTCCAGATGATTGAGGCCCGGATGCCCGCGGTCCAGATGCCCGGGGTCCAGATGATTGAGCCCCAGATGATTGAGGCCGTGAAGACTGCGACCTCGAAAATGGCGGTCTGCCAACTGGAGGCCCGGATGACGCTGGATCTGACGCGTTAGAACTCGAATCAGAAAGGCCCACATAAGGCGGGCTGGTCGGATATTGCTTTTTCGGAGTGGTGGACTTCCCGCGATTATCTTTACGAGGGCCAGGATGAGGACGACGGTTCATAATGCAACTTCAGGACTGAATACTCTGGTGACACAGCGACAGGCGCTCAGTCTACCGATCGAGGCCGCCATAGTGGACCACGTTTCCCGTGGTTTCGCTCAGCCACGGGAAATTTGCTTCAAACTTCCTTCAGAATGCAGGGTCTCCAATGAAAAGGAACGGCTCAAAGGATCAGGAGCGTGTTTCTGGCCTGTTTATCGCTCTTGACCTGAAACCGATGCCTGAACTGTAATTCCCCTGCCTGTTTCATGACGAAACGGCGACCTGGCGACTGGCCTTAAATCCTTATTTGGTCAGTATTTGCCACGGCGCCAGAGAATACTCACGACTGCGATGTTGACAACCTTCGACCGATACCTGCTGGGACGATTGATACACACGTTCGTCGTGCTGTTCGTGTCAGCGTACGGTTTGTACATCGTGATCGACCTCTTCACGAACGTGGATGACTTCCAGGGGAATGCGTCAACCATCGTCAATCTGTTGACTCAGATTGGCCTCTATTACTTCTATCGAGCATTCCAGTTTTTTGAAATGGCCGGGCCGATACTGATCGTTGTGTCAGTCATCGCAGTGCTCGGCATGCTGCGCAAGAACTCGGAAACTTTCCCCATTCTCGCGGCCGGAATTCCGGCTTTTCGATTGCTCAAACCGTTGCTCGTCGCGGCCCTGATCCTCAACGGCGCGCTGATTCTGAATCAGGAAATTATCATCCCGGCCTTTGCAATTCCGCTGCAGACACCGCGCGGCAGCGAGATGGCTCAGGTGCAGACCGTTGAAGCCGTTTATGACCACTCCAACCATCTGATGCATATTGATGGTGATCAGGTTCTGATCAAAGAACAAACTCTGATTGGTGCTGGCTTTCAGTTGCCGACACCGCAGTTGTCGCGTCACTTCTTTGTGTTGAAGGCCGAGAAAGCTCGCTACGTCAACGCAACGGACAAGTCACCATCCGGCTGGCTACTACAGAATTTGATCGGTGTCTTCGATGAAAATATTCTGACCGAAGAAGGCCGGCAGCGAGTGATTCCGAGTCGCAACGGCAAAGACGTATTCATCGTGTCCGATGTCAGCTTTGATCAATTGTATAATCGAGGACGTAATGTTCAGTTTTTGTCTTCGATCCAGTTGATTCAGAGACTTCGCAATCCAGCGACGGGGCCAATCCCGGTACGGCGTCAAAGCATGGCTCTGCACTGCCGACTCACTCGACCAATCCTGTGCCTGATCAATATCGCGATTGCATTGCCGCTGGTGTTCAGAAAAGAATCACACAGTCTGATTACCAACATGGCGGTCTGTGCAGCTGTCCTGGGCCTCTTCTACGGGCTCACCGAAGCCAGCTTTGCGCTTGGCGGAACCGGACTGATTGCCGCTGATCTCGCCGCGTGGATCCCCGTGGTTGTCACCGGCGTTGTCAGCGCATGGACTTCAGGTTTGGTGCAGACCTGACGCGCACGATGAGTTGAGAGCCGACTGCCATATCATTGCAGGGCGGAGATTCCCATTCCAATCGAAGCGGGCAAACGCCGATTGACCACCCGAGCAAACCCCAATGGCGTGGACTTAGCGTAGCGGAACTCGCCAAGAGTTCCGGCTTTCCTGCCAAATCACAGGAAGTCTACGCGACTTCCGCTACAAATTTCCCTCAAGTCCACGCCATTGGGAGCAAACCCTATGGCGGTCGCGTGCAATGATCACTCCGGGGTTGGAACGGCAATGCAACACTAGTGCTCTGTTAAGGCTCAATTTTCGGGTACGACGGACTTCCAGTCCGTCGACAAAGGTTACCGCCGACGGATTGGAAGTCCGTCGTACAAATACAATTCAACCCCAACTTTAAAGGTTGACAGAGCACGAGCAACCCAACACAAACTTCCAGCAATAACCGGCTAAACCAGCTCTCGCATTGCTTCACGCAGATCAACGAGAAACTGAGGACGACCGGTTGGGTCCGACAGCGTCGTGTTCATCACGTCGATACCGAGGTTGTGATAAGCCGTACCGATGATTTCCTGAACATGCACGGGACGAGAAGCTGCGTATTCGCCCAGTCGATTTGTTGAGCCAATGGCCTGACCGGTCCTCATTCCTCCACCCGCCATCAGAGCACAACTGACCTGTGGCCAATGGTCGCGTCCGGCACCTTCGTTGATACGTGGCGTACGGCCGAATTCGCCCCAGACCAAAATGGTGACATCATTCAGCATGCCGCGTTCTTCAAGATCCAGCACCAACGCGCTGACACCTTGATCCAGTTTTGATCCATGATCGCGAACGAGATCGAAGTTCTTTCCGTGGCTGTCCCAGCGTCCGTAAGAAAGAGTTACCGAACGAACGCCGGCTTCAACCAAACGACGAGCCATCAGGATCTGTTCATTACAGGTCGGTGCTCCGTCGTACTGGAACTGATATGGCTTACCATCACCGTAGCGAGCGCGAACCTCAGCAGGCTCCTGAGAAACATCCAGTGCGGCAGCCAGACGATTTGAAGTCAGAACGCCGAACGCGGCTTCGGTGAACGAATCAACTCCGGCCATCATGCCGGTCGCATCAGTCTGACGCTTGAGCTGATCGAGTCCCTTCAGTAATGAACGACGATCGTCAAGGCGGTCCAGCGTTACGCCGTTTAGTGTCAGATCTTCCATCCCATTTCCGTTGGGTCGAAATGGCTGGTAAGCCGCACCCAGGAAGCCGGCTGGACCTGGTTCTGACCAGGGCACATGCGACGTTTTGTCGGCCAGCGCAACTGACGCAGGGATTCCGGGATCACGAGGACCGTAGATTTTTCCGAGAACCGATCCAATTGCCGGACGACCTCCGACAGCTTCCATACTGCGGCGATCCCATCCGGTCAAACATTGAAAACCATCATGTCCGCCGTCACAGCCAACAACGGATCGCACGACGACCAGGCGATCCATGATGGCCGCCAGTTTGGGGAAACACTCACCAATTTGAATTCCAGGCACCGCGGTGTCGATCGGATTGAATTCGCCGCGGATTTCGCGAGGAGCCTCGGTCTTGATGTCCCACATGTCCTGATGAGGAGGACCGCCACCAAGGAAAATATTGATGATCGATTTATTCGCGCCGGTCGCAGCGGTGCCAGCGACAGCTTCGGCTCGCATCAGATTCGCAAGATTGACCCCACCAGCTGCTCCCATGGAGAAGCCGCCGATTTTGAGGAAACCACGACGAGAAATTCCATCGCAGTATTTCGATGCACGTCCGAGAATAGTCAACATGGCAAACTCCGGCGGATAAGGCGGGGGGACCGGATCGTCATGATCACCCGTGGGGATGTTCATGACGGTAAAGGCGGGATTGGGGCGTGGAAAAAAGGTAAGGAGCCACGAGCTAACCGGCCCGCAGGGCCAGTCGAACGATTGGTTCCTGGCCTCTTTTCCAAGACACTATACAGACATCGACACAACGAACCGTGCGGACTTGAATGAATTTTCTGCGCCCACACATGAAGAGTGCGCTTCAAAATCGCTCGTGTCCAGCCCCGGTTCTGAGCTTTCCGGGAGATTGAGGTTAAACAGAAGCTCCCCTGCCGTCAAGAAACGATCAATTTTTGACGGTAAGTTAGGGGGCACCTTCGAGAACGAGGAAAATTCGGGTGAACTTGTTTCCGGACGGGAACCGATTATCATGTGTCCCACGAAACACTCTGTAACCTCAGATTTTGTTCGTGAGGAGAGATGGCAGAGTGGCCGAATGCGCATCATTGCTAATGATGTGACTCCAGAAATGGGGTCCGAGGGTTCAAATCCCTC
>CAMAXD010000159.1 GCA_945861975.1 Candidatus Kuenenia stuttgartensis | reverse complement strand
GTTCGCTCAAATCGCTCGGCGGGATCATGCTGCAGGCGTGCGAAAGTGGTCGATGACTTTTCGGCGATTCGAAATTGAAACTGCAGCCAGTCGCCAGGCTGATGTTCACTTAAAAGTGCGCCGACATTGTCCAGAGATTTGACTGGCTGACCGTTGAGCGAGTCAATAAGACAAGTCTTTGATAACCCTGCGACAGATGCCGTACCGTTAGGAGTCACCTCTTTGACTCGCACTGCGCGGGATGTCTCATCGACGTCTAAAACAGCACCCAGTTTTCCGTTGAGGCGAGGTTCATGGTGACGACGGCGAGTTATCAAGCCCACCCGCACTGGTTCGTTCTTCACAGACGCTGCAAACACGAGTGAAAATTCAGCGGCTGAAACCACGGTTTGCGAAACAAGCGAAGTGGCTGCCCGACGAGGACTTTGCAGCTTTAAGAGGGCAAGATCCAACGCAACATTCGTCATCGCAATCTCTGCGACACACGGATCACCTTCGTGAAATCGGCAGTCGATCATTTCGTGGGGTGTTAGTTCACTCAGCTTCGTGGCAACGTACTCCGAGTTCAATAAGGTACCGAGGATCAGTGGAGCGGCATCGGCGTGTGACGTGGATTTCTCCTGAAAGATCTCCACTCTTCGCAATTGCATGGTCTCAGTCACCGCACGATTTGCTATTGGCTGCGTGGCGGATAAACCGCTGTCAGCTGATGATTCAACGGAAGCCATTTTTTGCAGATCCAGAATAGACTTCACGGAGTCTTTAAGATGCTCCAGAGGAAGATGGTGATTCGACTCGCGGCTCAATCCGATCTGTCGATGCAGTCCGATCAGTTGTCCTTGATGATTCACCAGAGGACCTCCTGAATCGCCGGCCGTCAACGTGCAGGATGAACGCAGAGTTGTAGGTTCGATCGCCAGCAACTCACCCAGTCGAATGACAGAACGCAGGCCATCCGGTTCTCTCCCCGGACATCCGGCGGCCAGAACCAAAGCCGTTTTCCGAAGTCCCCCGGCTGGAGCGATAGAAATCGGGGACAATGCGAGCCGCGTGGAATGATCAGCAAGCTTCAGCACCGCAACGTCCAGTGCCTTATCGCGAAAAATGATTTCCGCTTCCGCTTTTGCTCCGTCGTGAAAAACAATGGCAGCTGTGCGACCTTCTCCGTGAAGCCCATGAGCGACCGTAAGAATGTGACCCGCCGAGGAAACAATGACTCCGGACGACCGGTCGTTGTTGGACACAATTCTGACCGTAGCGTTCTGAAGCCTGTGGCAGATTTTCGCCGTTGCGGACCCGCTCGACAAATCCCCTGGTTCCTGCGCCTCTGCGACGAGACACCACGCAGACAGCAATCCAACCATCGCAGCGATTCGGATCACGGGAAAGTTGCGTTTGGCTGCCCAGCAGTGACGTAAGAATTGCGGAGGCATTACTTCGCGGCCACTACAGTCAAATCGCCGGCCAGTCGCACGAATAATCGCTCCAGCAACAGAGCCGGATCGACTCGACTGCCACCCTTCATTTCAGAATCGGCTTCAACCAGCAACTGCAGGATCCTGCTGGCGCGTTCAAATCCAATTCGACGCAAATACGCTTCTGCCTGACCGATCGCGTTGGAGAAAACTCCTGCCGCGGCGATTGCTTCGCGTAACGGAGTTCCGGTTCTCGCTCGCTCGGTCGATTCTGCGAATTTTCTAAACACAAACGTGACGCCTCCCAGGATTTTCTGAGGAGCCTCACCGGACTTCAGCAATTTATCAAGAGCTTCGATTGCGTGCCCTGGATGGCCATCGCGAACGGCATCGAGCATCACCCATGTCGTTTCTGTTCGCCAGCCGCCGACAACCTTGGGGACATCTTCCCGAGTAATCGTATCAACATCTCCGACCAGTGCGGCCAGCTTGGCGACTTCCTGTTCCAGAAGGTTCAGGCCATCGCCGGCCAATGCGATGATCAGAGCTGCGGATTCACGATCGAGCTGTTTGCCGTACTGATCTTTGGCCAGCTTCTGCAACCATTTCTGCAGAGCGGCTCCGGTGAGTTCCGCACATTCCAGAGCCATCGCATGCTGCTCAACGAGCTTAAAAAGCTTTGTATTCTTGGGCCAGCTCTTCACATCCAGAATGAGCATTGATCCTTTGGCCGGTTGAGTCACATACTTCTCAAGCACCGCACGATGCTTTGAAACGAACTCATCAGCATCTTCGATCATCACGATTCGCTGATCGCCGAACATGGAGACAGTTTTCAGTTCCGCCATCACATCGCGAATCTCCGCCTTGTCACCCACGAGACGCGTCAAAGACAGTTTCGCATCATCGCCGCTCGCTCCGGGAATTCGATGCAGGATCTCCTGACGAAAGTATCGCTCGGAGCCAAACATCACGAGCACGGATGTGGGCAGCGTTGGCGATTTCGCGGACAAGAATTCAGTCGCGTGCATGAGATCAGAGTTTTCAGAAGGTCGAAACGGCTCAATAGGCCCCATAGTGTGCAGAAGTCTGTCTCGTTTTTCTATGTCAGAGGGCTTCTGGTTGCAGTTGAATTCCTGACCGGTACCATTCCGACAGGAAATTGCGGTCGAAAGAACGGCTGATTGACTGGTTTAATGGCAAGCCGCAGGCGACCGTGTCAGCATGCGCCGACGCCTTCGGCCTGCCAACAAACATCTTCTTCATCTGAAATTCTGTCCTGGAACACTCATGTTTAATCGTACGCGTCTGATGGAACTGGTTCGGGAACGAGCCCTCAAGTTCGGTGACTTCACTCTGGCCTCTGGTAAGAAGTCGGCCTATTACCTCGACGGCAAACAAGTCACACTCAGCGCCGAAGGACTGATGCAGATTTCTTACGGTCTGCTGGAACTCATGAAGGATGTGGAGTTCAGTGGTTTCGGCGGCATGTCGATCGGGGCCGATCCGATCATCGGTGGAGTTCTGGTCGCGGCCGCCTCTCAGAATCGATCGCTGCAGGGGTTCATGGTTCGCAAGGAAGCCAAAGGCCATGGAACTCAGCGCTTTATCGAAGGACCAATTCAACCCGGCGACAAAGTGGTCATCGTCGACGACGTCGTGACCACCGGTGGCAGTGCCCTGCAAGCGGTGGATCGAGTCGAAGAGTTTGGCTGTAAAGTGGTTCACGCGGTCGGCATTGTGGATCGTCTGCAGGGCGGGCGAGCGGCTTTCGAAGCTCGTGGTATTCCGTTTTCAGCGTTGCTCACGATCGAAGACTTCGGCATCACCCCGCCGAAAGAGTGACCGATTGTGCGGTCTGTAGCGAGCTTGCGACGGTCAAGTGGTGTCAGAGTCAAAAGCTGAACCACTTGCCGATCGATTATTGCCGTTCACAGCGCAAGATTGCCGGTTGACGAACCTGATTTTATTTCTGAAATCGCTGAAACCATGGCCAGAACCGCATCGATCACCCGCAATACCGCTGAAACGCAGATTGAGCTCTCCATTGATCTTGATGGCAGCGGCCAGAATGAGATCTCTACGGGCGTAGGCTTTTTCGATCACATGCTGACCCTGTTTGCTCGACATGGACTCTTCGATCTGAAGGTCAAAGCGGTCGGCGATCTGCACGTTGATCATCACCACACGGTCGAGGACGTCGGGATCTGTCTGGGTCGCTGTCTGAATCAGGCAGTCGGCGACAAGAAGGGGATCACTCGCTACGGGCACATGACCTTACCGATGGAAGAGACGCTGGTGACATCGGCGGTCGACTTAAGCGGTCGCATGGCGTTTGTGTATCGAGTCGAATTTCCGACGGAGAAGATCGGCCAGTTTGATACTCAACTGGTTCAGGAGTTCTGGACGGCCGTCAGCAGCAATGCTCTGATGAATCTGCATCTGTTGCTGCATCATGGCACCAACAGCCATCACATTTCTGAAGCCATCTTCAAGTCAACAGCGCGAGCATTGCGGATGGCCGTTGCTGTCGATCCACGTCAGCAGGGCGTGCCTAGTTCTAAAGGGACTTTGCACGGGTGAACCGGCAGGCTGGAATTAATGACGCTGCGATGGTAAACAGATGACTCACCGCGATCCTTCTCGTTGAGAAGTCATGACTGCGGTGATGTTTGCATCCCATTTCTTCATCAGGATCCCACCGATGACGACTCCTTCTGCATCCCGCCGTCAGTTTATCTCCACCGCCGCTCTCGGGGCCGCCGCGATTCTGTCAGCGCCGGCCGTGGCGACCGCCAGCCGCACCAGTAAAGAAACCATTATCGGCGAAGGCGAATATCAGTTTCGCGTGAACCATGCGTTTGCTCAATTGCCTGACAAATACACCTGGCAGACAACGCATAATGTGGCCGTCGACAAAGCTGGTAATTTGTACGTGATTCATGAAGGGCGACGAGATCAGAAAGATCATCCTTCGATCTTTGTTTTTGATCCAACGGGCAAGTTTATCAAAGCCTTCGGCGCACAATTTCAGGGCGGCGGGCACGGGATTGAAGTTCGTGATGAAGGTGGTACCGAGTACTTGTATGTGGCCGCGTATCAGCAGGTCAAAGCCTTCGCAAAGCTGACTCTGAATGGCGACATCGTCTGGTTCCGCAAAGCCCCGATGGAATCTGGACTGTATGCACCCGGTGAAGACACATCGACTGAACCGACATGGACTCGGAACGGATTTCTTCCCACAAACTTTGCATTCCTGGATGACGGCGGATTTCTGCTGGTCGATGGTTACGGAACCTTCTGCATTCATCGCTATGACAAGGATGCCAAATGGATCAGCAGCTTCGGAGGAGCGGGAGACGGCCAGGGAAAATTCAATACGGCTCATGGTCTGTGGATCGACAACCGGCCGGAACGAGAACCCTCAATCGTCGTGACTGACCGCGCTCATGACACTCTGCAGATCTTTACAATGGACGGTCAGTACAAAGAAACGCTGACCGGATTTGGTCTGCCCGCGAATATCGACACGTGGAAAAATCTGATGCTGGTTCCGGAACTCAAATCCAGCGTCACGCTGTTGAATGAGAAGAACGAAGTGGTTGCTCGGCTTGGAAGAGCTGTTGAACGACTCAGCGAAGTCGAAAACCTGCGAGGCAAACCGGATCAGTGGCTCGATGGCCAGTTCGTCCATCCTCACGATGCCTGCTTTACTCCGAACGGCGACATTTTCGTAGCCGAGTGGGTCGCGACGGGCCGCGTTACCAAGCTGGAACGCATTTCCTGAAATGCGCAGGTTGGATTCAGTGGCGCTTTTAGTAGCTGAACAGCTCGGCAGATTACTCGGGCTTTTCGGCGATGATTACGGCACCAGGGGCCAGAAAAATCCCCAGAGAATGCCACAGGGCGGTTCCCAAAGCAAAGCTCAGCTTCACGGCTGAGCTTGTTTCATCACTGTGAACAGCTCCGCGAGGCGACGCACTGATGACACGGAAACCCGTTTGCTGCAGCAGCGTCAGAAAGCTGCGAGTGGGCATCGAGAAGCGATGATCATTGACAGCACGTCGCAGAATCCGTTCGCCTCGAGCCGGGGATACGTGCTGAAGAAATGCACCAACACGAGCCATCCAGGACTTGTCGACATTGCGCATGACCAGAATGCCGCCGGGTTTAAGACGCTGATGAATTTCGCGAAGCTCACCGGGTTGATCGGGCCAGTAGATGTTGGCGTCAAGGACTGAGATCACGTCAAACGGTTCTGAATCGAGCAGAAACTCAGAGACCGTTCCACAGCATTGGGCTCTCAGTCCATTCTGCTGCACATAGGCCACAGCCGCCGGAACGATATCAAAACCACAGACTTCAAATCCGACCTTGCGAGCGGCTTCGAGAAATCCACCATAGGAACAGCCGACGTCCAGAAGTCTGTGTCCTTGCGGATGAACATGTTTCACCAGTTGATGCAAAATGGCTTGATACATACGCTGCTTGAAATGATTCAGTGCTGCGCCTTGTTCGGCGTCGCCCCAGGTCATCGTTTGAGTATGCTTAATCTCGCTTTCGAGGTTGTACTCGCGGTCCATGAAATATGATTCGCAATGGTTGCACTTCAGCCATTCCGTTTCACCCCGCGCGTTGACAAACTTCCATGCTTTGGATGCGAGCGGCGTCGCATGACCACAGGCCGGACAGCAGGCTGTTTCGGGTGTCGAGTTCGGCTTAGAGATTTTGAGAACAGCCGACATGATGACGCTTTCAGCAGACACAAATGATTGTGACCATCTGGTTGGACAAATTGACTTTGGGTCAGGACGATCTGCCTTTAGTGTTTACCGAGGCCAAACCGCAGTATCCTCGAACCCATAAAAACGAGTCAATACGGCTGTCTTCGTTGTGTTTTGTTAGTGTTTTCCTGTGGTCGCAAGTGCTAAGTGATAGCTCTCCTGTGTCTATTTCCCCCACGTGCCGCCGTTCATTGTTCCTTTAATTGAGCAGTTTCATGCCAGAAAAATCCCCGAACGTGCCCGTGTCGGTTCTGTTCGAATTTACCCAAGCCGCACTTCTCAGTACCGGCCTGAGAGATGCCGACGCGAAAGTCACTGCTGAGGCTCTCGTTTCCACAGATGCTTTAGGCGTGTTTACTCATGGAACGAAACTGCTAGCCGGTTATCTGAAGAAACTTCAGGGCGGAGGATATTCGCCCAAAGCTCAGCCACGAATCGAACGCGAAGGACCGGCGTGGGCTGTCGTCGATGGTGATACCGGGCTGGGACAAGTCGGTTGTCAGTTTGCGATGCAGACGGCAATGCAGAAAGCATCGACGACAGGAGTCGCGTTCGTCAGCTTGCGGAACACCGGACATATCGGAGCCGCCGGGCATTTTGCTGGTCGAGCTGCTCGGTCGGGATTCGTAACGATGGTCACGGGAAATGACATTCCCAGTGTGGCGGCCCCCGGATCGAAGAAGGCCGTGTTGGGCAGCAATCCGCTGGCCTATGCAATTCCCACTGGTGGCGATCCGATACTGCTCGACATGGCCACGGCTGCTGTCGCCGGTGGAAAAGTCTACGCGGCCATTCAGCGCGGCGAACAGATTCCGAACACCTGGCTCATCGGTCCCGATGGTCATCCCACAACCGACGGAGCGCTGTATCCTCATTCCACGGCGCTGGCTCCGATGGCGGGACATAAAGGCTACGGTCTGGGACTGTGGTGCGAAGTGATGTCAGCACTAATTCCTGGCGGAGCGATGACGTGGCAGGTTGGCAGTTGGATGTTTGATCCGGCTTCTCGCCCATCCTGGCACAATGCCTCCTTCACCGTGTTTCATATCGATGCGATGACCAATCGAGCGGACTTCAATGCTCGTATGAAAACGTTGATTGATGAGATCCATGCGGCTCCTGCAGCAGATGGGGTTGAGTCGGTGCTATTGCCGGGCGAACGAGAATGGAAGAACTCGGCCGCCGCTGATCGTGAAGGAATTCCGCTGCCGGAGGATGTGAGAACTAAACTTCGAGAAGCCTCCGAAATTGCCGGAATCGTATTTCCCGGGAATCTGCTATGCTGACGTTTGTCAGAGCAGTCACATCACTATTGAAATCGCATGTCCGTTCACTTTGAACCCGTCTGGTCCTGGATGCTCACATTGCTGGCGATTGCAGCAATGCTGTTCGTCACGTGGCTGGGGTATCCGCGACGGATCAAGCATCTGTCCACGGGCTGGCAGCGAATTCTGATTGGCCTTCGAATCGCAATCGTAATCGTCATCAGTCTGCTGCTGCTGCGACCCGTCGCGGTGTTCGAACGCGATGACAAATCAGAAGCCATTCTCTATGTCATGACAGATGCCAGCGGCAGCATGCAAACTGACGATGCACCGGGTGGAGGAACTCGTCGGCAGGCTCTGCTGAAAACTCTCGAAACGATTCAGCCGAGTCTGGATGAGATCGGAAAGAAAGCAGAGATCGTTTATCGAGATTACGCAGACGTGTTGAAAACGGTCGAAGCTCCGGCAGAGACAACGGACGGCAAGTTTACAGCGATCGGGAAAATTCTCGAAGACGCCGCTGCAGAGATGGGACGCAGTCGAGTTCCCGCGGTTTTGTTTCTGGGTGACGGACGGCAGGCGGCCTCAGGAGCATTGAACGTCGAACCGGTTCAGGTCGCCCGATTATACGGTCGGCAGCAGCGAGCAATCTTTCCCGTTGGGTTTGGCAGCACAGAAGCATCCGATTCCAGTCTCGATCTCGCCCTTGATGAACTCGACTTATCGCGCGAAGTCTTCCAGGGCAACGTGTTGATGATTCGAGTACGACTCAAGGCCGCCGGTGCTCAAGGTCAGCAGGTATCGTTGCGAGTGTTTCAGGAGAATCGTAAAGGACTCCTCGACGGCCAGAGCGGACCGATGGAGGCTGTGCCAATGACAGCCACGGAGAAATCTCTGGTCACGGTGACACCTAAAGAATCGCTCGAAGAGCAGACGGTCCAGCTTCAGATTACTCCGCAACAGTTTGGTGACATCAAGATTGCGGTTGAGGCGGAGCCGTTACCGGGCGAAGTTCGCAGGACGAATAATCGAGTTGAAACTATCATTCGCGTTCGTCGTGGTGGGATTCGAGTCGCGTATTTTGATTCAGCGAGGCCCGAACAAAAGTGGATTCGAGAAATCAACGACAGTACTCGAATTCAACTGGACTATCGACGCATTCTGTCGGGTGCTTTGGCCAGTCGAAATCGTATCCCTGATGAGTTCTTCCGGCCTGGGAATTATGACGCTTACATTATCGGCGATGTGCCGGCGAATGCGTTTACGCCAGAGCAGTTGAATGGCATCCTGAAAGCCTGCAATCAGGGAGCCGGCTTGATGATGACCGGCGGTCAGCAGAATTTTGGTGCTGGCGGTTATGGACAAACGGTGCTGGCTCCGCTGTTTCCAATCGAGCTTCCCCCGCAGAATCAGCAACTCACTCAGCCACAGCAGATGTTGCCGGCTCGCGACAGCCAGTCGCATTATGTTCTGCAGATTGCATCGCCCGATCAAAATCGCGCGCGGTGGGCTCAGTTGCCGCCGCTACCGGGAGCGAACGTGCTGACACCACGCAATAATTCTTTGGCGCAGGTGCTGGCCGTTTCTGATCAGGGCTTTCCATTACTGATCGGGCATGAAGCCGGAATATCGCGAATTCTGGCATTTGCCGGTGATGAAACATGGCGATGGTACACGAACGGTTATATCGAAGAGCATACTCGGTTCTGGCGACAGATTGTGCTCTGGCTGACTCGCAAGGAGATCGATGATGAACAGCCCGTCTGGATCGTGGCGAATCCCAGGGACCTGACGCCCGGGCAGCCGACGGAACTCTCATTTGGAATTCGTGATCAGCAGAAGAACCCGATCGTTGATGCAGACTTCGATGTTGTTGTCACTGATCCGAAAGGGACGGCGCATGATCTGTCGACACGAGCTGGCGTGGGAATGAGTCTGGCTGATTTTGATAAGACGCTTGAGCCTGGCGATTACTGGGCTCGCGTCAAAGCGAGTCGCAATGGCGAAGCCCTGGCTGGCATCGCGGTGACTCGTTTTCACGTGAATGCTCGTGACCTGGAACTGGACAATCCTGTTGCTGATTTCTCACTCCTGCGTGAGATTGCTGTGGCGAGTGGTGGAGAAATGCTGACTCCGGAGCAACTTCAGGAACGCGTTGCAAACTGGGCGGAGAACGGACTTCCCGGCCTGACGCTGGCTCGCCAGGAGCAGTTGAGCCTGTGGGATAACTGGCTTGTGTTACTGCTGTTGATCGGACTGATGTCGGCCGAATGGGCATTTCGGAAGAAACGCGGTCTCGTTTAGCGATTGAGTTTGAGATGATCTCCGTGAATGGTGTGCCTGCGTTCGCTGCGGCGAACTTGTCACACCCGACAAGTTGAAAGGTTTTCCTGTAGGGTGTGACAAGTGAGCTTTAGCGAACGAAGGCTCACCGGTTGCGTTTCAGCCGGGAGTTATCTCGAAGCTGTTTCTCTACAGAAAGGGACGAGCACAAAGGGCATGTCGGCAGAATCTGCAGGTTCACGTTTTTGGCAGTAGTTGAGTCCGCAGAATTCCCCGCACCTGCTCTTACCAATCCAACGCCTGAAACTGACAATACGGAGGCTTGGAACTGACAATACGGTTGCTTGAAACTGACAATACGGTTGCCTGACAAAAACAGACTAAGTCAGATCACAAACACAACGAAGGCAGGAGAAGGAACTCCGGATGGCTGGGTATCGCGAACATGTCAGCGTGAGCGGATTATTGGGAGTAGCTTACGGCTGCGCTGCGGTATTCATGTTTGGCTACACGATTTCTCAGGCCGCCATCGCGGCGATTCTGACGTGGGTTGCGGGCATGTTGCCGGATCTGGACTCTGAAAGCGGCAAGCCTATTCGTGAACTCTTTGGAGTCACTGCTGCGATCGCTCCCATTATGCTGGTACAGCACGTCCATGCGATCGGAATGCATGGGGATCGAGCGACGCTGTTTGCAATGCTGTCCTATGGAATCGTTCGCTATGGGGGAGCGTTCATGCTGGCGAAGCTGACCGTTCATCGCGGTATGTTTCATAGTATCCCGGCGCTAATTATCGCTGCAGAAGTCACGTTTCTGGCGTATCACTCCGACGACATCAAAGTGCGGGTGCTGATGGCGATAGGTACGGGACTGGGATTTCTTTCGCATCTGGTGCTGGATGAAATGTACAGCGTGCAATGGGATGGCGCGAAAGTGAAGCTTGCCAAGTCCGCCGGCAGCGCGATGAAAATGTTTGGTTCCGATGCGTTGCCCAACGGAGTTGCGATGGGCTTGCTGCTGTGCCTGAGTTACGCGACTCTGGTCGAAGCGGAAGTGCTCCGCGATCCCGGCAAAACGCCCGCACCGGAAACATTCCAGATCACCGCTGAATTGCCTGATGCTCCGCTGTTTCGTCTTGCCGAACAACCGAGAGAGACTCAGTTGCAGTGACCTGCTGTTATTGTTTTTCCGTTTCCGTACATGCTCAGCAATTCGGTGCTGACCAGCAGAGAACCGGCTTGCGAGCGGCGTTGACTTCATCTGGGCGACAGACGGCCGTACTGTGCGGAGCCCCCTTGACCATTTCCGGTGGTTCACTGCAGATCGTTCGCAGGGCTGTGGCGAACGCATCCAAAGTTTGAAGAGATTCTGTTTCTGTTGGCTCCATCATCAGGGCTTCTTCAACGACCAGCGGGAAGTAGACTGTCGGAGCGTGAAAGCCATAGTCCAGCAGACGCTTGGCGATGTCCATCGTGGTGACGCCGGTGTCAGCTTTAATCCGGCGAGCACTCGCGACAAACTCATGCATGCAGCGATTTCCGTGTGGTACATCAAGGAAGTCCTGCACCTGACTCAGTAGATAGTTAGCATTGAGTACCGCGTTCTCAGACGCTTCACGCAGTCCTTTTCCGCCCAACGTTCGGATGTAGAAGTAGCCGCGAAGCAGGATGCCGACATTGCCAAAGAACGTTCTCACCTGACCGATCGACTTCGGAGGTTTTGACAGTGAGTAGCGGTTGGTGAACTGATCCCAGGTCACAATCGGAGCTGGTAGAAACGGAGCAAGAAAATCACGGACGGCGATCGGACCTGCTCCCGGACCGCCAGCGCCGTGAGGTCCCGTGAAGGTCTTGTGAACGTTGTAGTGCATCATATCGCCGCCGAAGTCGCCGGGGCGAGTCTTCCCGAGGATCGCGTTCATGTTAGCGCCGTCAATATAAACGAGACCGCCCACACCATGCAGCAGTTCAGCCACCTTCGCGATGTCGCGTTCGAACAAACCCAGTGTGTTTGGGTTCGTCACCATGAACACAGCAGTTCGCTCATCCAGTTGTGATTTCAGTTCTTCCAGATCAACGAATCCATCGCGACCACCGGAAAGTTGAACGCACTCAAACCCCGCCAGAGCAGCACTGGCCGGATTGGTCCCATGAGCACTCGACGGGAACAAAACACGAGTTCGTTTCTCGCCTTTGTCTTTGAAGTATGCGGCCGCCGTCAGTAACGCGGTGAACTCACCCTGTGCACCAGCCGCGGGATGCAAAGAGATGCCTGGCAGGCCGGAGATCTCGGCCAGCATCGTTTGCATTTCGTAGAGAACGCTCAGTAGCCCCTGAATTTGTGATTCGGGTTGATACGGATGACTGTTGGCCGCCTGCGGAAGTCGGGCCAGTCGTTCGTGCCGCTTGGGGTTGTACTTCATCGTACAACTTCCCAGCGGATAAAAGTGCGAGTCAACACTCATGTTCAGGGTCGACAGGTTGACGAAGTGGCGCACAACGTCCGGCTCGGCAATCTCCGGCAGCGGCAGGTTTTCCTTCGCCAGAAACGTCGCATCAAGAGCTGGAATCGAAGAAACTTCCGGAACATCGCTCGCTGGAAAAACCACAGTGCCGCGACCGGCAAGTGACATTTCGAAGAGAAGCTGAGTGGCTGTTTGATTTCGCATGATGATCTGCCTGAGTGTTGGCTGATTCAGAAACTAAGAGTTGGCGCGGAAATAACTGCCTGGTGTAGCCGAACGGGTGACAGTTCGGTCCGAAGTCTCACGACTTCGGCTAGTGCGCCTGTGAAGGCGTTTGATCAGGAGGGTGAAAGTCCCTTCCAGGCGAACGTTACCAGCCTGAACAACAAGAGTAACTGCGTTGCCGTGAGGC
>CAMAXD010000158.1 GCA_945861975.1 Candidatus Kuenenia stuttgartensis | reverse complement strand
GAATAGACTCCAGAACGCTGGCTGGCACGCCGCCCTTGGCTTCAATCACTTCGATGCCGCATTCCTGCACGTCCCACTGAATCTTTACTCCGGTGGCTTCAACGCACTTTCGTGTTGCTTCAGCGATCTCCGGGCCAACACCATCACCTGGCAAAAGGGTAACTTTGTGCATTGCTGTTCTTCGTTTTTCCTGAACCTTGTGGACGTCTGGAACTATCAATCACGATACCCTGGACGGTAACACAACATCGAAACCGCTTCAACCACTCAGCATTGCGACTGCCCTCAAACCCACAGGGAGAACCGGGTTTCTGAAGATCCGGAACGATTCCGGATTTCTCAACATCTTCGTCGGAGCTCTCGAAGTTCTACCCGTGATCACGACGACTTCGCATGGCACCCGCAAGAAACAGCAAGGCGTATCGCACAGCCTGCACGTTGTGAGGGTGAAATCGTAAAGGAAGGTCGAATTGTTTTGGGCTTTCTGTCGGGTAGCCCGCATTGCGAGCAATGTATTCTGAAACGAGAGTGGGCGGGCAGTTTTTCCGGCCTGTGCTATTGATACTGCTTCGGCCTCCGATCGGTCGCAATACCTTGCGTTCGGGCCATATTTCTCACTGTGGAGGATCACTCTGGAGCAACTCCTGGACGGCATCATAGTCCTTCCCAAGGACGCTCTTCCACTCTTCATCATAAAGGTTTGCGTTTTGCCCGTTCAACGAAACAGCTGGTAGCCAGAGATCCGGGTCGAGCTGGTGCAATCGACGGAGCACATTCACAAAGTCAGACGGAGTGAGGCCGGGGTCTCCGGAGCGGGAAATCAGCTCCCCTACCAACTTGCGGTTTCCACCAGTCGGGATCGTACTGGAAATCAGAATAGTCTTCCCCGACAACTGCAGGAGGTAAGCCATGAAAGTCGTGGTTGACCTGCCGAGCTCAAGGGGCGTGATACCAGGGAACTGAGACTTGTTCAGTTCACTGGTCGAAAGAACGACTGTACCGGAAGCGCAATGGCTTCGAATGAATTCCATATCCGCTTCGGCTACGAATACACTTGCGTGGGATACATCAACGAATTCCTTCAGCCCGGAGATTTCTCGTTCGCCGCAGGCGGTCAGCAGAACAGCATGCGGCTTTGTAACTGGCAGTTCGAGGACCTTCTGTCGTTGCTCCAGGAATTCCAGAAGTTCGGTACCACCGGGTGCGTTAATGATCGCCAAAGATGATCCTAGATAGAGGCCGTAGATCGCCGTCCCGTGGAAATCACCAAAGTAGCAGACACCAGGCACGAGTTGTTTGGGATTGTCATCAAGGAAATTGGCTCCATCGCTCTCGAATCGCGATATCAGCAGTTCCATCTCCGCGAAACCGCGGTCCAGCATCCCGGTCCATTCATGTATCGTCATTCTGGGCGACTGTGGAACTCGACTGGCGGCAGGATGTCCGGGAAGTACCAGATCCGGCGCTGGCAGTTCGCTCAGCTTCTTCAGCGACGCGAGAAACTCCCGCACATCGCCTCGAAAACGGGGTGGCAGATAAGCGGAATAAGTTCCGAGCGGGTGGTCGCCAAGTCGATAAACCACGTCTCCGGAAAACAAAACTCGGAGACCGTTGTATTCCATCAGATAACAAACACTGCCCGGAGTGTGGCCCGGGGTATCGATTGCCTCGATGGTTACTTCTCCGATCGAAATCGATTCTCCTCCGTGAAGGGGCTCATCAACATGCGTTGCGTGCGGAGAGTGATAGGGCATAGGAAATATGCTGAAGACAGCGTCGCGCGAAGAACCCTCCATAATTGCGGGGGCATCGCGATGGCCAGCGTAGATCCTTGCCCCTGTTTCTACCCGCAGTCGTTCTGCACCGCCGCAATGATCACCGTGAACGTGGGTCAAAAAGACCGCGCGTGTGCGTTTCCAGTCCAGCCCGAGAGCAGTCAATTCGACCTTGAGTTTTGCCGCATCCTGCTCAAGGCCGGAATCGATAAGGACGAGCCCTTCCTTCGTTTCTACTGCGTAGCAGGCAGCGGGCCCCAGACCACCAATCAGATGGATGCCGGATACGACTGTTGTTGTCGTTCCGTCAATCACGGGGATCTGTAGTGGTGGTTTCAGAAAATAGCGACCCAAAAACACCAGGATCGCAACAAGCAGGAAAACTGCTCCTCCGATCCGGATTCTGCTTCGACGCTGGTAATTGTCATTTTCCATTAATGAAGGGCTTGCTCAATTTCATGCGAGTACTGTCGCTGAGACAGCGAACACCGTGCGCTGCCAGGATCAACACGCCGTTAGCGACTTAGGGTCAGGAACTCTCAGCCCTTGTCAGGGACTCGGCTTGATTCCACCGTTGGCACCTCGAACGACTTTTGGGGCAACGGAACAAATGAATCCGTTTCTTCAGTAATCTCAATCGCCTGGTTACACGTGATGTCCCGAAACACCTGCGTGGTCGCCGAGGTTGGCCAGGTCACTCGGAGTTCGGAAACAGAACCTGCGTTCTGCAATCCGATGGACTCGACGAGCGAATTACCACCAAAGCTGCTGTTGTTGCCGATCGTTCGATACACCTTCCATTCTTTACCATCTGTTGTCGAATAGGTGACCTGAACCCTTGCACCGATTGCGGGACGATTTGTTTTCGTTCCTTTCAGTTTCACCTTCAGCCAGTTGTTTCCGTGGTCCGGATTCTGAAACAGGACATTGTACGATCTGTCGCCAGGGACAGCGCCGCCGGCTACGACAAACAGATCGATGTTGCCATCGCAATTCCAGTCCGCGAATGAAACCCCGTGGCCTTTCTGCAGGTGTCCGGTTCCGGACGAGGTAGTAACGTCGGAAAACTTCCGGCCTGAGTCGTTCCGAAACAACAGATTGGGAACCAGAACTTCGAGCGCCATTCGTCCCGTTCCCAGATAAAAGTCCAGGAATCCGTCGTTATCAATGTCACCGAAGTTGCAACCCATCGGCATCATATCTCGACCGAGACCAACCTCTTCAGCGACATCCCGAAATCCATCTTTGCCTACGTTGCGATAAAGACAGGGAGGAGTTGGCTTTCCCGGCATGTCGAGAGACGCAGCTACAAAATCGGCGAGGGTACTTGTGTAGTCATTCACGTAGATATCAAGTTGCCCGTCGTTGTCGTAGTCCCAGAACCAACAGGCAAAGCCATGCGCTGGACCGGTGATTCCAAGCTCCGGCGCCACATCTCGAAAGTTGCCATCGGCCTCCTGATGATAAAGCCTGCTGGGGGCATTCATGTTGGAAACAAATAGATCAAGACGGCCGTCCTGATCATAGTCCCCCCACGCGACTCCTTTTGTACATTGCTCGTTCAACACGCCGAGTTTGGCAGCGACGTCGACGAACTTATTATTGCCCTCGTTGTGATACAGCCGACAGCGATTTTGCGGAACCGGATGCGGATTCTCTCCGGAGAAAGGGGCAACATATTCGCCACCAACATACAGATCGAGTCGGCCATCATTATCATAGTCACCCCACGCAGCCGTTTCTGATGCAATTGGCTCATTCAATCCACAGGCAATTGTCACATCTTCAAATCGGCCGTTGCCAGCATTTCTCAGTAACGACATTCGCATCGGATTCTCCCACCCGCCTCGTAGCAGCAGCACATCCAGACACCCGTCGTTGTCGTAATCCGTTTGCACCACATTCAGCGCGTAGATCTGGTCAGACAGTCCAGCCTCGTCCGACTTGTCGATGAATTTTCCGTTACCATCATTAACGAAGAACGACGCCCCGCGATCAATGTCGAGGGAAGTCGCAAGCAGATCCGGGAGATCATCTCCTGTGAAATCATCAAATACACTTCCCCCGGCCTGGTTCGGCCCACGGTCTGTCAGCCCCACTAAAGTGGCCGCATTAAAAAAGCGACCAACATCCCCTGCCGATCCAAACTTATCCACTGGAATCCGGTACTGATGTGGAACTTGATCCGGGTACTCTCCCAACGTCATACTGGCCAAATTCAACAGCCAGCGGACACGCAGATCACCCGGCGCTGTCTTCAGGTAGTCGGTAAAGATCCCGGCCGCTTCGCGAGAACCCGATTTGTGCTGATGAACGGCCGACTCAGCAATTGGTAGAATACAACTCGAAGGGCCGACACAGCGGATGCAGTTCTCCAGTTCACCACGGCGAAATGCCAGAACCCCGAGAATCGCTCGAAGATTTGTCCGCACCTCCAGCGGCATGTCATTGTTTTCACCAATTGAGATCGATTTTTCTATGGCCTCAACCGCTTCCTCGATCTTTCCTTCGTAGGTCAACATCAGGCCCATCTGGAAGTACAGTCGAGCAGTTTCCAGATCCTCCGGTCGTCCCGACTGTTCAAATCCCGCCAACGCTTCCTTCATTTCAGCCAACCCCGCACTTCCCCGCATTGCCAACGCGTTTCGCAAATCCTCCAGTGAATTGGGGTCCCGAATTTCCCCCGTGTAACGATTTGCCAACGTAATGCCGGCATCGGCCAATTGAGTCTTATCAAGGTAGACTTCGCCGTTGTGCAGCTGTTCGGAAAGATTATGGCCTGAGTCCGGCTTCGTAGCAGAATGGGAATCAACTCCTCCAACTGCGCTGCGGTCTGTTCGATCACCCCTCGGAGCAAGAATGACGGCGGCGGCGACAACGCAAACCGCGCCCACGGCAAGCGAAAGTTTCAGGCGATTCATTGTTGCGTCTCCAATTGAACTGGTCGATAGACTGGGACTCAGGAAACTACTGTGGAGTCTTGCTGAATTGGACCCGCCTGCCAAGCGCGCGGCAGGTTTCTTCCTGCTTCCCATCGCCAATCCGACCGTATAGCTCGGCTAAATGGCTCCATGTCCTGGGATTAGAAGGATCGAGCTCTGCTGATTTGCGGCCCGCATTAATAGCGTTTTGAGTTTCATTGAGCTGAGATAACACCCCCGAGTACCTTCCCCATGCCGATGCATCATTGGGCTGAACTTCGAGATATTCTTCCATAAGTCTTCGGCCCGTATCGATTTTCCCCTGGTGAAGATGCATCGTCGCGGCCGTCAGAAGTGTCCGCTCCCGATAGGGTGCCATCGCCATGACTCTGTTGCAATAACTGAGGGATTCCTCTGTTCGTCCACTGATGGCGGCGCAAGTGCCGAGGGCTTCCAGAACCTCAACATCATCGGGCTGCAGGACCAGCACACCTTTGAGGATTTGTGACGCCTGTTCCGCAAAGTTGTGATTCGTATAACGCTCTGCTCGTTCCGCCAGCCACATCCCTCTGGCTTTGGCAACAACAACTTCCGGCAATCGTTTCTCGGCATCGTCGTACAACTCTGGTGCAGTATTCGCTTCACTTTGCGGCGCGGCGGACGCCTGAGGCAATCGCAGAATCCGATGATCTGTCTGCGTTGTATGAGGAACATCTGAGGCCTCAAGTTTTGGCATGTGACACGCAACGCACGAGTCATCCACCTGCCTTACACGCCGTTCTGACTCCTCAATCGCGCAGCCATGCTCAGTGTGACAGGCAAGGCATCGTCCTCGATGGAAACTAACTTGTTGTTCTTCTGGTGTTTTGGAATGAGGGTCATGGCAACTCGTACATCCCATTCGACCTTCACTGCCAATGTAGCATCGACTGGATCGCATTTGTTCCACCTGACTGACAGCCCGAGTCCGGCCATCGTCCGAAGTTCGTTTGCCCCCAACAAAAATCAGGTAGGTCTCTTCAATTCGGGTTCCCGGAAGAAAGCCTCCAAAATGGCTCCCTTCTCGCAGGTAACGTCCCTCACCGGAGAGATGACATTGAATGCAAACATCCTCTCGGCGGAGTGGATCAAGTCGCGAGGGATTGACAATCGGATCTGTACCAACCGTCATTTTCTGCTTATGAAACTCAATGTGATTCACACCCGGACCATGGCATCGCTCACAGCCGATGGCAAATTCGCGAAAAGGAGGATCACCAAAGACATCTGTTTGACTTGTCTGATTCATTTGGCTCGCATGACACTCCATGCATGCAAACGGTATGCGGCGGCTGAATCGGCGATGGTATGGAAGCTTGAATCCCGGAGAAAGATCCCATCTCTTTCCGTTCGCATACCAGCCTACCGGGGACATGTACAACATCCCGTTACGATTGAACAGATATGATCGCCCCTGGGTACCAGAACCAATCACGAACTCGATTTTTTCCGACTGATCGTAGATTGTCTCTCCGTTATTGTCCGCGAGCCGCTCATGGTGAAAGACCCCTTCATCTGTTCGAACAATTGAATAGTGATGATGGCCATCCGGCGAGAAGGATTTTTGCTGCTCGTAATCTTCCAGCGGCGTTTCCGTTCCGATCTGCCACAACGATTGCCCCATGGCACTGGAACGATACGCCTCACTAATTTCAGCGTGGCATTCAGCACAACTCTCGCTTCCTGCAAACTCCGGCGAGATCTCAGTCTGCGGCCTACGGCTTGCGGAGCTGACGCCGATTTCGGCACGGCTGAGATGAGTGGCCTTTTGTTCAGTACTGTTGGCCGATCTCCAGGCAACAACGGCGATCACGACTCCGACAATCAAGACCAGACTCACTATTCCGGTTTTTGTCAACCGCCGCAGGTCGAACATGTATTTTCATCCAAAGACCAAAATAACGGGATTGCACATTACGACCGAGTCTGGCCTGGCTGTCAATTGATTCGACAATTGAATGCTTAACCAGAACAATTTTCTGCAGAACAGCATTCAATGCGATGAGCCTCAGAACAGACGCAACCTACAGGACGAAGTAGTGGGACATCAGTCAAAGGCACGAGATCCACGCAGCAATTCCAACAGCACTGTCTATTGCGTGCGAATACCTCTCGAATTTAGGAAGTTTTCCCTGACAAACTCGTTGACATTGGGGCACAATATTAAATAGCCTAAACGTTTGTGTCGATGTTTTCCCGATTGATGCATGTCATCTGGGCATGAATGCAAACTTTCTGTTAGCTCTCATTCTCCCCTCAAACAACAAACTCTTCATGCGGCGTAATTGTTCGCCCTACTGACGTAATTGCTGGAAACTCACAGTATTGGGTAGTTTGTATGCGAAGCATTGTATTTCTTGGTCTTCTTGTTCTGGTTGGTGTTTCTGGCTGCAAACCTGCCGTTGAAGAGGCGACGCTTTTCCCTGTAAAGGGGCGTGTCACTCTTAACGGTGCCCCGCTGACCGGGTGCACATTGGTCCTGATCACTATCAAAGCTGATGTTGGTTCGGATGATGCATCCAGTGGGGTGCTCAATGACAAGGGTGAATTTGAGCTGTCTTCGAGTGAAGGGAAAGCCGGAGCTGCCGCCGGGAAATATAAAGTTACGTTTCAAATGCCTGCATCGGCGGATGTAAATTCGGAGGCTTCTCGGCAGGCCGCGATGAAGGCCATGATGTCAGGTGCAGGCAAGCCATCTGAAGCGAAGAAAGCTCCTTTTCCAAATGAATATGGCTCATTTAAGACTTCGCCTAAAGACGTTGAAATCACTCGTGAGGCGAATGAACTGCTCATAACGCTTTAAAAATGATCTTTGGATACGGGCTTGGCTGTTTCGTCGTTTTCGACTGTTTTTTCTTTTACGTCTGAGAGGTGTGGTATGTACAAAAGTCGCCAACAAAGGAGTTGGAAGTGGATCCGTGGGTTCACTCTCATTGAACTCCTGGTTGTTATTGCAATCATTGCAATCCTGATTGCGTTGTTGTTGCCGGCTGTGCAACAAGCCCGAGAGGCTGCTCGCCGGACACAGTGTAAGAATAACATGAAGCAACTTGGACTTGCACTGCATAACTATCACGACACGTTTCAGCTTTTCCCGCTTAACTCAATGGGGAATCGCAACGTGGGCACCAATTACATGACCGCCACATGGGGGCATGTTGGATGGATGGCCCTGATGCTGCCTTACATTGAACAGGCGAATCTCTACTCCACGATTAACTGGAGTTCTAATGCGGGCCGCATCATGACGAACCACGCGCTCACACCACCAGCCAACATCACTGCTCGTCGCACGGTCATTCCTGGATACATGTGTCCAAGTAATCCCCAGCCAGCAAAGCAGACTAATGGAACTCCTGGCGGAGACGATTGGGGATCCGGTTTGGACGGTGGACGAACTGATTACGTTGGAAATATGGGTTGGATGAATGCCGGTCATCGCGATTGCCCGCAGAATCCTTATCCAGGCAACTGGAATGGTGCTGCATGGGCAGACGCTTCTGATAATGGTCAGATGGCTGGTTGTAATGGCGTGATTGGGTGGCAGGGTTGTGTTGGAATCTCCAACATCACCGATGGTACGTCCAACACAATGGCGGTACTGGAAGACCACCACTGGATCGACAAGAATAATCCTACTGCGATGCAGTCCGACAACTTGTGGATGGGATCTTATGCGATTCATAGCACGAAGATGCCTATCAACTGGAATCCGAGCGGCGACTTCCGTTGCGACCAATGGAGCAGTATTCACGTAGGGGGTGCTCATGGTCTGCTCAGCGATGGTTCCATCCGATTCGTGAGTGAGAACGTCGCATGGCAGGTTCGTCAGGCCCTTGGAACGCGTGGTGCTGGTGAAATTCTTGGTGAGTTCTGATTTGAACCCGATGGGTGTTTGAACTTTGGACAATCTCGAAGTCCTTGGAGTTTCCAAGGGCTTCGCTTTTTTTGTGGGCAGATTCCGGACACCGTAATCTCTGCCGATCCTGATGCCATGGGTGATACCAACAAATCGTGCTCACCAAATATGGGCGACAGGAATCTGAATGGGATCGCGTCAGCATCAGGTGTTGGGTCGACGCAGGTTGTTAGTGCCGTGCCCTCCAGAAGAGTTCTGAGAGGGTCTCTGTTAGTTCTTGTCGTCGCCATCCTGTCGGTCGGGATTGCATTCGCGAACCATCAATGGATTCGCTCAAAAAAGGCCGCATTTCGGAATCAATGCAAGGAAGTACAAGGCTCCGGAAAGTGGGTTGAACTCCGCAAGATCAGCGAACAATGGTCTGCCTGGGATTCATCCTCGGTTGATGCAATGCTGTATGCGGCCGATGCAAGCATTCATGTGGAGGACTTTGAGTCGGCCGTAGATTTTCTTTCGAAAATTCCGGATTCTGACCCCAGAGCCCTGCCATCGCTTGTTGTCTTGTCCAACATGCAGTTTGGTGTGATCAATCGACCGCTCGATGGCGTTCGCACCTGTGAGGGGATCCTGCGAATCGATCAGCGGGCAACGGCCGCTCACCATCAATTGATTGAGTTCTACGCAATAACCCTGCAAAAGCGCAGGCTGGAGCAGCAGATTCGATTCGCGATTGACAGCCAGCGTGAACCACCCAAATCTTACGTCTATTTGTTCCTGATGGACACGATGCGAATTGCCGGCGCCAGTGAGTCAAACTCCCGCTGGCTTGAGCAGGATCCAGATTCCGAGCTTTTTGACGTCGCACGGGTGCTTCACCTGCCAGAACCGTAAAACGGAGTCAGCGAATCATCCAGCGATGACAAATACTCTCTGGCAGACAGACTACTCAAGAAGTTTCCGGACAATCTTGAATTGCTGGCCTACAAGGTCGATGTGAACCTGCGGAGTGGCGATGTCCCCGGGGTCGTACAGTTTCTGTCATCCTTGCCAACGGATGCCGATGATGACAATAGATTCTGGCGTGCCAAGGGTTGGCTGCATTTGAATCGGAATGAGCTGCCCAAAGCGACTGAAGCTCTTGAAGAGGCCATTCGTTTGTTTCCAATGGATTGGTACGCTCGCAACCTCCTTGCCGATCTCCTCCGAAAAGAGGGCCGTCTGACCGAGGCCGAAAAGCTGCACGAACTTGTACAGTCCGCAAGACAATTGCGAATTCGGATCAACGCGATAGCACTTGACGAAGAAATACCCAACGACATACTCACTGAACTTGCCAGACTCGCGGAGCAGTGCAACGATGGTCAGGTCGCCAACGCTTTGAACCAACGGCTTAAGATGCTTAACTCATCCGGTCCTTATAGAAACAAGCCACGTTGACCAACCGAACGCAACAAGTCCTGCTGCAACTGGTTGCTTTCAGGTGACCCACATGCATCCCGTCTCCAGTTACTCTGTGTCAGTGAAACGCTCTGCGACTGATCCTCGGGGCGACAGATGCTGTCTGGTCCGACGCTCAACTGGTTTACTCAGGTGGCTGGTTCTGCTTGCGATGTTGGGATGTGACTCCTCGACCACAAGCAAGACAACTGGTCTGCCGCGGGCGAGCCGTCCAGTGGTTGCTAAAAAATCTCTTGTGCTCAGTAAGACCTTTGATCTGCGGCAACCCGTGGAAATTGAGCACCAGCTGTTATCGTCAGAATCACCTGTTTTTGAAGATGTTGCGATCTCTGCGGACCTGCGACATACGTACGACACGGGCGACAAAAAACTGCTGCTCATGGTTCAGCCTACAGGTGGCGGTTGCGGCTGGATCGACTTCGATCGGGATGGAAACTGGGATTTGTATCTGAATCAGGGCGGTGATCCTTCGCTGCCTCCGTCTGAAAAACAACCGTCCGATCAGTTGTTTCGCAAGATGCATCATGGACGATTCCAGCCGGTTACCGAACTGGCGAATATTGATGAACGCGATTACAGCCAGGGAGTTGCTGTCGGCGACTTTGACAACGACGGATTCAGCGACATCATGGTCACTAACATCGGGATTTGCACTCTCTATCAGAATCAAGGGGACGGAACATTCCGCGATGTCTCGGGGGCGATGGAGCAAAGACCTGGCTGGCACAGCAGTGCCGCATGGGGCGACATCGATCGTGACGGTGACCTTGACTTGTATGTATGTCGATATGTGGATTTCGATCGTTTTCACCCTCGCGTGTGTTTGAGTGCGAACGGTGAACGACGACTATGTCAACCGAATGAAATTGACCCCAGACCGGATGAACTGTACCTGAATGAAGGGGACGGAACATTCCGAGCAGCCGCACAGGAGCGAGGCGTGTTCGGTTCTAACAACAAAGCTCTTGGAGTTACCATCGCGGACTTCAACAACGATGAATGGCCCGACATCTATGTTGCCAACGATGCAACACCCAATTTTCTGTTCATCAACCAGAGTGATGGACAATTCCTGGACAAGGCCAATGAACTCGGCTGCGCCGTTGCTTCTGATGGTCGTGCCCAGGCCAGTATGGGAATTGCCGTAGGAGATTATGACCACAATGGCTTTTTGGATCTCTATTTGACGCATTATGAGGGCGAATGGAACACGCTCTACAGGAATCTGGGACCCGCCGGATTCTCTGACGTTACAGCAGCGGTAAAAGGTGTCTCGGTGACACTTCCTATGGTTGGATTCGGCACAGTCATGGAGGATTTCAACTGCGATGGTACTGAAGACCTCATCATGGCCAACGGTCACCTTGATGATCCTGGACACCTCGGAACCCAGTTGGCGATGCTTCCACAATTATTCAGCATCAGTGATTCACAAATCACGGACAATTCAGCCAGGGGCGGTGATTATTTCGGTCAACAATTCATTGGGCGAGGAGTGGCCACCGCTGACTACGACGGAGATGGTGACCTGGATCTCGCAATCGTCCACCAGAACGCTCCCGTTTCGCTGCTGAAGAATCAGTCGTCTCGCAGACACTGGCTGCAATTGCAGTTTATCGGTCGCAGAAGTAACCGACAGGGAATTGGAGTGCGTGTTACCCTGCGAAGTGGCGGCGACCATTTTATGCGTGAGCTGGCTGGCGGAACCAGTTATTGTTCTTCGCATCAGCCTGCCATGGTCTTTGGACTGGGCGACCGCGACCAGCCCTGTGAACTTGAAGTGGCGTGGCCAAGCGGAAAACGTCAGTCAATCCGTGTTGCAGAACTGGATCGAATCGTTGTTCTCACTGAACCCGTAGACGATGATAAGTAAAAGTTGACGGCGACAGTGGGTATCGTCGGGATTCAATGGGAGCAGCATTGTCGCTTCGCTCACATTTTCTTCTTTTGGGTCTACCGGTTTTTCAATTGAATAAACGTCCCATGTCATTCTGGCCCACGAAAAAGCGATCGCAAATACTGGGGCTGGGATGCCTGCTGCTCAGTGCCGTGCTGGGGCTCTGGGGGTACCGATTGTTCGTTCCTTCAGAGGCCGCGCTTCGGAAGAATTGCCAGCGGGCGGCGGCGGCTAATGAATGGAAATCCCTGGAACTCAATGCCAGACGCTGGACTCAAATAGCCCCCGGGAGTGGTGAAGCCTGGTTGCAGTTGGGAAATGCGTTTGCCAGACAACGACAGTTCAGACCCGCTCTGGAGTGTTTCAGAAGCGTGCCTGCTGGTTCCACCGAGGCCGAACGGGCCGCGATTTCCGAAATCGATTTGTTGTTTGGTCCCATGAACTCTCCCTCTGAAGCGGCTATTGTCTGCGCAGAGGTCCTTGAACTGAACCCTCGCTCCACGATTGCCCGCCAGCGACTGATCTTTTTTCTCGCGTTGACATTGCAGCGGTCGGAGCTGATGCGTCAGATTCGGGATGCGATTGACCAGGAGAGTGAACCGATCGAAGCTTATGTCTATCTGTTTATGGCGGATTCGCTCACGTTTTCGAATGGCATCGAAACGAATTCCCGGTGGCGCT
>CAMAXD010000157.1 GCA_945861975.1 Candidatus Kuenenia stuttgartensis | reverse complement strand
AGCCGGTGTGGGGGCTCCTGCAGTTTCCTTAAAGGCGACAGTCAACGTGCTGAATGACGCAGGAGAAGATGATTCTCTGGTCGGCGGCAACGGAACCGACTGGTACTTCCGAGCACTCGACGACGTGGTCACAGGTTTAGTCATCGGGGAAGTTCTGGACATCTTGTAATCAAGTTCTGGGAAACAAAAAGGGGACATTGCCAATGCCCCCTTTGTTTCTCTTGCCTCTGTTTCTCTTGTAGCCGGAGTCGCCAGACTTCGGTTATGCTGGCTAAATCTTATTCTCTCGATGGCACAGCATAGATTTTCCAGTGCTGCCCTTCCCAGAGCGGATCCGTTTCGAACGGCCCCAAAATTCTGGTCACAATGAAATCGCAGTCAGTTTTGGCTCGCAGAATCTGCAGATCACGCTTGTCGTAGAGTGCATCCGATGAACTCTGCAGCGTCCAGTCGTGCAGCAGCCACAGGCGTTTATTCCACGTCAGGATTCCGACGGCATCCTGAGGGCAATCCTTGTAGCAGACATACTCGGCGCGTTCAGCGAACCATTTGAAGGCTGAAGATTCTCGAGGCGTCAGGATCAGTGCGTCCTGCGGAGTATTCTCCCGCAACCAGTCGCAGGCCTGTCGCCAGTCGGTGAACTGATCCATCGTGTACCCCGCCGGAGCTGCTTCTCGGCTGCGCCAGGACAGCCACAGCGGAAGCAGCAGCATTCCACAGAAGGCAATCTGCTGGACGCGCGGAGGACTCAACAATCCACCGGCGAACGATCCGGAAGTTATCGAATTGGACGGTTCCGACTGCGGTGAGAAGGCCTGCAGCAGGCGTCCAAACACCAGAGCGGTCGTAATCGGAAGCAGTGCGTCGAAACAGCGAAACGGATAAAACTTCAGCAGCGACGCACGCCATTCCCAGCCGTCTAACTCCTGGGCTCGCACTGTGTGCCAGCCGATAATGATACCCGCCAATGCGATCAGTGCCGACATGATGAAGAAGACCAGCATCCATCGCAGCCCATCTGTTCGTGTTGATCCGGAGTGGTAGCGACTTAGACACCAAAGCCCGCCCACCAACCCACTGCCCACCAGCAATAAATAGAGCCACTGAGAACCGGGAATCTCAGTCGGGTCCAGATGATGCTTTAAACGCCAGAAGACCTGATAGAAGGACGCCAGCTCACGATCTTTTTGAGGAAGACTCTTGTCGAACACAAGCGTCAACGCAGGAATCAGCCCGGGCAACGCGAACAGAATTGTCTGAGTCGAAAAAGCGATCAGACCGGCCAAAGATGATCGCGGGTTCTCAGCGTTGCTTTGCGGGCGTTTCAAAATCAAATCGGCCACAAAAATCAACGCGGAAGCCGTGCAGACACAGGCGGCAACCCAGCCACCGACCACAGGGTGAAGTGAACATCCCAGACCGCAGATGATTCCCGCGAGCAGCATGCTTCGCACGGAACCGCGGCCACTAATCCAGAGGCTCACAGCGATCAGGCACAGCCCCCAGGCGGGGACTTTGGATTCGAATCCCCCCAGTAGCCACTCTCCCGAGAAACTCCCAAGCAGGCTTAGCGAGGCAAACATCGCGGCACTCAGGACGCTGAAGATCGGCCCCAAATGCACCGCGCGAGCAAGCAAAGTCCAGCCGATGGCCAGCAGCAGGGCCGAGAAGATTCTGCCGGCGACTGCGATCTGATCAAACGACAGCCATTGAGTCATCTGGCCCACGAGCCAGAAAAAACAATAATGCGCATTGGCCGAAGTCAGAAAAAAATCGCGTGAACACCACCCCGGATCCACGAACGCGCGGGCCTTGGCCAGATAATGAGGTTCGTTGACCCCCGGAACAGCACTGCTGAGAACGGAAACCGCAGAAAACAGCCCGGCAATAAACAAAGTCGACCACATGCCAACGCGAGAACGTTCGGCCTGTGGTCGCCATGTTGATTCTTCAGCAGAATTCAGCTGACTCAATTTTTCTTCTTCGCTGCGGCCTTCTTACCGGCCTTCTTGGCAGCTTTCTTTGCTGCAACAACCGGCTTCTGGACTGCGCCAGTGGCTTTCTTCTTTGCACTACCTTCAGTTTTCTTCCCGCCGAACGCCTGCTCCCAGTTTTTCCAGAATGCAGGTGTCGTCCCGGTCCGAACAATCGGTCCGCTCATTTGGTCAGCCTTGTCTTCAATTGGTAAACGTATCAAACCTCGCAGGGACGAAACTGTCCCTGCTCCAATGTTCATCACATAGCTGCGGATCTTGATGCCATCGCGCCACGGCGTCAAGGGGGTTCATGTTGTCGGAAAATGCCAGACGAGTTCAATGCCGTCGCCAGCAGAAACAGACGGCAGACACAGACAGCAGAAATCAGCCTCGCTCCGCGGTATGTCGAGTCGCCTACGCCGCTGCATTCCGGCGCTTGCGGCGGGCATCCGGTGAGGTCTTCCAGCGACGGTGAACCCAGAAGTATTGCTCCGGAGCTTTTCGAATCAGGGCTTCCAGTGCTGCGGTGAATCGCTGAGTCAGCTCGTTGATTCCATTCGCTCCCGGGTAGTCGGCCGGATCAATAATGTCCTGCGTTGTCAGGCAAAAACGGACCCAGTGAGAATTTCGGCTGGCTGCATCAGGCAATCTCCAGGCTCCACCCACAACGATTAGCGCATTGTACTGCAAAGCCAGCAGGGCAATCGATTTAAAGGTGGATGCGGGTCGGCCGAAAAAATCCACGAACAAGCCTGAAACGCCAGCGTCCTGATCACACAGCAACGAAGCCATGCCGTTCTTTTCCATGATCTCAGACAGCTCTGAGCCAGCTCCCTGCTTGGAGATCAGTGAGTTGCCTGTCGACTCGCGGAACGCCTTGAACCACTCGTGGAGATAAGGATTGTCCAGCGGTCGTGCGACGACTCCCATGGGAAAGCCGAAATGCCCGAACGTGTTGACGGAAATCTCCCAGTTCCCGAAATGCCCTCCCAGAAACAGGACAGGACGACCGGAACACAAAGCCCGGACACAGTCATCGCGTCGCTCAAAATCCAGCACATCCGCACAGGAGCTCAGGCGAAATCGGCGCGGTAACTGGATCATTTCGCAGACCATCCGAAACAGGTGCCGCCACATTCCGAGAATAATTCGGTTGGCTTCAGCATCGCTGAGCGATTCCCCGAACGCGATCGCAAGGTTCTCTCGCGCGACGTGGTAGCGAGTCAACTTCTTCGGCAATACAGAGTGAATGAACCAGGCCAGGCCATTGGCCATCGCCACTGTTGCGCGGACAGGCAGACATCTGACGACAAAGAGCAGCGTCAAAAAGACGGCGTACTCAAGCAGATGTCTGATCCGACGAAGTTTCATGGGACAATCAGTGTCAGGGAATGAGGATCCGTCTCAATCTGCAAGGGCAGTTCCGGGCCGGGGTCACCGTCGCACTGTGACGTGCGAGGCGCCGTTACGTCAAGACATTCAATTCTTACGGCCGAAGCCGAGAAGCGAGTAAATTCTTTCTGGCCAATTGGCAGCCCCAGGCGCAGTTTGACCACATGCCAAAAAACCTGCCAGCGAGTTGTCCCATGAAACACTCGAACGTCCTGGACTCCGTCGTCCGGACGAGCCTCGGGAGCAAACGGGATGTCGAAACCGTACCGTGGAACATTCGTGACGATGATGTGACTGCCGGAAACATTGTGAGATCCGTCGGTGGCAACGACTCTATAAGTGGTCGGCTGATTCTTCAGTAGTGCTCGCAGCACCGGGCGGACGTAACTCAGGCGATGAATATTCCCGGAGCGAACTTTATGTACGGCTTCCACAATTTCCGCATCAATTCCGACGCTCACCATCAGGAGTGTTCGCCGACCATTGACGCTCGCGGAGTCGAAAAATTTGACCTGACCACGCTGGATGATTTGAGCCAGCTTACGACCGCAACGGCGGAGCCCCAGATATTTCGCCAGCAGGTTTTCTGTCCCCAGGGGAAGCACGGCAATGGGAACTCCGGGCTGCCGATTGACAAGATCAGCGACAGTCCCGTCACCGCCGGCCGCGACGATGCAGCGAAGAATGCGTGAGGCTGGCTTATTCGCGAGATAGCCATCCAGTTTTTTACGGTTCGAAAACATTCGAACTCGAAATCCCGCGTCTCGCAGGTGCCGGGAGAGAATCAGCAATTGACTGCGACCAGCCCCGGAACCCGAAAGAGGATTCCTCTGGATGATGACAAGTTCATTGCTGGTCCATTCGAGGCGGATACTCGGTTCCCTTTGCACATAAAAAAACACACCCCGGAAGTAGTCTTCCGGGGTGTGTATGTTTTTTGAGCAAACCTTTCAACGGACAAGCCGCAGAAAGTATTCGTCAATTAGTGGCAAGAACCACATGCTGGAGCTGCTGGAGCGCAACCGCCGCAAGCTGGTGCTGGAGCACAGCTGCTGCAAGCTGGAGCTGCTGGGTGGTAAACCTTGTGGGTTACAACCTGCTCAACCATCTTGCAAACCTGAACCTGTACTTCCTTTTCCTGTGGCTGGCACACGGTTGTCGTGTACTTGTATTCTTCAGTCACAGTAACGTTCTTGGCAACCTTTACAGTTCGCTCTTTTTCAACGGCCTTGCAGACAGTTGTTGAGTACTTGTACTCTTCTGGAACGGTGATCTGCTTGCAGACCTTTACAGTTCGTTCCTGCTCAACGGCCTTGCAGACAGTTGTTGAGTACTTGAACTCTTCTGGAACAGTGATCTGCTTGCAGACCTTTACAGTTCGCTCTTTTTCAACGGCCTTGCAGACAGTTGTTGTGTACTTGTACTCTTCTGGAACAGTAACGTGCTTGGCAACCTTTACAGTTCGCTCTTTTTCAACTGGCTTGCAGACAGTTGTTGTGTACGTGTAAGGCTCTTCAACCTTCTGCTGTTCGTAGCAGGTGTACGCAACTTCTGTTTCAACCATGTTAGCAACCCAAACCTTAGCGGTCTTTGCACAACCGCCGCAGCTTGAAGCAACAGCACCGCAAGCGCTGGCTACGCCGCAACCGCCACAGGCAGAAGCAACTGCACCGCAGCAGCTTGAAGCCTGAGCACAACCGCCGCAAGCTGGAGCTGAAGCACAACCGCCGCAAGCTGGAGCTGAACCACAGTTGCTGCAGCCTGACTCAACGGCCTTTTCTTCCCAGTGACCCTGGTCCTGGCAAACCTTGCGAGTCTTCTGGACTGGAACGGTCTTGCAGACTGTTCGAGTGCCAGCGTGCTGAACCGTTTCCGGAACCAGAACGGTGTATTTCTGAACTTCTTCAGCCCACTCGGTCTTGCAGACGTTGCGTGTTGCTGTGTGTTCAACAGTTTCTGGAACCATCACTGTGTACTTCTGAACCTGGTCAACAACTTCTGTCTTGCAGACGTTGCGGGTGCCAGTGTGTTCAACAGTTTCTGGAACCATGACTGTGTACTTCTGAACCTGGTCGACAACTTCTGTCTTGCAGACGTTGCGAGTGCCAGTATGTTCAACAGTTTCCGGGACCATCACTGTGTACTTCTGAGCCTGATCAACCCACTCTGTCTTGCAGACATTGCGAGTGCCGACATGTTCCTGAGTCACAGGAACCATAACCGTTACCTTGCGGGTTTCAGTTACAGTGGTTGGAACCAGAACAGTCTTCTGAACCTCTTCCCATGTTCCGCACGCTGCTGGAGCGCCGCAACCGGAATCACCGCAGCTTGAACCACAAGAGCTGGCACCACATGGGCTGCAGCTTGTAGCACAAGGTGCTGAACAACAACGGCTGGATTTTTTGCCGAAGCAACCACCCGCTTGAGCAGATGCTGTCATAGAAACAGCAAGTGCCAATGAAAGAATCAAACGCATGCTCTGTAACTCCTCCCAAAGTTCTGAAACGATAACACCAGTTTAAAGTTGCTGGACACCCAGCCAGATTCTTGTTCTTTACTGAACTGATACCGGATGAGGGAAAACCCTCTTTTCAACAGTCGCCGCTCAAAGTCAGCATTGACCGCCTAGATTTCCGAATCAGCCTATTGTGCGCTCAGGTTAGCACGCCGCGTTGAGATTCGGAAACAAAAACTGCAAAAAATAAACAGCTTGCGAATAGCGGGAGCCCTGTGTGGTCTGGCGCGAATGGGGTGCTGCAAGGGATTAAGCTCCCCGGCAGAGTGGAAACCCAAAAGGAACCTTACGATTCGCAAATTTGAGTAAAGTTAGCCACTTGGGTCATTTTGGCCACTTGGGTCAGCATAATGAGAACAGTTGAAGAATCCAGTCAGGCAGTCTGCGAGGGCTTGATCTTCCTGGTTATTCTCGGAGTTGCTTTTTCCCCAAATCTTCCATCCCACGTGGCCTGGGTTTTGGAAGAGTCGCTCTCATTCCTTAGACTGTGCTTGGTTTTAGTGGCTCCGGAAGTGAGCCGATGGCCGAGTTCCCAAGAAATCACCGAGCACCCGTCCGATGAAATTCTGCCTTGTTGACCGCATCAACTCCCTCGTTCCTGGAGAGAGCATTCAGACGATTAAGAACGTGTCGCTGGCGGAAGAATATCTTCAGGATCATTTCCCGGGGTTCTCAGTCCTGCCGGGTGTAATGATGGTGGAGTGCCTCGTGCAGTCCTGTGCATGGCTTTCACGCGTCACAGATAACTTTCAGTACAGTACACTTCTGCTGAAACAGGCGCGGGCTGTGAAGTTCAACAACTTCCTGAAACCCGGGCAAACGCTGGAAGTCACTGCCACGCTGCGGTCCACGGACGTAGGAAC
Organism: Candidatus Kuenenia stuttgartensis; assembly: GCA_945861975.1. Taxonomy (GTDB): domain Bacteria; phylum Planctomycetota; class Planctomycetia; order Planctomycetales; family Planctomycetaceae; genus SXXK01. The sequence continues at coordinate 5,899 of CAMAXD010000157.1, read as the reverse complement.
TGCAGAGTTCATGGCTTCGGGAACGGTCAACGGTCAGTCGGCCGTCAGTGCTCGCCTGCTTCTCACGCGTCAGAACCTGTCGGATCTCAATCCCGCTCTCGCGGATAACGATGCGCGGCTGATTGCGTCGATGAAGGATCTCTATCAGCAGATGTATTCTGCTCAACCCTGATCTCGCGAATCGCGACGCTGCCACTGATTCCGTTTGTAATTATTTGATTCCCTGACTGTAGTTTCGTTTGTAAAGGTAGTACCCATGACCGTTAAGGATCGCGTGGCTTTGGTAACCGGAGGAAGCCGCGGTATTGGCCGGGCCATCGTCGAAGCATTGGCTCGCAATGGCGCTAAGGTGGCATTCGTTTACAATTCCAATGCGGCCGCTGCCGAAGAAGTCGTGACAACTCTGGCTGCTGAAGGTCACGAAGCGTGGGCGATTCAGGCGGATGTGCGATCGAAGCCAGCCGCGGATCAGGTGATCGCTGACGTCGTTGCCAAGTGGGGCAAGCTGGAGATTCTCGTCAATAACGCCGGGATCATTCGCGACACGTTGTTGGCGAAGATGGATTCGACCCAGTGGCAGGATGTGATCGATACCAACCTGACCAGCGTATTTAATTTCTGTCAGGCTGCGACATTGCAGATGATGTCCCAGCGATATGGACGCATCATCAACATGTCCAGTGTCGCAGCGGATGTTTCCAATCCGGGGCAGGCTAACTACGCGGCCAGCAAGGGTGGAGTTGAAGGCTTTACACGCTGCGTTGCGACTGAGCTGGCTCGCCGTGGCGTGACGGCGAATGCCGTGGCTCCGGGCTTTATTGAGACCGACATGACGGTCGCAGTTGTGAACCTTGCAGGCGACGAAATCAAGAAAAAGATCCCCGTAAGGCGGCTGGGTCGCCCCGATGATATCTCAAATGCGGTACTTTTCTTTGCTGCTGACGAGTCTTCTTACGTTACGGGTCAGATTCTTAAAGTGGACGGGGGATTGACTTTAGGAGGACTGTAACCGTTGTAACGTGGTTTTTTTGAGGGTCTGGGGCTTTCAAAAGAACGACGTCTGGAACTTCTGCGAAGTTCTCGCAACAATACGCAGTTCCTGAATCGAATGAGCCAACGGCCGGGACGTCGTCTGGCTCAGGATTTCGGAATGCTTGTTTCCGTGAAAACTGGGTTTGCGGGAACCGGGTTTCTACTGTGTTAAAATTGGGTGTTGCTTTGGGACAGATCACCAGTCCGAAGCATCTTGCTGGGATTCTGGTGATCGCCGTTTTGGCTACCATGCTGGTGGTCGAATCAGGAGAAATTCTTCAATGCCGTCTGCTGATGAGATTTACGAAAAAGTCCGTGACACGCTGGTTGATGCTTTGGGTGTAGACGATGACGAAGTCACACCGAAGGCCACTTTGATTGGCGACTTGGGTGCAGAGTCAATCGACTTCCTCGACATTGTGTTTCGTCTCGAGAAGAACTTTGACATCAAGATTCCTCGTGGCGAACTGTTCCCCGAAAATCTCGCCACTGCGGATTCCGGCTTCGTCGCTGACGGAAAAGTCACGACCGACGGACTTGCTCAGCTTCGCACGAAAATGCCTCATGCGGACATCGACAGCTTTGCGAAAGATCCGGTCGTCGCCAAGCTCTCCGGTCTGTTCACTGTCGACATGATCTGCAAGTTTGTGGCAGCTCGATTGAAGTAATCTGTTTCCGAATCGCTTTCGGAAAATCAGGCCAACTGAACAGGGGCTCGCGTTTCGCGGCCCCTGACAGTCGTTCTGAGAGTTGTTGCGGGTCGCCGGCGTGGTTGTTCCCGTTGGTATGTCTGGCGAGTCTGCTTGTTTCTGTTGGCTTTGATCTCAACGTATTCCAGGTGGTTCATGCGCTGGTACTGGATCGACAAGTTTATTGAATTTGAATCTGGCAAACGCGCGAAGTCTGTGAAGAACGTTTCATTAGCTGAAGAACATCTGCACGATCACTTCCCGGGGTTTCCGGTGATGCCTGGTTCGTTGATGATTGAAGGAATGGCTCAGACCGGCGGGATTCTGCTGGGTGAACATTTCAAGTTTGAATACAACGTGATCCTGGCGAAGGTTCCGAAGGTCACTTTTCACAGTTGGGCCTGTCCCGGAGATCAGTTGATTTACACGGCTGATCTTCAGGATGCCAAGCCGGAAGGTGGCAGCGTGACGGTCACGGCCAAGGTGGGTGACAGACTTGTGGCAGACGCGGAAATTGTGTTTGTCCATCTGAACTCCAGCGATCCGCAACTAAGCCGGATCGATCAGAAGAATTTTGTCTTCCGCATGAATCTGCTCGATATCCTGACTGTGGGTAAGGCCGGTTCCGGAGAACAGCCAGCCGCGTCCTGAAGGCCGCGCTCTGAAAGTTGACGCTGCCGCGTCGGCTTTCGTCAAGAAAAGCAGGAGTCAACTGATGAAGCGTCGAGTAGTAGTGACGGGGATTGGTAGTCTGACGCCGATTGGCAATGACGCAGAGACGATGTGGAAGGCGCAGCAGGAAGCCCGCAACGGCGTCGGGCCGATTACGCATTTTGATGCGACTCACTTCCCGACCAGGTTTGCTGCGGAAGTTCGTAATTTTGATTTCGATTCCTGCGTTGAAGATCCTTCTCGCTTCGCTGATGCCGGGCGCAATATTCGTTATGCGATTGGCGCAGCGACTCAGGCGGTGAAAGATTCCGGGATTCATGACGACCAGCGGTTTGATCCCGCTCGGTTCGGGGTTTATCTCGGTGCTGGCGAAGGCCAACAGGACTTCATGCAGTTTATGAATCTGGTTGCTGGCTCCTTTAAAGATGGGGAAGCCGACCTGCAGAAGTTCACAAACGAATTCATTGAGAACATGAATCCTCGGTTCGAGCTGGAGCTTGAACCCAATATGCCGGCCGCTCATCTTTCCAGCATCTTCAATGCTCAGGGACCAAATCTGAACTGTCTCACAGCCTGTGCGGCCTCCAGCCAGGCCATCGGAGAAGCCACAGAGATCATTCGTCGTAGTGATGCCGACCTGATGTTGTCCGGCGGTGCTCACAGCATGATTCACCCGTTCGGCGTAACGGGCTTCAATCTTCTGACAGCTCTGTCCGAACGCAATAGTTCTCCACAGACGGCTTCACGCCCATTTGACCTCAACCGAGACGGTTTTGTGCTCGGCGAAGGCGCTGGGATGCTGATGCTGGAAGAGCTTGAGCATGCTCGAAAACGCGGGGCGAAAATCTATGGCGAGATTCGCGGGTACGGATCAACAGCGGACGCTTTCCGGATTACCGACATTCATCCGGAAGGTCGTGGGGCGATCAGTTGTATTAAGATGGCCCTGCGTGACGCAGAGATGAATCCGGAAGAGATCGGTTATGTGAATGCTCACGGCACCAGCACCAAGGTCAATGATCAGGTCGAAACGGCCGCGATCAAGGGCGGTCTGGGTGAACATGCCCGGAAGACACCTGTTTCCAGCATCAAGAGCATGATGGGGCATCTGATCGCCGCGGCCGGGGCCGTCGAAGCAATCACTTGTCTGTTGGCGATTCGCGATGGGGTATTACCGCCAACGATCAATTACGAAACGCCGGACCCCGCTTGTGATCTGGACTGCATTCCCAATCAGGCGCGTCAGACACGGATTAAAGCCGCTCTTTCCAATAGCTTCGGTTTTGGCGGCCAGAACGTCGCTTTGATCATTTCTGAGTTCAAGGGCTGATCATCGACCAAAAGTATGAGCGATCACTCGTTGTCCGGTCTATGCTGTCAGTGTAGTCGGGCGTCTCACGCGAATGCGGAGTTAAAGCGGTGGTGGTGATTGTCGTGGTAGTTGCGATCCTTGCCGTTATGCTTCTTACGGAGCGTGGCTTCCGCAGCTTCGTTTGTCCAAAGATCCGCGATATTTTCGAGAACGTTCCGCCGTTTAACGTTATTCCCGAGCCCCAAAACGCGGACGCTCAGCGTATTGAATTCAGGACTTCAGACGGGCTTCTGCTGCGAGGAAGTTTACTGAACGCCGAGGTTCCGGATCCGCCAGGTCTGGTCCTGTTCCTGCCGGAGTTGCATGGCAGCCATTGGACAGCTCGACGCTACTGTGATGCCCTTCTGAAGCAGCATTACATGGTTCTGTCATTCGACTTTCGCAATCAGGGTGAAAGTGAATCGATGGCTGGCTATTTGCCCATCCATTGGATGACCGAATATGAAATGACGGACGTTGAAGCCGCTCTGGAGTTTGTCGAGTCAAACCAGCAACTTGATAGTTTGCCGCTGGTTGTGTTCGGTGTCAGCCGAGGCGGAGTCGCCGCGCTGCTGACCGGCTGCCGCTATCCTCGTATTCGGGCTGTTATCTCCGACAGCGCGTTTGGCACGATGGCGATGATTCGTTTCTTCGTGGACCGGTTCGTGAAACACGTGATTCCCGAATGGCTGTTTGCTCTGCTCCCGAACTGGCACATAAAAATCACGCTGAAACAGGCCGTTCATCTCAGTGAAGCCGGGCGAAATTGCCGGTATGCTCACCTGGAAGATGAAGTCCAGGGACTTGAATCAGCCAACGTGCTGCTGATCTCGGGTGCACGCGACTCTTACGTGACACCGGTGATCGCCGGCATACTTCACGAAGTGGTCGGGAAACAGGCGGAGCTATGGCTGGCTCCTGGCGCGAAACACAATATGTCTCGCGCGGTCCAGACCGAAGAATACGACCGCCGCATCGTGACCCATTTTGAGCGTTGCCTGAAGCCCTTGTCGGTCACAGCAGCAGCAGCAACGAGTGAACAACGACCGGCCACGCATCGCCAGATCACGCCTGTGGCAGTTTCCGAAGCCACCTGATTATTCCAGAGGCCACTGCCCGTCCTTGAATTCTCCGAGCACCAGGTCTGCAGGCTTTACGACGACATGGGTCAGTCGCTGACGCTTCCATGTGTAAGTGATATGGACTTGACCGTCGCTCTTCTGAATGACTGCGGGATAAGAGAATTCGGCCTTCGCTTCATTGTCCAGCAGCAAAGCGGGATTCCAGTTGATCCCATCCGAGCTGACAGCCACGTTCATCATGGCGCGAGCACGCGGTGAACCGGATCCGCGATGAGTGTGGTTATAGACCAGAAGGTGTCGACCATCTGCAAGCGTCACACCGTCAATACCGCTGTTCGGATTTGGAAGATCAATCGGCGTCAGTTCAGACCATGTTTTCCCACTGTCATTGCTGAAGGTTGAGAGAATGCTGCCTTCACCATTCTTATTGCGGCAGAGAGCCTGAATGGCTCCGTCGGGATGCCGCAACAAGGTCGGCTGAATCGCTCCTGCGGTTTTCCCATCATGAATCGCCGGAGTCCGCTGCCACGTCTTGCCGTAGTCTGACGTCATTTCAAAGTGGACGCGCCAGCCATCATATTCAGTGCTGCTTCCGCAAAGCAGAACGCCGTTCGTCAGCAGGATCGGTTTGTTGCGGACGGGACCATCAATGTGTTCCGGCAATCGTTCGGCCGTTGACCACGTTTTCCCGTCATCCAGCGATTGCGCCTTCATACCCCACCAGGTGTCCGGAGTTGGGCCGCACTTCCAGAACAGCATTAATGGGCCGTCGGCATACTGGTACAGAACCGGATTCCAGGTGGGATGGCGGTGAGGTTTGTCATCAACCCCGAAATACTGAATGCCATCGGCAACCTCAACCGGCGTCAACCATTTTCCGTTCTCCTGTCGCGAAACCCAGATACCCACATCATGATGCTTCTCCTCGGTTCCGCCAAACCATGCCGCCACGAGACCGCTCGGTGTTTCCTCAATTGTTGAAGCATGACACTCTGGAAATGGCGCTTCGTTGTAGATGAATTCTCGCAGTACGATGCCGGGCTGTTCTGCCGCTGCGAGAAAACCGGTTTGGA
>CAMAXD010000156.1 GCA_945861975.1 Candidatus Kuenenia stuttgartensis | reverse complement strand
AAATAGAAAGATTCTTAAGCCTTGACTGAGTATCACTCTGTAGAGTGAACACGCTGATGTTTCCGGAGTGTGACTCAAGAACGAAACGTTCCAAACGTCTTGGTGGCTTCCGCTACGACACTCGGTTTGCGGATGAAAAGTCATCGCTCGCATGCCCTGAACGTTTTGGAAACTGCGAATCGTTCCAAAGTGCAGTTAAAACAACACTTGTCTGGACAACTATTTCAGACGCGCCTATAGTCAGGACGAAATTCGATGGTTGTTGCCTGCTTTTGGTGCGCGGGCGACAGAAGTCCTCGTGTGATGCAACTGCTTTCAGAGAGACGATCATGTTCAACGACACTCCGCAGATGGTTAGTGAGACTGATGTTGTTGTGATTGGTGGTGGTCCAGCCGGTGCAACGGCATCGACGCTGATCGCTCAGAAGGGTTACAAGGTTCAGTTGTTTGAGCGTGAGAATTTTCCGCGGTTCCACATCGGGGAGTCCATGATTCCGGAAACCTATTGGGTTCTGGAGCGGCTCAACATGCTGCCAAAGATGCGCGCCAGCAATTTCGTTCACAAGCACAGTGTGCAGTTCGTGAGCGCGAATGGTCGGCAGTCGGCACCGTTTTATTTTTCCGACAACAAGCCTCACGAGTGTTCTCAGACATGGCAAGTTGTGCGCAGCGAATTCGACCTGATGATGCTGAACAATGCTCGTGAGCACGGCGTGGAGGCCCATGAAGGTGTGCGAGTTCTTGATGTTCTGTTTGACGGTGAGCGTGCAACGGGCATAAGAATTCAGGAGCCCGATGGCCAGGTGCGTCAAATTAACGCCAAGGTCGTTGTTGATGCCAGCGGTCAGAGCGGCTTGCTGATGAATCGTATGAAAACGCGAGTCTGGGATCCTCAACTCAATAAAGGTGCGATCTGGACATATTGGGAGGGCGCCTACCGAGACACCGGGCGCGATGAAGGAGCAACGGTTGTTTTACAGACAGAGAACAAACAGGGCTGGTTCTGGTATATCCCGCTTCATGACAACCGAGTGAGCGTGGGTGTCGTGGCTCCGTTTGATTATCTTTTCAAAGGTCGTGGTACCCACGAAGAAGTTTACAAGGAAGAGGTTGAGCGTTGCCCTGCGGTGCGTGATCGAGTGGCCAATGCGAAGCAGGTGACAGGACACTTCGCAACGCGAGATTATTCTTATCGCTCGACCAAGGTTGCTGGTGACGGATACGTTCTGATTGGCGATGCCTTCGGGTTCCTCGATCCACTCTATTCGTCCGGCCTGTTGCTGGCGTTGAAGTCCGGCGAGATGGCCGCTGACGCCGTGGTTGAGGGTCTGCAGATGAACGACGTCTCGGAAGCTCAATTGGGCAAGTGGGGTCCGGCGATTAATCAGGGGATTGACCGGATGCGACGGCTGGTCTGTGAGTACTACGAAGGGTTTAACTTCGGCAGTTTCGTTCGCAATTTCCCTGACCTCCGTGGTAAAATGACCGATCTGTTGATCGGCGACTTGTTTACAGACAAGGTGGATGTGGTCTGGGAGCCAATGGAATCGCTTTACCCTGACGGGAAAGAGGCGCCAAAACTTTGGAACTCCGGCACTGATCCTGCTGCGGCCGCGGCAAAACATCACGAAATGGTATTGCCTGATGGTCAAAAACCGTAGGCTGCGTAACTCGCTCTGCCTGCATTGATGCAACAATCAACACCGCTGTCGGCGACTCTCGTTTCGACAGCGGTGTTTTTATTTGTCAGTCGGTTGATAAGAACCTGCGGGAGCTACTAACAGAATGGCTGTGTTTCGTATTAATACAAATCCCAGCCAACGACAATTGCGTCAGTTTGGCCTGCTATGCGTTGTGCTGCTGCCACTGATCGCATGGGTCTGGGGTGCGAGTGGTTCGATCATTCAGGCCACAGCGATGATTGGAGCGGGCCTTGGCCTGCTGGGAATTTTTGCCCCCAAACTTCTGAAGCCGGTTTTTATCGGATTGGTTCTTGTTTCGTTTCCTATCGGGCTGATCGTTGGAGAACTCGTTCTGCTGATGATCTTTGTCGGCGTGTTTCTTCCGATGGCATTGCTGTTTAGAATGATCGGACGTGATGCGCTGAAGCGTCGCATGTCGGTTCAGTCTGAGACTTTCTGGGTCCCCAGAAATGCACCGGCCAACGTTCGAAGATACTTCCAGCAATATTGAATATCTGAGTCTGACAGCGCGTTCGTCGATGCGGTGCTGAACAGCACACCAAAATCTTTGATGGCAACACTTCTGTCGATTCCTGCGGAACACTGATATGGCCGACAAAAAATCGCCCGAACCATCTGACAAAGTGACCAAATTTGAACAGGCCGGAGAAGAACAGCCAATGGGCCTGCTGGCTGAGTTTTGGCTCTTTATCCGCGAAGAAAAGAAGTGGTGGCTGACACCGATCGTGCTCGTGCTGCTTCTGGCCGGCGCTGCAATTTTCCTAAGCGGCACGGGGGCAGCACCGTTTATTTACACGCTGTTCTGATTATTTACACGCTGTTCTGAGCGGTGGATTGTTGATCTGTTGTGAAGGAACGCAATAGGCCGGGAGGCCTGCGGCACCAACACTTGACAGAATACCGTTGCCATCTCGCCAGTGAGTTGCTTTGTTTACAGTCGAATTGTGATGAGTTAGCCTGCTGGAAACAGTCCTGCGGCGGCCCTCCGGAAGAGAAGTATTATGACTCCCGATGTTTTTCGACTCACCAACCAGACTCGACGGCATCTGCTGCAAACCGCGGGGTTGGGGATTGGCTCAATGGCTCTGCAGGCGCTGTTGTCAAAAGATAAGACGGAGGCCGCTGACGAGGCAACAGAATCCTCCAAAGGCGTGCGACCGCCGATGTTGGCGCCGCGCGCGAAGCGGGTGATTTATCTGCATATGGCCGGTTCGCCGTCGCAGCTTGAGCTGTTTGAACACAAGCCGGATCTGCAGAAGCTGCATATGCAGGATTGCCCGGCCTCGTTTCTTGAGGGCAAGCGTTTCGCCTTTATCAAAGGCGTGCCAAAGATTCTTGCGGGGCAATTTTCGTTTGCTCAGTATGGTGAAAGCGGGCAGTGGATCAGTGAGCTGTTGCCGCATTTCGCATCAGTCGTCGACAAGGCTGCTGTGATCAGAACCGTACAGACAGATCAGTTTAACCACGCACCGTCTCAGTTGTTTATTCATACCGGGACGCCTCGACTGGGCAATCCGTCGCTGGGCTCGTGGATCAATTATGGTCTGGGAAGTGTTAACGAAAACCTGCCGGGCTTCGTCGTACTCCTGTCAGGCGGAAAGACGCCGGATGCAGGAAAGTCGTTATGGGGTTCCGGGTTTCTGCCGTCGGTTTATCAGGGAGTTCAGTGTCGCACGGCCGGTGATCCCGTTCTGTATTTGAGTGATCCGGCAGGGATGGATCGCAAACTCCGCCGACGCATGCTGGATACTCTGGCCCAGATGAATGCAGCGGAGTTCGAACGATCGGGAGACCCGGAAACTCAGACTCGCATTTCGCAGTATGAGTTGGCGTATCGGATGCAGACATCGGTGCCGGAGGTCATGGACATCTCGAAGGAGCCAAAGCACATTCTGGAGATGTACGGTGCTCAGCCAGGATATGTTTCTCCTGCGGAAAGTGCTGATGATCCACGAGTGCTCTACAAAGGTGATGATCCGACGTTTCCAAATAATTGCCTGCTGGCGCGACGACTGGTGGAGTCGGGTGTTCGCTTCGTTCAGCTTTACGACTGGGGCTGGGATCATCACGGTTCATCGCTTGGCGAGAGCATCGATGAAACGCTGCCGATCAAATGTCAGCAATCGGATCGTGCGATTGCCGCTTTGATCAGGGATCTGGATCAGCGAGGCCTGCTGGACGAAACGTTAATTGTCTGGGGCGGTGAATTTGGTCGCACGCCGATGATGCAGAACAACGTCAATACGGAACTCAAGAAGGGCTACATCGGCCGAGACCATCATCCTTACGCCTTCACGATGTGGATGGCAGGAGGCGGCATCAAAGGCGGCACGGCTTACGGTAAGACGGATGAGTTTGGCTATTACCCCGTGGAGAGCCCGGTCACGATTCGCGATATTCAGGCCACGATTCTGAGCGCGATGGGGCTGGATCCGTATCGATTTCATTATCTCTATCAAGGCCTGAATAATCGTCTGATCGGCCCGACGGACGAGGGCAAAGTGCTGAACGATCTGTTGACGTGAAGGATTCGCAAAGGTTCCTGCACTGGAAATGCAAGAGCACGCCATGTGCGATACGGTGTCTTTCAGAAGAGCGTTTTCTCTTCTGTGCCGAAGAGTTCCAGTCCAAACTTTGTCAACGACTGCAGGCTGACTTTTTGCATTGGCCGAGGATACTGGGGGAGTCGCACAAGGTCCGCATCAGGACGGGGCCACGAAATGGCCTTCGTCGCTTTGTCTGCCTCTGAATTGTACAACAAACTCAACACACGAGCTGTCACACCTGCGTCGATGACGGCACGGTGAGCGTTCGCGATTGTCGGGATTCGCAATGCCCGCGCCACAGTCCCCAGTTTGGCATCACGAGCTACTCGCTGGCGGCGAGCTAACTGCATGGTGCAGATCTTTTGTAACGTCGGTGGCATTTGCAGTCCGCTGACGGCAAACTCGGATCGCAGGAAGCCAAGGTCAAAGGAAATATTGTGAGCGACCAGGTGCGTCGCATCGGACACGCAATCCAGTAATTCAGGAATCAACTGAGTGAACGTAGGAGCATCCTGGACAGCACTGTCGGAGATACCATGGATTGATGCAACATAGGGCGGGATTCGTCGGCAGGGATGGACAAGCGAATCCAGCATTCGCACAACTCGGAAGTTTTCATCGAGCACAATAACGGCAATCTCCACGACACGATCACCCTGAGCTGCCGACAGGCCGGTGGTTTCAACGTCTAGTACTGCGAACCTGGTCACTCAATGTGACTCCTGTCAAAGACCACCTGAACTCCACTGGAAATAACGGCAAAAAATGCCGAACCTTCAGGGTCAGACGCATGAATGGTGTCCGTCGATCGACCGCCAGCGCATTCAACTTACGCCGCCTTCGGGCAGTCGTTACAGTCCCGAATGTTGCGGCTGGATAACGCCGCAGGATATTCGCTCCGTCGTCTTTCCGGAACTTTCTTCATGCATTTTTCAGCACTGCTTCGGGGCTTTGTCGTTTCCAGTTCTCTGGCCGTGATTGTCGGCTGTCCGTCTCCGGCCAAAGTGAGCGAACATGAAGATAGTTTCACCGCCGAAGCGAATACCGTTCTGCCCGTCACTTTCACGGACAAAGAATTGCTGCAAAGTGGAACCGGCGTTATCGATGATGACGCACCGAAGGAGTTTCAGCAAACTGAGTCAGGGTTGAAATATCGAGTCCTGCGGAAGTCAGATGGCCGGCAGCCAAAGGCTGAGGATACGGTCACCGTCAATTATCGCGGCTGGCTGGACAGCGGTAAAGAATTCGACAGTTCTTACAAACCCGGCGAGCCGATCTCGTTTCCACTGAACGGTGTCATTCCGGGCTGGACTGAAGGCATGCAGCTCATCGGTGAAGGTGGCATGATTGAACTTTGGATTCCGTCAAGACTCGGTTACGGCGCAGAAGGATCACCGGGCTCCGTGCCACCCAATGCCACGTTGCACTTTATTGTGGAACTGATCAGCGTCAGTTAGTGCCTCAAAAAGATCCGGCACCCTGCGTTGTGCAGGACTCGTTGAGAATCACCAACTCCGGAACGCGGGCTTCTCCGTCCTGTTCGGCAAGCCTGCGGTCAAGCTCAACGATAATTGGAATCTGTTGACGAATCTCCGTCACAGTGAAGACAACCTGCTTGCGGAAGTGTACGTAAGCCCCCATCAGGTTCATGATCGAACTGAGCCCGGCGACGCCCATGGGGATTGCCGCAAAGAGATTACGCCAGTAAAGGTATCGAGTGTCACGGTGCCTCATCATTTCCCAGGTCAGTCTGGCGAAGCCCCTCAGATCTCGTTTAATCTCAAACCAACGAGGTCGATGTTTTGACTTGACCTTCAGCAGCTTTGAAAGTCGCAGGACTCGATCAAAGTACCGCTTTGGTTCGTAGACCGTCGACACCACCGTGACAAGATCTTCCATGATCCTCTGCCGGCTGCGCTGAGTTCTGAAATTCAGGCCGGCAATAGTCTGGTCAATCGGCTGAGATTCAAGATTGCGATCTTCTCCCTGAGCGAACATTTCCAGCTCAGAATCGATCAGGCGACCACCCATCGACAACAACCGACGCTCTTTCAGCAACCTGCGGGTTAACTGAGTATTCGGGAGTGCGACGAGAAGTCCGACCATCGCAAAGTTGATACAGGCGTCTTCGATGAGATTAATCATCAACTCATCGACGCCATCTTTCTCACCGTCAAAGCCGAGGATAAATCCACCAAACGCGACCATTCCATGATCGTAAAGTTTATGAATTCGATCCAGAATGGGACGATAGGAATTCTGTTTCTTCTGAGTAATCCGCAGGACATCCGGATCGGGTGTTTCGATGCCAAAGAAGACGTTGCGAAACTCCGCCTCACGCATCTGAGCCATCAGAGCATTATCGTCCATCAGATTCAAGGATGACTCGGTGGCATAATAGAACGGACTACCATTCCGGCGGTTCCAGGCGATCAGTCCCGGGAGCAGATTCTTTGTCAGATTGACTTTGTTTCCGATGAAGTTGTCATCCACGATGAAGACTTCCCCGGAATACCCCTGCGCCAGCAAGGCATCCAGTTCGTTGGAAATCTGCTCGACCGTCTTCGTGCGAGGTCGACGACCATACAATTCAATGATGTCGCAGAATTCACAGTTGAAGGGACAGCCGCGAGAGTACTGAATGTTGATCATCAAATACTGATCAAATTCCACGAGGTCGAAGCGCGGGGTTGGAGAGATGGTCACATCCGGCTTGTTGCGCTCTGTGAAGACGCCATACGGATTTCCCTGACGCCACGATTCAAGCCACAGCGGAATAACCTCTTCGCCTTCACCCACAACCAGCGTATGAGCCCTGCGATAGAGTTCTGACTCGCTGGAAGGATCCGCTCCGCCCACGACGATGTACTTGTCCTCCGAAACGGCTCTCTCAATGATCTCCAGCAGGCCTGGTTGCTGGGGCAGCATACCGCCCGTACAGATCATGTCCGCCCAATCCCAATCAGACTGTTGCAACGGGCGTACGTTCAGGTCCGCCAGTCGAAACTCCCAGTGCTGAGGCATGATGGCTGCAACCGTCAGCAATCCCAATGGGGGCGAAATTGACTTCGCGCCCTTGAGTTCACAGGAGGCAGAAAAGCTCCAGAAAGACTCCGTTCTGAACTCGGGATTGATCAGCAGGCAACGTAGCGCCTGATCCGGAAAAAGCTTCATAAAGGGGGGGGATCCCGGCGATTTACTAAATCAAGTTGGAGGAGGCGCAGGTTGATGTTCTGCATAACTTTGGGAAATGCAGCCAATGTCCTCAAAAACAAAACAGCCCATGCAGAGCCCATGCAGCAGAGCCTGATTCACCAAGCCTCTGCGTGCACTTCCGTCATCATGTTGTTTGCCCCCGAACTTGGCAATCCTTCCGAGACTCAATCCGTTCGAGTATTCAATTTCCTTTCGTGTTCGGAACTGCATCCTCGTTCCCATGCTTCATAGCCTGGCTAATCATTGCGACACGAAGAAACTATGTGATCATCCACTTCAGAGTCGTAAGAGATGTCGAAGGGTCATCACCATGAGGCTCGCACGGAACGGTATGGCACTCTCACATGTGCCTTTCCCCGCGTTTTCTGAGATTCCCAGGAGCTGGCTCCCTGTTGCTCTATCCGTTCTAAACATTCTACTTGCCCCGCGACTTGCCCCGCCCGACAGCACGCAGGAATGTAAGATGTTCAGATCTTATTATCCCGACGCTTCAACAGGCCGATTGCCAGAGCCAGTCTCGGTTTTGTGAGGCGTTCTTAGTAAAACGCCGTCGCGAGTTTGCGGCGGAACTCGGAAGCGAGTTTAGATTTGGAGCCCATGACGGTGAGCAGTCCGACCATGACTTCTTTGGCAGCGACACCAACGCCGGATCGATCAGCTTTCACGATCTCCAGCAACATTGTGCAGGCTTCTTCAAAGCGGCTGTCGGCTCCAAGAGCTTCCGCGAGTTTCAACTGCAGAGTCAAATCGACAGGATTGGCTTCCAGAGCTTTTTTGGCTTCACTGACGCCGCCGGACTCTTCGACCTGACTGCGCATGTCGAGTTGCGTGAGCAGCGCCTGAGCTTCTGGTTCAAGAAAGCCACGCTTGTTGAGTTCGTCCAGGATCTCGCGGCTTTCCTGATCACGATTCAATTCGATGAGAACTCGCGCGTGAGCAATCCGAAACTCCGCAATGTCTGGCTCCAGTTCCGACGCTTTCCGATAACTGGCTTCAGCCAGTTCAACCGATCCATCAGTCTCATGCTGCTGGCCCTGAGTAAACGCCTCCATCGAAGCCGATGGCATGAAACCTTTCAGCCACTCGCGAAGCTGAGGCTCTGTCTGCACGCCGGCAAATTGACTGGCTGGCTGACCTTCGACCATGGCCACCACAAAAGGGATCGATTGCACTCCAAATGCGCCGGCGATTTCGGGGCATTCGTCGACGTTGACTTTAACGAGGCAGAATGCTCCGTTGGCTTCGTTGGTCAGCTGCTCAAGCAATGGAATCAACTGCCGACAAGGACCGCACCACTCAGCCCAGAAGTCGACCACAACCGGCCGGATCATCGACTGCTGAATCACGTCCTCGCGGAACGTTTCCATGTTGGTGCTGATAATATTAGGCGCGTCAGACATGAGGGAACTCGAATTTCAGCAAGAGAACGGGCGAGTGAACAAACGGCAGCACTTACTGAAGATTAAGCCAGCAGTCCGCCCACTGGCCGAAGTTTTCTTCAACGCTGACTCTCAAGCGAGCCAAGCCGTGCTGCTGATCAAGCTTCAGGCGGGAGATTAACGATTGTCCGATCCAGCGGGAAATCAGTTCCGCTGTCGTGTTTGCGATGGGAAGGATACAGCAATCCTCGGCCGGGAAAACCCAGCGTCGATCCTCAAACCGGGCGGTCACTTCACGTCCATCATCGGACGTAATGACTCGAATCGCCGGATGCCGATCCGGCAACAAAACGCGGTGATCCAATTCATGCACCAGAGCCTGCAAACCATCGCGCAGGGCGATAAAGTCAAAGACGTAATGATTTTCGTCCAGCGGCCCTTCGATCGCCGCTTCCACACGCCAGTTGTGTCCGTGAATTCGTTCACAGATCGTGCCATTAAACGTAATAAAGTGAGCCGCGCTGAAGACGAGGGTATCCTTGGTCACTCGAACGCCGAACGCTTCTTTCGAACTCTGAGTCATGTTAAAGAGTCTACTCCACAAACCAGGATTTTTGCTGTCTGATATGTTAGGCAAGTCGCACTGACCGGCATGATACACCCGGAGACGCGTTATGGCTTCGGTATTTCGAGTTCACTGATCACAGGAAGATGATCCGACGGAAAGCGACCGTCGCGTTGATCTGTCAGAATGCGAAGAGTCTGAACCTTGACAGCGGCGCTCGTGAAGATGAAGTCTATTCGCTGGTCAGGAACAATGGCCTGAAAACCATTCCAGGTTGAGTTGGGACCTTCGGGCTCAAAAATGGAATGTTGAAACGTGTCATTGAGTACTACAAGGCCAGCGGCATCGGCATCGATCAGAGTCTGGTAGGGCGGCGTGCCCGGAGTGGTGTTGAAATCCCCTGTCAGGATAACCGGATGTTCCGAAAACTGACTTCGGACTCGGCTCACGATCAACGCCGCGCTTTCAGTGCGTGCCTGAGAACCCTTGTGATCGAAGTGAGTATTCACAACGCAGAAAACAGTTCCGGACTGGCGATCTTTTAGCTTCAGCCAACTCGCGATTCGCGGCAGAGCAGCATCCCAGCCTTTGCTGCCGGGCACATCGGGAGCAGGAGAAAGCCAGAACGTGGACTTTTCCAGCAGCTCAAAACGATCTCGCCGAAAGAACACCGGAGAAAACTCACCCGCAACCTTTCCGTCATCGCGGCCCACGCCATAAGCCTCCATGTCCGGAAGTCGCTGTTTCAGGTCTTCAAACTGCCCGGACAGCACCTCCTGAAAACCTGCGATGTCGACTGTGTTGCTCGAGATAATCTCAGCGACCCAGTCTTTCCGATGAGGCCACGCATTAACGCCATCGCCGGGGTTGTTATAGCGAATATTCCACGACATGACCGTAATCGATTGAGCATTCGCGACATGCGAGATGACCATCGCAAATACTGCGGCAAGTAGAGCTGTTTTCATCCGAAGGGCTTTCTGTTGTTCAATCAACTCTGTTGTTCAATCAACATTGTGTCTTTCGGCCACACAGCATAGGCGTGGGGCACTCCTTTCGACAAGCAGCCCCAGCGAAGGTTCCAGGTAGCCGACTGGAATGCAACACAGTCGTGTCACCGTTGGCGAAGGTCGACAAATTCTGTAAGACTCTGCCGGAACCGTAAGTACTGATTCGATGACGAGCATTGTTTGAACCTTCATTTTGCTGAAGTCTGTAGTATGACTGAAACCTTTGTACTTATTCCCGGCCGGATGACAGATGCAGGAAAGTCACAATGGAGCTTGTGCAGAAAGCCTGAGACTGGTGCAGGTTTGAGTTGTTTGAGATTTCAAATTTGAAATCTGAGATTTGAAATGTCCGATTTGGAACGACGCTAAGTAATGTCCCCCGCGGATGATCCTGTGTTCCCCGGCGGAGTTCTGAGATCCCTGGCCGCTTGTTCCGGAGCACGCTGCCAGACTATCCTTATGATCACTTCTGTCTCAACCAGCCTCTTCACTCACACTATTATTCTCTATCGGGAAGTTTGTTCATCCCATGAAGATTACTCGGATCGAAACGCTCGTGTGCAACGCTCGCATGCGAAACTGGATCTTTGTCAAAGTCATCACGGACCAGGACGGTTTGTTTGGCTGGGGCGAAGCAACTCTGGAATGGCATACTCGGAGTGTCGTCGCCGCGATAGAAGACATCTCTCAGCTCCTCATCGGTGAAGACCCGACACGCGTCGAACATCTCTGGCAGATGATGCATCGTCAGCACTTCTGGCATGGCAATGGCATCGTCCGAGCCACTGCGATCGCCGGTATTGATCTCGCGTTGTGGGACATTCTGGGCAAGGTGGCCAACCTTCCCTGCTCAAAATTGTGGGGCGGTCCTGTTCGCGATCATGTGCGAACCTATTGCCATCTGGGCGGCGGCAGGATGGAAGACTTCTATGAGACGTCCACCGAGGATGCTCAGCGATTCGCGGATCTCGCACGGCAAGCTGTGGAAGATGGATTCACGGCGTTTAAGTCGATGGCCGTTCCTCCGACGTTGCCTCTGGAAGGGCTCAAGCCCATCCGTACCGCAGAGAAAGCCGTCGCGGCGATGCGAGAAGCCGTCGGCGAATCGATCGATATCATGGTCGACTGTCACGCTCGTCCGTCTCCAGCCATGGGATTGCAGTTTGCAAAGGCTCTGGAACCTTACGGATTGTATTTCCTTGAAGAACCCTGCTGGCCGGAGAGCATTGATGGGCTGGCTGCGATCGCTGCGGCCGTCACGACGCCGATCGCGACGGGCGAACGTGTGACAAGCCTGGCGGCCTTTCGAGATCTCTTCGCAGCGCGCGCATGTGCCGTTTGCCAACTCGATATTACGCATTGCGGCGGCTTAAGTGAAGCTCGACGGATCGCGGCTCTGGTCGAGGCGCATCGCCTGTCGCTGGCACCGCATAATCCGCAGGGGCCGGTGAGCACAGCGGCTTCGTTGGAGTTTGGGTTTTCGCAACCCAGCTACATCATCTGCGAAACGGTTCATGAAGATGTGCCATGGCGTCAGGATGTTGTTGATCAGGGATTTACGGTCGAGAAAAAAGGACGCATCGTGCGCCCGAATACTCGCCCCGGACTCGGCATTTCCATCAACGAAGACGAAGTCCGCAAGCACCCGTTCGAACAGGAACTACTGCAGCGAGTCTTCAATTCCGACGGCAGTGTTGGTGATTGGTAGACGTAAAGTTCTTGGTTCTTGGTTCTTGGTGCTTGGTGCTTGGTTCTTGGTTAATTGGTTAATTGGCGACGCACAATTTAAACGGGAGTTGAGTCATGAACATGTTGAATGAGGCTTCGGTTTGTGTGTTGCGGAACGTTCTTCGCCTGATGCTGTTGATGTTCATGGTGTCAACGTGGACGAGACCGACAGTGGAAGCGGGAGAGCTGTTGGCGGGAGTAGCAAAGGTTGATATCTCCGAGCCGACTCTTCCGGCCAATGATCCGCTGTTCGCCAAGGCTCTTGTCCTGAAACAGGATAACTCCGTTGCCGTGGTGATTACGGTTGATGCGGTGTCGATCGGTGGCATTGGCTATATCAAAGACGATTATCTCGGAAAGGTTCGCAAGGAACTGGAAGCGTCGCTGAAGATTCCTCCCATGAATGTGTTCGTCAATGCCAGTCACTGCCATGGAACCGTGTGTGCGGACGTCGATCAGAAGACCATTCAGGCGGTGCAGGAGGCGTGGAAGAACCTTGTCCCTGTCA
>CAMAXD010000155.1 GCA_945861975.1 Candidatus Kuenenia stuttgartensis | reverse complement strand
TTCCCCCATTAGCGCCACCGCCTATGCCGCCAGTTCCACCGCCGATTGCAGGTCCGCCTCCAGCTCGACCCGGAGTTGGAAGAACGCTCCATGAGCGAGTCCTTGATTTGGCTGATGTCCCGATGGAAGGCTCAGAACCGCCGATTGTTTCTTTCGAAGCCCGCGCAGAGATTCCGCTCCTGGCTTCTGACTGATTACGCTCAACATTGGAGGAAGTTTCAGTTGAAGGCCGGCTCTTGACCTTTTTCTGGTCTCCGGCAGTGGGAACACCAACTGCAGCCTTCGTCTCTTCCCCTTGAGCCCAACGCGTCTGCGAGGTGGTCGGCACCATGCGATCGGAGAACAGATCCCGTACCATCAGACTGGAAATCAGGCCGGAGGTCTCAGGTTTCTTCTGAGAAGACTCGTTTGCGTCATTCCCGGTTTTCCCACGTTGATCGGCATTCTGTTGCGTCCTCGTATCACCGGCCTGAATCGCAGGTTTGGTCGCTTCTTTTTTTGCAACCTGCCCCGCTTCGTCGAGGATAGCGGGCCCTCCCCATTGATTAGGCCAGCCTGCAGGAAGCTGACGGCCGGGCTTGTAAGTCAGACCCAACGGCTGACCTGCAACTCGAGGATCAGCGAAGTGACTCAGCGGCACGACATACTTTTGAACGCCTGCAACGGGGGAGTTGTCGCATTGGCACGATTGCCCCCAAACCAGATTCATCGGAACCAACAAAGCCACCCCTGCCGAGACAATTTCAACGACCCACGCCTTGTTCTTCAAACCGAAACCCTCATCTGAGATTGAATGATGTTGCATGCTCAGAATATTCAACATGCTGAGCTGATGCTGTTGCCCAACGGCAATAATGCAACTCAGAAGCGTAGGTTGTGGCGATGCTGCTGCTCCTTTCGACCGACCGAATTCGTCCGACCGATTGTGAGGTGATTCAGGCAGTGCTGGTAAAATCGATTGCACGGACTGTTCGTTGCAGGTCATTGCCGTCACATTCGTCAAACCACCCACACTTCACGCCGACGGTCCGTGTGACGGGGGTTTAACGAAAGGAATGGCCGCGAGGTTCATTTCGTGTCGTAGCGTTTGGGAAACCTTTGAGTGAAAGCCACTAAGGAACCTTGCCTAATGTCTCTTCCCCCTCGACTCGAACAATGGCGATGTCTGGATTGGCCAGCGCGAGCACTTGTGGCGGCGGGGCTTGCGGGAATCATGGCCTGGGTCTTCCGGGATCTCCTGGGTAACTGTGTGAGTCGCTGGACCACTGAGCCACAATACTCCCACGGCTTTATCATACCCATTATGGCTGGGGGGCTTGGCTGGATGCGCCGTTCTCAGATTCCTCCAGGAGATGCTCGAAGTCATATCAGCGGTCTGCTTCTGACGATCACGGGATCACTACTCCACCTGCTGGCCACCTACTTCTATTTAGAAGCGTTTGATGCCGCGGGGTTTTTGTTCTGTCTGACGGGCATTGTATTGCTTGTCTGGGGCAAACGATTTTTTCGAGGCGTTTGGCCAGCCGTGCTGTTTACGGGGTTCATGTTACCACTGCCATTTCAGCTTGAACGCATGTTGTCAGACCCTCTTCAGGTAATGGGAGCGACGGAAGCCACCTATTTCATTCAAACATTTGGTATTCCAGCGATCGCTCAGGGCACCACAATTGTGATGGGCGACATTCGCCTCGGCGTTGAGGAAGCCTGCAGCGGCCTCAGAATGCTGATGGTCTTCATCGCGATCTCAGCGGCCGCAGTCATCGTCAGTGATCGCTCACGCTGGGAAAAGATTCTGATCTTCTTCAGCGCGATTCCGATTGCCCTGATCAGTAACATCGTCCGCATTATGGCCGCGGCTCTGGGCTATGAATACGCAGACCGAGAAACAGCGGATCTTATTTTCCATGATCTGAGCGGCTGGCTGATGATGCCACTGGCGATGCTGTTGCTTTTTCTGGAACTGAAGATTATCGACCTGCTGTATGTGGAAGTCCCCGACGCTCATCCGGGCCTTTCGTTCCATAGGACAGAGAGCGGCATCACTGTCAGCAGAACATAAGGAATCCGAAATGACTTCTTCCAAAACCTCAATGAGCCGACGTGACTTCGGTCTTTGCCTCGGTGGTCTCGCTGCGCTCGGCGTTTCAGCCGCAGCAGACTCACGACTCATCGAAGGCCTGAGTGATCCGGTGGTTCTGAACGCAGCGAAGGAATCATTGGAGAGAATTCCCGCTACGATCGGCGCATGGACATCGAAGCCAATGACGATTGATGAACGCGAGATTCGTCTGGGAGAAATCTCAGGCTACTTTCGCCGGGAGTTTCGACATGCCGAAACCGGACGTGCGGTTGTCCTGACAATCCTGTGCGGCGGCGCTGGTCCGATGAGTGTGCATCCACCGACAGCCTGTTTCGAAGGAGTTGGTTATTCGCTTGTCTCCGGACCGGCCGTTATCGGAATCACAGATACTGACGACATCACAATCAGCCTGAACAAAGCCGCTTTCAGACTGCAGGAAGCAATGACTTCCGACATGACCCGTGTGTTCTGGGGCTGGAGTGCGGACGGAACATGGGACGCTCCCGCAAATCCAAGAATTGCCTACCGAGGACAACCGGTTCTCTTCAAGTTGTACACCGTAGATCGAGCCTGGGATTCCGGAGACGGACTGGCTCAGTCAGAAACATTTCTCACCGATGCACTTCCTGTGATTCGGCGAGCGTTGGCAGTCTCCCAAAATTCCTGATCTGCGACTAACGACCTCTATGAAGACTTCCACTTCAAAAAGCGGCTCTCGACCACGCGTGCTGAATCCGCGCGCGGCCCTGATTCTGGCGGTCGCTCTTGGTGTGACCGTCGTCGGAGTTCGCAAAGTCCATGATCAACAAATGTCGCGGACCGTGCAATTCCTGCGTGATACAGCGTTTAAGTCGCTCGCCTGTGAAGATTATCGAAACGCCCAACTTCAATTGAGTCAGTATCTGTCTCTCAAGTCGAATGACCTCGAAGCTCGAGAGCGACTCTCCTGGCTTCTCTCCGAACACACTAAGACTCCGCAGTCTTTCGAACAGGCGATTCGACTTAACGAAGACCTGCTGAGAACCGATCTGACGAACTATGAACTGCGTCTGCGCCACACGCGGCTGTTGATCAAGCAGAACCGCATGGCGGATGCAAAAGCTCATCTGGACCTACTGCAGTCAGCCATGTCCGATAAAGCCGAAGTCTGGTACCTGAGCGCCGTCGTTGCTGGTGCGGGGCGCGATCCTGCGGGAGCGATGAAGTGCCTTAAACGCTCCCTGCGATGTGCGAAGAAGATTCCCGAGACTTACGCGTTCCTGGCAAAGCTGGCTGATGAATCAACGCCACCGGAGTTGCAGCCGGAAGCTCTGATGCAGCAGATGATTGCTCAGTGCCCCAATGAAAAGGCGTATCAGATTCGAGCAGACTATCGCATCGAGAAACAGCTATGGTTCGACGCCGTCAGTGACCTCTGGAAGTCATTGGAGGAAACACCTGATGACATGATCCTGAATGCGAAGCTCGTGCGTTGTGTTCAGGCACTCGAATCGAATGCGGAATCAGATGCAGCTCAGGATCGTGCGATCGCTCAAACTATCGAGCGAGGCTGCGATCACTTTCGTGAGCGAATTACGGAGTCAGGACAGATCCCGGCCCTGCGGCTGTATCTTGCGGCTCTACAGTGGAAAAACAAAGACAGAGACGACGCCATCAGTGGACTGGAGCAGGCGATTCAGGTGATGCCACGTTCGTTCTCTCTGCATGAAACGCTGATTGAATACCTTGTGGCTGAGAATCAGCATCAGAAAGCTCGTCGTCTACTGGAAAGCATTCCGGTTGGTGGACTCGCGAGGGAAGTTTATCATTACAGTCACGGGCGAATTCTGATGGCTGAAAAACACTGGAAACAGGCGGCCGATTCTCTTGAGCAGGCACTCGCATTCGGCCGGAAAGACTCGGCCCTGTTTGGGCGTGCCCAGATGAGTTATGCGATCTGTCGCAGTCAGACAGGTGAGTCCCGTGTCGCGTTGGAAGCATTTCGTTCGGTCGTTTCAATACGACCTGATTCCACAGCAGCTCGACTGGGTATTGCGGCTGCATGGGTTCAGTCCGGGCAACTGGATCTCGCCATCGCAGAATATCGTCAGTTGAAGAATATCACAGGAGTCACTGCCAGCCTGGCCGATCTGATGATCCAGAGAAACCTGCAGCAGCCGGAGTCACTCAGGAACTGGGATGAGGTTGATGAGCTGACTTGCGAAGTGAACCCACAGATTGCAGACCCTGTCCAGCGAGCGTTGCTTCGTGCTGACCGGTTATTTGCGACGGGCCAAATCGTAACCGCACTTCATACGCTGGAACATGCGACGGCGATGTACCCGGATCGCAAGGAGATCGTCTCCGCTCAGCGTCGCCTAAATGGCGAGTTCTCAGTGGGGATTAACGAACGACTCGCAAAGCTGGCCGCTGAAGAACCATCGAATGCGGAAGTTCAGGCAGCTCTAATCCGACAAAAACTCGACTCAGAAGGACCTGACGCGGCGATCGCAATGCTCGAGACGACCGCCAGACCGAAGAACGCTGTGGCAGAATCCCAGGAGACAACGCTGATCCTCGCGATCCGGATCTCTAACCTTATCGTATCACTGGAGAGGAAGGGCGGCGGCTCGGAGGTGACTAAAATATTTGAACAGGCCGCTATCCGATACGCAGAAAAATTGGTGTCGCTGAGCCCGAAACATGAAGCAAATCTTGTCAAAACTCTGATGCATGTCGGTCGTACATCTGACGCCATGAAAGCGGTTACGGTTCTGCCAGTGAAAGACCGTCCGGAAATGCGAGCGGCCTGCCTGCTGGAAGTTGTGCGACCCGAATCCACGAGGGAAACAACGCTGCCGACGATCACCAACGCGCTGTACGCTCTCGTTGGCCAATATCCAAACAACATGGAACTGCGAGTTCGTTACGCGGAACTTATGATTTATGCCCGGCAGTATTTATACGCTGAACAAACCCTCGCCACGTTGAGCCCCGAAACCGTCAACGCCCCTCATGTTCTGTCGCTTCGAGCCTGGCTGCGATCGGCTGAAGAAAAGAACATCCCGGAAGCCATGGAACTGATCAATCAGGCTCTGCAATCGGCCCCTCAGTCATCTGCATTTCGTGAAATCAAAGCACGAATTCTTCTGACTCAGAACCAGGCAGTTGAAGCAATGCGGATACTGGAAGCGATCCCGGAGCAGGAGTTGTCGCTGTCTGGACAAGTTTATCTTCTTGCATCACTCCTGAAGCTGGAACGCGATCCGGAAGCTCATCCGATTTTCGAGCAAATCCATCCACTTCACGATGCGGATTCGCTGTATCCGGCTGACGAGGATCTGCTAAAGGCGATCCGCAAACAAATCCTGACACCCTCTACTGCCCAGCGATAATCCCATGCCTCGACTCTCTGTTATCGTTCCCACATTCTGTGAAGCCGACAATCTGCCGGAACTTGCGGAACGACTTTTCAGCAGCGTCTCGCAGGAGTCCTATGACACCGAACTGATCATCGTCGATGACAACAGTCCGGATGAAACACGGACGATTTGCGAGGCGTTGAGTCGACGGTTTCCTGTTCGTCTGCTCGTCAGAACAAACGAACGCGGACTCTCCAGCGCGGTCATTGAGGGAATCAGAAACGCATCGGGAGAGATTCTGGTTGTCATGGACGCAGATCTCTCACATCCACCGGAAGCCGTGCCGGAACTTGTGGCAGCTCTTGAAAATCCGATCACTGACTTCGTCATCGGAAGCCGCTATGTTCGAGGCGGTTCGACGGACGAAGATTGGGGTATTCTGCGTCATCTGAATTCCAGAATCGCGACTTGGCTGGCAACTCCGTTGACGCGAGCTGCTGATCCCATGGCCGGATTCTTCGGACTTCGAAGAGACTCCTTTGCGACCGCGGAACAGCTTAATCCCATCGGCTATAAAATCGGTCTCGAGCTGATGGTCAAATGCCGTTGTCAGCGGGTCGTCGAGGTTCCTATTCACTTTGCAAACCGCAAGTGCGGCACGAGCAAACTCAACTTCCGAGAGCAACTGAACTATATCAGACACCTTGCACGTCTGTATGCATTTCTATCGACTGCTCACCAACCGCCGACTGCATCGAAGGATTATCGTGCTCAGGGCTCACAAGGCAAAAAGAAGCAGCAAACGTCCACGGCTACGTTGTGAGTACGGAACTGCAGGCCCGCCTGGAATTCATGGGCACGCTGTCTCCAAGTCGCATTCAACCTCTAAAAATCAGAAAAGCTTCGCAACCAGAGCAGAATCAGCACAAAACAGTGATCCGGAATCACTCATGCTATTCCCGATTGCTAACTTCTGGCGTTTGAAAATAGATCTCTGTTGTGAGCAAGGTCTCGGTCTCCTAAACTTACCCCTGCTTTTTCGGGTTTTTACCGAAAAAAAGTGCATTCAGACCCTTTGGAAGTGGTATCCACGAGACTCAGGTACAGGCAACAATGGCGAACTTTTTCTTCACCAGCGAATCAGTCAGCATGGGACATCCCGACAAGGTGTCTGATCAGGTTTCCGACGGCATTCTGGATGCTCTGCTTGAGCAGGACCCAATGTCCCGCGTCGCCTGTGAAACTCTTTGCACGACAGATCTCGTTGTACTCGCAGGCGAAATCACAACCTCAGCGAAAGTCGACTACGTCGCAGTGGCTCGAAAAGTCATTCGTGACATTGGTTATACTTCAGATGACATCGGTTTTAACGCTGACAGCTGCCGAATCTTTCTGGCGCTTCACAGCCAGAGCGGTGACATCGCTCAGGGTGTTGACCGTGACGGCGCAGGCGACCAGGGTTTGATGTTTGGCTACGCCTGCAATCAGACTGAAGAACTGATGCCTGTGCCAATCGCCTACGCTCATCGTCTGATCAATCGCCTGACAGAAGTCCGCCAGAAGGGTGTCGTCAACTGGCTTCGTCCGGACAGCAAGAGTCAGGTCACAGTGGAATATGACGGACAAAAACCAGTTCGCGTTGAAGCCATTGTGATCTCGACTCAGCATGCCGAAAATGTCACACAGGAAGAGATCTCAGCCTTCATTAAGAAGGAAGTCATCGGACATGTGATTCCGGCGAATATGCTGGACAGCAACACGAAGTACCATATCAACCCAACGGGACGATTCGTGATTGGTGGACCTCACGGTGACACCGGTCTGACCGGACGAAAGATCATCGTAGACACTTACGGTGGCTGGGGTCGCCACGGTGGCGGTGCATTTTCCGGTAAGGACGCAACGAAGGTGGATCGTTCTGCCGCCTATATGGGACGCTATGTCGCAAAGAACATCGTCGCTGCAGGACTCGCCGATCAATGCGAAGTCCAGCTGGCATATGCCATCGGCGTCGCCGATCCGGTCAGCATCCGCGTCGACACATTTGGTTCTGGCAAGATTGCCGAAGCCAAGATTGAAAAGCTTGTTCGCGATCATTTCCCGTTGACTCCAAAGGGAATTATCGAACATCTGAAACTACGACGACCAGTATTCCTCAAGACCGCTGAAGGCGGCCACTTTGGACGCTCCGGCGATGGCTTCACATGGGAAGCCACCGACAAAGCTGACGCACTTCGGAAGGCTGCGAACTGATTATCAGGGACTCGCTCTGATGACTTGAGCAATCAGGAACAGGGGTCGAGAGTATCGGTGCGGTCCGAACGTTTCTCCTGACTGCTGCCCACAACTTCGAAGCCCGGCTTTCAATAAAGCCGGGCTTCTCTTATTCTCCGTACTGTGTGAATTGAGGTCGGGTGTTCGCGGGATACCTTTGGAAGTTAGCCTCAATCGTGGCCGCGCACAGAAAATATTCCGGACACAGCCCGGAATTTCTCCGGCATGGATGCACGGCGATGACAACAGCACAACAGCCCGATCAGCGAACCAACGAACTTCGGCCTGAAGTACGAAAGATCATCTCGTCCGGGCAGCGGCTGACGGTTGTGAGGTCTGGTTCCCGGCTCTCGGTGTTGGCTCTGACCTCCCTAAGCCTGATCTTGCTGTGGCTGTCCTTCACTCCGGCGGAGTTGTCGCCTCTTGCATGGATTGCACTGATTCCCATCAGTCAGCTGCTCCGGCTCAGAACTCTCCCTCGCTTCAGCGGCCTGCTAATCTGGGCACTTTCCATACTTTGGGCCACGGCAACTCTTCAATGGATGCGTCTTGGGCACCCCGCGATGTTTCTGGCCCTGGCTGCTCTCGCCGCCTATGTCGGACTGTATATTCCCACCTTCATCTGGCTGGGACGACGTTGTCTCATGGCAGGCCTGCCATTGTGGATTTCTGTGCCTGTCGTCTGGACCGGCCTTGAGTATGCTCGAGCGCATCTGCTGACAGGATTTTCGTGGTACTATCTGGGTCATAGTCAATATCGCTGGCTGTCACTGATCCAGATCTCCGACATCGTCGGAGCTTATGGAGTTTCATTTCTGATCGCGTTGGTATCCGGCGCACTCGCGCAGCAAATCCCGCTGGCGTGGTTAAAACGGTGGAAACTTGATGTCGATGAATCCACCGCAGACACATTTTCAGTTCATCCAATTGTCGTTTCAGCACTTCTGCTGATCGGAGTTCTGACCTACGGAACATTTCGGAAAACTCCCCCTGAGCAATTTCCACCCGGCCCGGCCATGGCTCTGATTCAGGGGAATTTCACTCCCGAGTTAAAGCATGATCGAAATGAATTCCTGACTCGGTTTCGAGTACACGATGCGTTGACCGCTCACTCTGTTTCCCTGCAACCAGACGTCATCGTATGGCCGGAAACGATGTTTTCGTGGCCCGAAAAAAGTGCGGCCGAGGGAGTAACGGATGAAGACATTCTTTCGCAGATTCCGGTTGAGGAGTTAAGTTACTACGGCAATCAGGCTGGTGTGCTTGTCGAGCCATTCCGCACTCGTGAAGTACAACAACGACTGGAAGAATTCTCCCAGTCGTACGGGGCGGCCATCATCATGGGCCTCGAAGCCAACGTTGCCGAAAAGCACGATCTGAAGACATTCAACGCGGCAGCATTTGTGAGACCGGACCTCGGATACAGTGGACGCTACGACAAAATTCACCGAGTCATCTTCGGAGAATACATTCCGCTTCGAAGTGTCTTTCCATGGCTGTCCGATCTGACTCCTTTCGGAGCCAATTTTGGAATTGACGCCGGAACCGAAATGACGATGTTCGAGTATGCAGGATTCCGAATCGTCCCGATGATCTGCTTCGAAGATACCGTCCCGCATCTGACACGCAGAATGGCAGCGCAAAAGGACTCAGAAGGTCGTGAATGCGATGTTCTGGTCAACCTGACCAATGACGCCTGGTTTCATGGCTCCAGCGAACTGGATCAACATCTGATTACCGGCATCTTTCGAAGTGTCGAGACTCGCACACCGCTGGTTCGATGCGTCAACGGGGGAATCTCTGCCTTCATTGATGGCAACGGGCAGGTTCGCGAACCTGATAAAATTCTCGTAATGAAAGAACCGCTGGAAGGACTTCACGCCGAGGTCTCAGAAGTCAAAGGCATGCGTGATCCATCAACAGGAGCGTGGCGACGTCAGTTCAACGGAATCATCTTCGGCCAGGTCCCCCTGGACCCTCGCAGTTCACTCTACGTCCAATACGGCGATTGGTTCGCTGGACTCTGCCTGTTCGCGATACTAATCGTTTGTGTGACTTCGTACATCTTAAAGAAGTGACCAAGGCCGACTGCGGCGGGCAGGGCTTGTCTGCCGGAAAGGATTTTCCTTTTGCCGCGATGCGACCACGTGGAGGCGGTGATTCGGAGTGAGAGACCGACGACGCCGGATTCCGTGCAAGCAATGATCGCGGGTGACACGCACTTCCACGAAGTGGGAGTGTGCCTCAGGCACAAGAAGCCTCTGTGAAGACTTTTTTTAGATGCCGAGGACTCTAAAAATTGAACGTGCACACATGAGCTACTTGTTGCTTCGCAACACAGCCTATGCAGGCTGTGCCACCCAGCGATTGGGCCGTGCGATGTGGATTCTCGGGAAACACGGCCGGGGATGAGCATCGTGACCGGCACGATTCAGCGTCGCAATGCGGCGGTCTGTTGATTTAATCCCCCTGAGACTGCCTCAGGGGCCTGCGAGCTTTTGCACCACTGAAAATGATCTGTTCTATGCTGGTGCAAAAGCCGTTAAACCCCCGACGCGGGGGGTCGGAGGCGACTGAATCAACACGCCGAAAATACGACCGTCCTGGATCTGAAGGTTGATCACCGGCCAATCATCATTCCGACATACTCTTTGGCGAATGACCACGTACTACCAAAAGCCGCGCCGTTGGGAATGAGGGCCTCGATACGCTGACCAATGGTCGGAGTTTGCCCGGGTGGCGATGACCGAAAATCTGCGGGCAGCGGAACCGTCGTGAGTCCATTGCGAGCCGCCAATCGGGTCGCTCTTGGCAGATGCCAGGCGGACGTCAGCAGACCGATTCGTAACGATGAGTCATTGAACCGAGCTCCCAGATTCTGCATTTCTTCGAATGTATTCTTACCACCGATTCGTTCGATAGAGGACTCGGGGACTCCAAGTCGAGTCAGGATGTCGAGTGATGTATCAGCCGGATCAACGCCCGACGAATTCATCGACTCGATTCTCTGTCCCGTCACAAGAAACTTCGTGGCCGGATCTTTGTGATAGAGCTGTGCCGCCAAAATCAATCGGTCACCGGAGCCATTGCCCTGCAACCGACCATTGGCCCCCTGACTTCCGCCTCCTCCAAGGACCACGACGATATCCACCGCAGGCTCAGCCAGAGGATTCATCTGCACATAAGGAGCTTCCAGAGCGGAAGCCATGTACTCAGACATGTAGCCGCTGCCTCCCAGCGAATAGGCAGCAAGGCACAGCAGCGAAGTCCATCCACCGACCGGCCGATCAGATCGCCGCAGGGGCCAGAGCTGAATACAGAGAGCAATCAGCAACAACCAGACAAGTCCGCTGGGCATAAACAGAGCCGTGCCGATCTTCTCGGCTGCATCACGGCCCAGTGCGAAATAAACGACGACCAGCAGAAACACCGTGCCGCAGAGGACAATCGCAAACGCTCGAAGCCATGACGAAGACCGGTTCACTCGCAATTACTCTACGGTTTCAGGATTGAAGTCTGACTCCGCAGTCGCAGCGGCGATTTGATTGCCACAATCAATCACTTCCGATGCAACTTCCTGCAGAAGAGTTGTCGCATAAGTTCCTGCAGCAAGATCAAAACACAGTTCGAGAGCATTATCTGCTGCAAGACTCACCGAGACGTTTGACGGAAACTCCATCATCTTTCGGCGAACTCCGGAAGTGAGCTTCGCATAGCGTTCAAAGTCCTGCGGCCGCAAACCCAGCTTCTCCATCGCAGCCAGTTCCATCTGTTCGATCTCACCACCGGCCGCCAGCATTTCCGGTCCCGACATTGGTCCGGCCGGCACAACATCTGTCGTCTCAGCACCGTCCGGATAGCGATAAGCTTTCGTGCCACCTTTTCGAATGACGACATCGCCAGACTGTGGCATCCCAGCAGTTCCCGCAGCAACTCTCTGAGAGACCACAAGGTTAAAGATCGCCGACTGAACAGCACTCAACGCAAGGCGTCTCAGAGTACGTGATTGATTTTCAGGCCAGTGATCTTTCGGAAGTTTGCCTTTCAGAAGTCTCAGACCATCAACGACGGTGTTTCCATCATGGCCGAATCTTTGAGGACCGAAGTAATTGGGAAGCCCGCTCTGCACCAGTTGATTCAGTCGCGACTCCACCAACTGCTGTTCATCCGTGGTGAAGGAATCGGTTGCCGATCTCAGCCTGAGAATGAATCGATTTCCCTTCAGGTGACCCGTCTTCAACTTGTTCTGGTGGAACGTCGTACTGATCACCGAAACCTCGTCGGAATTCAGTCGTTCGACATTAATCGCGAGGCGTTTTGGGATCGAACAAAACTGCCGCGTAATGGCATAACGATCCTTCTGCCCCGCCAGCCCCACGTCTTTGGATGGAATACCCAGAGTCCTGATGATTCGACTAACGAGCTCCGGCGAAGAGACACCGCGTTTCTCGATCCACAGATAAGCATGCTCACCCGCACCCGAGGGCTGATATGCGGGAATCTCCTCAACCTGAAAGTCTTCAATAGTCGTACGAATTCGACACGACCCAAGTATGGGTTGATAAAGTGAGGGAGGCTTGATGATCTGGGACAACGTCTCCGTGGGGAGTGCCATTGAAAGTCAACTTTTGTTTTGAGGGGCGTGGTGGAAAGATCAGTTCAGGGCGCACTGTAACCGATTCGCCACCCCAGAGCGCTCAGGAAAAAGTAGAGCAGGGCAGGGGACCCACTTTTTTCAGGATTTAGCCTGCCACAGTGTTCAAATGCCGAGTAAATGCACAACTCATAGGCATCACTGCGAAGAAAGTGTTGAACAAGATTGGGATATGAACGTATTGAAGCCGGCTTGAAGGTCACCCTGATCAAAAACTACTCAAAGAAACACGTGAATTCCGCAACACCGAAGATTGAAGTTCATCTTAATACAGTTTGGCACGCGTGTTGCTTTGAAATGAATCAGGAGGCAGTCAACGGTGTGGTGGGACTCGTTGGTTGCATAAACTCCGCAGGGGTTTGAAGGAGGGGAAGGTCAGGAAACTCGCCTGTTCCCGCTCACATGGGTGCGTGGCCCGAGCGGGAAGCTCCTGCCGAGAGAATTGCTTCGG
>CAMAXD010000154.1 GCA_945861975.1 Candidatus Kuenenia stuttgartensis | reverse complement strand
CCCGCTGCTTCCAGACCACGCGCCAGATTCAGAGGCGTCTGTCCGCCGAACTGAACAATCACGCCATCCGGCTGCATGCGATCACAGATGTTAAGAACATCTTCAATCGTGAGCGGTTCGAAGAACAGGTAGTCGGATGTGTCGTAGTCCGTCGAAACCGTTTCCGGGTTCGAGTTGACCATGATGCTTTCGATGCCCAGATCTTCGAGGGCAAATGAAGCCTGACAGCAACAATAGTCGAACTCAATTCCCTGGCCAATACGATTGGGACCACCGCCCAGAATCATGATGCGTTTCTTGCCGGGAGTCTTCGGCGGAGTTTCGTCTTCCTGCTCATACGTTGAATAGTAATAAGGCGTATGCGCTTCGAACTCCGCCGCACAGGTATCAACCTGCTTGAACGTCGCTACGATGCCCATGCCCTTGCGACGGTCACGGACTTCCATCTGTGAGCAGTCCCACCAATAGGCAAGCTGAGCGTCTGAGAAGCCGTTTTCCTTCGCGCGGCGAATCAGATCGAACGATGCATCTTCGAGCCTGCCGATGCTGCGAATTTCATTTTCCAGAGTGACAATCTGCTCCAGATTTCGCAGGAACCATGGGTCGATGTCGCAGATGCTGTGAATCTGTTCAACCGACATTCCAAACTTCAGGGCATAACGCAGGTAGAAGATGCGTTGCTCGTTTGGAATCGCCAGTTTGCTCTGAATCTCATCCTTTGTTGGCTGATTGATGGTTCCCCACAGATCCTTCTTGCCACCGCCCAAACCGAAGTGACCAATCTCCAGACCGCGCAGTGCCTTCTGCAGAGATTCGCGGAAGGTCCGGCCGATCGCCATGGTTTCGCCCACGGACTTCATCTGGACAGTCAGAGTCGGGTCGGCTTCGGGGAACTTTTCGAAGGTCCAGCGAGGAATCTTTGTGACAACATAGTCGATTGTCGGTTCAAAGCAGGCGAGTGTCTCACGAGTGATATCGTTAGGAATTTCATCCAGTCGATATCCCACAGCCAGTTTGGCCGCGATCTTGGCGATTGGAAATCCAGTTGCCTTCGACGCCAGCGCAGAAGACCGACTAACGCGCGGGTTCATTTCGATCACAGTCATACGACCGGTGTCGGGATTGATTGCGAATTGAACATTCGAGCCGCCGGTTTCCACACCGATCGCACGCATCACGAGGATCGTGGCGTCTCGCATCCGCTGATACTCTTTGTCTGTCAACGTCTGAGCCGGAGCAACGGTGATGGAGTCACCGGTATGAACGCCCATCGGATCAAAGTTCTCAATCGCGCAGATGATGACGACGTTGTCGGCGTTGTCACGCATCACCTCCATCTCGTACTCTTTCCAGCCGAGAATGGATTCTTCCAGCAGCACTTCGGTGATTGGCGACAACGCCAGGCCGCGGCGCACCTTGTCTTCGAACTCTTCAATATTGTAAGCGATCCCGCCGCCGGTGCCGCCCAGCGTAAAACTGGCGCGGATAATGATCGGAAGGCCAATATCTTTGACAGCTTCCCGAGCTTCTTCCATCGTGTGCACGGTATGGCTGCGAGGAACATCAAGGCCGATACTCAGCATGATCTGCTTAAAGGTATCTCGTTCTTCGGCACGCTTGATGACTTCTTCTTTCGCGCCAATCATTTCGACGCCGTATTTTTCGAGCACGCCGTTGCGAACCAGATCCATCGCGGTATTCAAACCCGTCTGTCCACCCAGCGTGGGGAGTAGCGCGTCAGGGCGTTCCTTGCGAATAATCTCTTCCACGTATTGCCACGTGATCGGTTCAATATAGGTGCGGTCGGCGGTATCCGGATCCGTCATAATTGTGGCCGGATTGGAATTCACAAGAACGACTTCGTACCCGTCTTCGCGAAGGGCTTTGCAGGCCTGAGTTCCCGAATAGTCGAACTCGCAAGCCTGGCCAATTACGATCGGACCGGAACCAATGATCAGAATCTTCTTGATGTCGTTTCGACGTGGCACTTTGCAGTGGTCCTTCCAGTGGCGAAATACAGCGATGCGGACGGCGATCCGCCTGTAGGGCAAAAAGCGCGCAAAATTTGGAGCAGCGTAACAGCAATTTCCCGCCGTTCAAGAACGCCGCACCCAATGTCCCAAACGAAGCCCTGGAATGCGCAGAACAGGCCCTGTTGTCTCAGTTTTGGTCAAACTTCCTGCGGGCGTGGATTTGTGATGATCTTCGAAAGCTGGCAAAGCGTTGAGTGGGTTCGCGAGAAAGCCCGTATTTCAACAATCGCCGAATTGGTATTTAAAGGGAATCGTGATTATTCTGCACGGGGGCATGCTCGGCGTCACGATCGGAATGATATGTCCCGCGAACACCCGGCCTCAACTTATGCCGCCCGAAGAATAACATCGCTCTCCAGCAAGTTTTTTCTCTGTGCTGCGACTAATTTCTCTCCTGCTCTCTGCGGATACCTGTCTGAATGTCCCTGCCAATTCTGTTTGCTGACGTGTCACTTGGGTTTTGGGGACAGACGTTTGGTACTCCGGACTTGATCGTTATTGGAATGCTTGTCCTGCTGGAAGGCGTTCTTTCGATCGATAACGCGCTGGTGTTGGGACTGCTGGCCAAGCGAGTTCCCAAGCACCTGCAGAAACGGGCTTTGACTTACGGTTTGATCGGTGCCTTTGTCTTTCGCGTCATCGCCATTGCGTCAGTCAGTTATCTGTTGAAGTGGCGAATAGTAAAGCTGCTCGGAGGTGGATATCTCGTCTACATCGCGGTGAAGCATCTGTTCTTCGAGTCGAAGGAAGAGGCTGAGCAGACGGTGAGCATTGACGCTCAGGGTGACCCAGAACTGCGAGATTCCGTGACCGGGGCCGCTTTGACGGATGCTCAGGAGATGGTCGAAATTCAGGAACGTGTTCCTGTCCCGATACCGGAAGAGGAACTCCGAGCGGGCAAGAGTTTCTGGATGGCGGTTGGTGTGATTGAACTCACCGACATCGCGTTTGCTGTCGATTCGATTTTGGCGGCGATGGCATTCATTCCTGCCGTACCTAAAGATATGCCAGCCGATTCGACCAACCCCAAGCTTTGGGTTGTCGTAGCGGGCGGTTTCATTGGTCTGATGCTGATGCGTGTCGCGGCGGTGATGTTCATCAAGCTGCTGGAAAAATTTCCTCGCTTTGAAACGTCGGCCTATCTGCTTGTGATTGTGATTGGACTGAAGCTCCTGGCCGACTGGGGATTGAATTCGGAAACCAACCCGCACATCGTGGACTTCCACAGTTACACGCGTCCGGAATTCTGGATCTTCTGGATCTCTATGGTTGTTTGTCTGGGATTTGGTTTCCTTCCGAAGAAGTCTCACGCTACTGGCACTACGAAGTCAAACACATGAAACTTCGCCGGCTGCCTGAGGACTTTCAGGTTGAGGAACTCACGCAGATCAGTCCGGACGGTGGGCCGTTTGCTTTCTATCGACTAACGAAGACATCAATCGGTACTCCCGAAGCGGTCAATGCCATCGTTGAAAAATGGAAGATGCACCGCAAACGCATCAGCGACGGTGGACTCAAAGATCGTCATGCGGTCACGGTACAATACCTGACCATTCATAGTGGTCCTCGCAAATCGCTGCGACAAAACTCGTTTGAGCTGGAATATCTCGGTCAAGTGCAAGCACCGTTTACGCCGGCCGATCAGGAGGGTAATCGGTTTCAGCTTGTGCTGCGTGATATGACTGCGGACGAGATCCAGCGTGCAAAAGCCGCGATTGCACAAGTTCAAAGCACTGGTCTGCCAAACTATTTCGACGATCAGCGATTTGGTTCGCTGGGAGTGTCCGGAGAATGGATCGCTCGTGCCTGGTGTCTGGGAAACTGGGAGCGAGCACTCTGGCTGGCTCTGGCGGATCCTCATGTGAACGATCCTTCCGCAGAGAAACAGCAGAAGCAGCTTCTGCGTGAGCTGTGGGGACAATGGTCCGAATGTCAGCAGCGGCTCGCCCGTTCCTCACGCAGCAGCATCGTTACGTATATGTCCGACAAAGTGAATGCCGGCAAAGATCCGGACTACCGCGGCGCACTGGCGCGAATTGCTGTGGACTTGAGAGGTCTCTATCTGTCTGCGTTTCAGTCGGCCTTGTGGAATCGACTGCTGACTCGCTTTCAGGATGCTGTTTGCGATCCTGGCTCGCTGCAGCCGTTCGACTTGCTCAGTGGTCGCTGCGTCTTTCCAATGAACCCCGGTACGCAGCAGTTCGAGACCTTATTGCAGGCCGAACTTCCGTTGCCCTGTGCGAGGATTGAGCGTCCGGAAGGAATGATCGGAGATCTTCTTGAAGAAGTATTGAAAGCAGAGCGAATCGAGCTGCGCGAAATCCGCGTGAAGTATCCTCGTGACAGCTTTTTCTCCAAAGGCCTGCGCCGCGCCATCATTCGACCGGCGGGACTTCAGTGTCAGACGTCTGACGATGACCTGCATCCGCAGCGGAGCAAGCTCACGCTGGCGTTTGAGCTTCCGCGCGGCAGCTATGCGACGATTCTGGTGAAACGACTGACGGAAGTGAGCTGAGTGCCCGGCTCAGAGATCGCGTCACACACACGTGCTCCCGCTTGCCCGGTTACCCGCGATCAGAGCGCTATACCAAATGCCAGACAGCCGTGATTTCTTTGTCGAGTATCAGGAGCAAGTCACAGGCTATTTTTTCCATGACCCGCATACTGAACTGGATTTCAGGGCGAGTCAGTCCTGAACGGAATGTCCCGGACGGATGGCAACATCATAGAGGCCGCCCCCAAGTACCGCACCGACAATCGGGGCGATGATATAAACAGTGAGCCAGCCGAGATCCCTGAAACCCGGCAACGCAATCGAGCCCCAGCCGGCAATACATGCAAACAGTCGCGGACCAAAATCTCGAGCCGGATTAAAGCACGCCTGAGTTAATGGCGCGAGGACAGAGATCAGTACACTCACCGTCAGCCCAATAAAGATCGGCGCGTTTCCACTGAGCGGTGCTCCTGTGTTTCGTGTGTCGGTCACAGCGAACACAACGAAGGCCAAAATCATCGTTCCTAATACTTCGGCCACGAATGCTCTCCCCTGCGACATCTTTGCCTTCAGAGCGGCATGGTCGGTCGGCGAATAAGGGCCGTCGCCATCTCCCAGTGATCCCGGTGCCGGATAGTATTCTCCGTAACACATCGCCGTCATTTCGCTGCCCGGCTTTCCGCGAGTCACACCTTTGGCAGCTTCCTTCGCTGCAATGTGCGGCTCAAAGAGAATGAACAGACAGGCGGCCGCTACGATGGCTCCGGCAATTTGAGCGAAGATGTATGGCAGAACTCGCGATTTTGGAAACCCACGCCAGACCATGCTGGCTATCGTCATCGCCGGATTGATATGGGCACCACTGACCGAACCAACCGCATAGATCGCCAGCATAATGGCGATACCCCAGACGATCGCGACCTGCCACAGGCCACTTTGAGCACCAGTAATCACAGCGGCATGAACCGCACCACAGCCAAAGAAGATCAGGATGAACGTGCCGAGAAACTCGGCGACAACCGCGCGTTGAATTGTCGGGGGAGACATGAATTCTGACCTCGCTGTGACTGTTGTGAAGCTCCACAATGTGGGGCAGTCTAATGTTGAGCGAGTCAGTTAGAAAATGATTTGCACGGCGCTGTCAGCCACTTTGTTTAACGGCAAGCCGCAGGCGTCAGTGCCTCATGCGATGACAACATGCGAGATCTGAAGCCCGAGTGTTATGGACTGACCAACGCCTTGTCGAAGTAGTTTATTCCCATACCAGCATCGATCACGAGTCCCTGAGCATTGATTCCGGAAGATCGAGGACTCAGCAGAAACGCGACTATCGAAGCGACTTCTTCCGTCTGTACCGCCTGCTTGCGTAACGTGGCTTTTTCGGCGAACAAATAACTGTCGACGTATCCCGGGATGCCGGCTGAGGCAGATGTTTTCAGTAACCCGGGACAAACCGCATTGAAACGAATTCGGGAGAACTGAGAAAACGACTTCGCCAAAAAGCACAATGAGGAATCCAGAGCAGCTTTCACCGGAGCCATATAGCCATAGTTTTCCGCAGCCATGCGAGTTGTCGAGATGGAGATTGTGACAACACTACCCGATTCCGGATCGAGGGTTTCTCGAAAGGCTTCTGATAACGCAATCAGCGAATAGCAGGAGATATTAATCGCCTGCAAAAACGCGGGCCGTGGAGTTTGATGGAAGGGCAACCAGCCAGCGGAAAAGTCCGCAAACGCCACGGAATGAACGATCCCATGCAGCACTGATGTTGTGGCTGCCACCGACGTTTTTAAAGCATCAATCTGGTCCTGATGCTCGACGTCACACACAAAGACTGACGAATCGGGAAACAGCTTCCGAACCGATTCTGCTCGCGCTTCACTGCGAACAGAAAAGATCAATTTCGCGCCGTTTTCCTGCAGCACTTTCGCTGTATGCCACGCCACACTTTTGCGATTCGCGACACCAACGATCAAAATCGTTTTTCCGGAGAGTTGCAGGAAGTCCATGATCGACGCTCAGGTTCTCGGTACAGATTTGAGATTTGAGATTTGAGATTTGAGATTTAAAAAAGGGGAATACCGTCAAAGAATTGCCGAGCCCTTAACTTCGATCCCCTTGAGCTTCATCTTCAATTCTTCAATGTTGGGCGAAACTTCAAACGCCGCCTCGCGACTGACGAATTCTCGCATGACAAAGTCGTACAGACTGTCGTTAAACAACTGCATGCCTTCCGTCTTGCCGATACGAATCGCCGCGAACAGCTTCTCGTCCATTTCCTCCATTATCAGCTTGCGCACGGTGGGATTGAAGGTCATGATTTCGACGATAGG
Source organism: Candidatus Kuenenia stuttgartensis (assembly GCA_945861975.1). Classification (GTDB taxonomy): domain Bacteria; phylum Planctomycetota; class Planctomycetia; order Planctomycetales; family Planctomycetaceae; genus SXXK01. Next base: position 5,954 of record CAMAXD010000154.1, on the reverse strand, counting down.
CACTCGAGGCGGCTTGTCGACGATGGTCTTCAGCAGTTTCTGACCGACAATACACTTCATGTTCATCGCCATACTGGCGCGAATCGCTTTGTGCATATCGAACGGGAACAAATCCAAAATACGCGAAATGCACCCCGGCGCACCGGGAGCGTGAATTGTTCCAAAAACGAGGTGGCCGGTTTCGGCGGCGTGAATCGCTGTTTCGAAAGTTTCACGGTCGCGCAACTCGCCCACGAGCATGATATCGGGATCTTCACGGACCGCGTGTTTCATGGCGATGTGAAAGTCAACAACGTCCTGTCCAATCTCACGCTGGTTGATCAGGCATTTGTCTGAGGTGTAGATGAACTCGATCGGATCCTCAATTGTCAGGATGTGCTTGTTCATATTGCGGTTAATCCAGTCCAGCATCGACGCAATCGTCGTGCTTTTTCCGGAACCCGTCACACCCGCCAACAACACCATCCCCTGGTCATACCTGCAATGATCGACCATCTGTGGCGGAAGGTAAAGACCTTCAAACGGAGGAATTGATCGCTCGATCTTTCGAGCGACCATTCCGATTTTGCCAAGCTGAGTAAACAAGTTCACTCGGAATCGCCACGGGTCGCCTTCGATCAGAATCACTTTTGAAAAGTCGGCCCCGCCGTTTTGATGAAAGATGTCCAGGTTTCGCTGGTCCATCATGGGAAACGTCAGCTCAATCATCTGGCTTTCGGTGATCGGTGCCATTTCGAGATCGCGTAATCCACCGCGAATTCGAAACACAGGTGGCCTGCCAACCTGAAGGTGAATATCCGAGCACTTATGCTTAATGGCCAGCTTGAAAATCTTGTCGACCTCAATCTCTTTAACTGGGTCGAAGGTAGATTTTTTCCAGTCAGCAATCAAAACCATAGTCAATATGTCCTGACGATTGGTTGGTGTTCCAGGGGACCTGCTCAGAATTAGCTTTTTAACATGCAAAGCCTCTGCGTGCAGCGTGCAAAGCCCAGATTTTTGCTTTGCCCGGCTGACTTAAGCTGACGCTCGACGACGCGATTTCGCGTGACGCAGTGTGCGATTCTTCAGCTTCAGAAAAATCGCCAGCATTTGCTGAGCATCCCGGTAGCGATGACGTGGATTGAGTTCGATCGCTCGACGCATAAAGTCAATGAATTCGGGATGAATCCGACCACGCAACTTCGGATAACCGGCTGCGGGCCATTCGAATGGCCACTCCGGCCACTGTCCGGACAGCAATCGCCAGACAATTAGTCCGATCGAAAACACATCGGACCGGAATGATGGCTTTCCCATGGCTTGTTCCGGTGCCATATAGCCGACTGTTCCAGTGCCGCCACCCTGAATCGTTTTCTGCGACACTTTCGCGATCCCGAAGTCTGCCAGGCGAATGCGATTTCCGGCAAACACGATCACGTTTTCAGGCTTGATGTCGCAGTGAATCACATGATGGGAATGAGCCAACGCGGTGGCCCGCAGAATTTGTTCGGTGATCTCGAAGGCGGTTTCCAGACAAATCCGCCGCATCATTCTCTGCTGGAGCGTTTCGTCACCCAGCGGAAACACCACAACCAGTCGGTTTTCGATAATGCTGGCGTCTTTGATCGGCAGAATATTGTCGTGCTCAAGCGGAGCGGTGGTTCGGATTTCTTTGCGAAACGCGGTCAGGACCGCGTCTGTGGTGTACTGCGAGTGAGGCACCTTGATGGCGACTCGAATCCCCTGCACCGTATCCATCGCCTGGTACACAGCGGCGAATCCGCCCGCGCCCAAACGACGCTCAATGCGGTACTTTCCGAGCTTCTGCCGGATCTTCAGTTCACTGGACGATTTTGGACCGTTGGACATAGCTCACTGCAGTGAATCGGGTGACCTGAAACACAGCCGGCCGCACCAGGAAAGCGCCGGAGGAACGATGGTCGTTCAATGTCCAGATTCGGCGACTTATTGCAACTGGCAGGATGGACTTTTCCGCACGACAGCTAAAACCCGCAGATCCTCGGCCATCACACCTCACCAACAGCATTACCGGAAAGGCTTACGATAGCGATGCCGAGAATGAACGAAATTGAGCTGAAGATTCGCAGCAACACGACCGACGGCCCCCTGAGTTTCCCGGCATCTCAAAGCGGCAGCGGTGGGTTTGGAGCGTGCGGATAAGAACTGGGCGTGTAGGAGATCGCCAGTTCAGGCGTCTCCAAACGAACTCCTCCCTGAGCTTTGGAGTTCAAAACCCGGTCCAGAATGCCGCTGGTCAGAACCGTTCGTTCCACAGGATAAGTCGGTTTTCCCGAATGAATCATTCGCTCGACCGCATGCAGCAGAAACGCAAAATGCGGATGCCGAGGCGCGGTTCGTTCTTCTGCTTGCGCCGCCAGAGGTTCCTCAACACCACGAAGCTTGACTCCGGCACTGATGCTCTGCGCGAAACTGTGAGTCATCAAGGCACCGGCCACGAATCCGTCGCAGTACTCAACCACGAATAGATAATCGTTCGGGCCGCTGGCTGACCGAACATCGACGCCATCTGCTTTCAGAGAAACCGCTGCCACAGCGTCGATTAGTGAGGAATTGATCAGCCCTTTTTCGACAGCCTCCCAGATTGCTGCTCCACTCAGGCACTGGACGGCCTTGACGCCCACTTCTCCGCCCTTCCTCCGCTCAACCATGGCTTGCAGAAACTCCAGCGTATGAATGCCATACCGATCGAGTTCAGCGTATCCAATCGCGAATGCGGATTCCAACTCGCAGTCCATTGGCACGGTCACATCCGGATTGCGATATCCCACGACCAGCGATGACCCGGCCATGAATGGCACCTTCATTTCCACGGATCGCTGATACATCCAGAGCGTGTCTTCCCAGCGCGGGCCCAGATGTTTGTCATTGAAGACGGGCAGGATCTTTCCATGCTTTCGAAACGTGTCCGTGATTTCCTTAAAGAACTTCTTTCGAGGATAGAGGTCCTGCCCGAGTTCGTTGCGAGGATAATCACCGTGCTCTCCAATACTCAAAACGCCATCGATCGGAATTCCGTTTGTCCCCACCGTGACCGCACCTTCAATTGTTTCGAAGATCGGGATATTGTACTTTTTTGCCAGCTCGCGTCCGAACTCTGTTTTGACCGTTTGATCGATGTACAGAGAACTCAGTTTCAACGCTGGCCCGATGCCACCATCAATCTTCCAGCCTTCCAGAAGTCGACCGATTAAGACGTCAGAATGGGAACCCTTGAAATAGGTCGTCAGAATCCCCGTGACCAGTTTGGGAGGACGATTTCCCAGCGGCGGCCAATCTGAACGTTCAGGAGGATTCAGTTGCTGAGTAGCGGCAAAAGCCCCTTGAGGAACCGCGAAACCACAGGCCATGGCAGCAGATGCAGCCAGCCAATTTCGGCGAGTCAGGTTTTCCGATACGTTCATCTGCAGCACTCCGAATCAGTCATCGAGCCCGTTTGTCTGTGCCTTTGAGATGGCGAATTTCAGACGTTTGCGAATTCCGGGGTGAGACTGTTGTAAGACATCGTGAAACGTCCGACAATCCACTCGATTCGTGCCGTAAAATGGGCATTCCTGCCCGTCGAGTTGTGTCGGACAAGAATGTACAGCCTACAATTCCAGCTCAGGCCTACAATTCCAATTCAGGACAAAGGCAAACTGCCGCTCTCTATCAGAATTCTTCAGGATCGATCTTCGTTATGACCTCCGTCTTTCGCCCGGCAATTGATCGAATGGCAGGCTATGCTCCCGGTGAGCAGCCTCAGGAAGGCGGCTGGGTCAAGCTCAACACGAATGAGAATCCCTATCCGCCTTCACCGCGAGTTGTCGATGCTATTCGCCGGGCTGCTGAAGGTCGTCTGAACGTCTATCCCGATCCCAGTGCGACGGGGTTCCGAAAAGTTGCAGCGAAGTTATTCAATGTCGATCCGGACTGGATTCTTCCAGCCAACGGTAGTGATGAAAATCTGACTATTATTACTCGTTCGTTCTGTGATGCTGATCAGTCGATCGCTTATCCGTATCCCAGTTACGTCCTGTACGAATCGCTCGCTCACATTCAGGGCAGTCGCGTTCTTCGCCTGCGACTGAATTCCCATTGGCAGTGGGATGCCGCTGAAGCTGCCGAACTGCGAAAGAAGATTCGCATCTTTTTTGTCCCCAATCCAAATTCCCCAACCGGAACGCTGTGGTCGGCCGAACAATTGGCTCAACTTCTGCCCGAACAGGGTGTGCTCATTCTGGACGAAGCGTATGGAGACTTTTGCCAGAAACCGCACCGCGGCGAACTGCTGCGAAACGATCTGTTCGACGGTCGCATGATCGTGACTCGCACGTTCAGCAAGTCTTACAGTCTGGCTGGAATTCGATTTGGTTTCGCTGTCGCTCACCCGGACCTGATCAGTGGCATGCAGAAGGTCAAAGACAGCTACAACTGTGACACGGTCGCCATCGCCGCCGCAACCGCCGCTTTGGAAGATCAGGATTGGATGCTGCAAAACCGCGCTCGCATCCTGGCGACTCGTGAACGACTGGCGGCAGCCCTGCCGACCTTCGGATTTCTGGTGCATCCGAGCGAAGCCAATTTCCTCTGGACGACTCATGCCACCGGTCAGCACAAAGAAATCTACGAACAGCTCAAGGCCCGCAAGATCCTGGTTCGCTACATGAGATTCCCGGACGCATTGCCAGATGGAGGAACGCTCGACGGTCTGCGAATCACCATCGGAACTGATGCTGAGATCGATCGAGTTCTCGAGATCATGGGCGACGTGACAAACAGTCTTTGACTCGCGATAAACGAAAATCCCCCGATGCGCTCAGTCACACGAACGACGTCGGGGCCGAGATCGGCGGGACATCATCCAGAATCATGCGCTGCCAAAGCTCAAGGCACAGCAAATTCCACAACCGATAAGCATGGTCCATAGTTCCGGAAACATGTTCTTCAATAAGAGTTCTCACGGCAGAAGGATTTAACAAACCCCGCCCCAGACATCGCTCTGAAAGCAGCACGTCATAGAGCATCGGTTTGAGTTCCGCTCGAAACCAATGGTCGATCGGAACGCCGAATCCCATCTTCTTTCGAGTCTGGATATTTGGCGGAATAAGATCTTTAAACGTCTCAACCAGCACCTTCTTGGACTGCTGCATCGTCTGCTTCACTTCGATCGGCATCCGAGCTGCCAGCTCCACGACCTTGTGATCCAGCATCGGACAACGACACTCCAGCGACGCTGCCATGCTGGCAATATCGACCTTATTCAGAATATCGCATGGCAAATAAGTCTGGACGTCGGTCGCCGTTGTTCGAGTAATAAAGTCGCGCTGCGGATACTTTTCGTACGCAGAAAAAATGCAGGCTGCCGGATCCTCGGCCTGCGCGAGCTTCCATAATTCCGGTGTCACCAGCCATTCAAGCCGAGACGAATTGAAGATCGTAATCCAGTTCAAATAACGACGCTCAGGATCCTGAGCCAAAGATTCCACCAGCCGCTTCAGTCGACGTCGAAACGATCGATGTTCGGCCGATGCCGGAAGTCGCGAAATCACCGACGACATCATTTGACGCATCCAACGCGGAACAAAGTCCATCTGGCCAGTCATGCGAGCAGCACGGTAGCGTTCATAGCCGCAGAACAATTCATCGCCAGCATCGCCCGTCAAAGCGACCGTGACGTGTTCGCGAGTCATCTTCGAAAGATACATCGTCGGAATCGCAGAACTGTCTCCGAACGGTTCGTCATAGTGCCAGATCAATTGCGGCAGGATGGCCAATGCATCAGGTGTGACGACGGCTTCATGGTGGTCAGTTCCAAGTTGCTTTGAAGCCTGCCTCGCATATTCGCGTTCATCAAACGCGGCCACGGGAAAGCCAATGGAGAACGTCTGCACCGGGCGATCCAATTGCGTTTGCATCAGGCCACAGATGACCGTCGAATCAACGCCTCCCGA
>CAMAXD010000153.1 GCA_945861975.1 Candidatus Kuenenia stuttgartensis | reverse complement strand
CGTTGCTGATCACCATTCGCAGCAGGCGCGCCGCCACAATGTCGAAAGCCGGATCCGTTTCGATGCGACAGCGAGCCGCCAGGATCATCGCTCGGTAGATTTCCCCAACCGAAATGCCGTCAAACGCGGACTTGATGACTTCCTGAGTCAGCTCTTCGGCATCACATTCTGCCAGGCCGGCACAGGCCAGTTCCATCCGCCGACGAATACGGTTCACATCGAAAGGAACCCTAACGCCATCTTCCAGCTTGACAAACATGCGAGGCTGCGCGACAGCGTCGGCGCCTTCAACGACATCAAGTTGCTGGAGAGCACGGATTTTGGCGTGCTCTGCACGGTAGACGATGTAACGTCGAGCAACCCGGTAGTGCCCGCGCTTCATCAGCTGCATTTCGACGAAATCCTGGATCTGCTCCACCCCGACACCGCGGTCCGTGGCCGCATCGCTGCCGGCGTCACTCACGATCTGATCAGTGATTGAAGCCACTTCTTTTTCAATGTCGCGGTCGATCGGCTGATGATCAGCCAGATTCAATTCTGCGCGGAACGCATTAAGGATCGCTTTGTTGATCAGGCGAGACTCAAACGGAACCGTTCGGCCATCTCGCTTACGGATAATCCATTCTGACACTGCTCGAATCATTCGACGCTACTCCCCTTCTTTATTCTTCCGGGTGAAAACTGCGCGTCTTGCGCAGAGACTCCATCACGTTAAAAACAAACTCAACACCACAAACTTCAACAACACAACACTCAACGAATTTCGCAGCAAAATCCAGACGCGCAGCAACGATCGCTAGTGACTTTCGGGGGCACCTCAATCAGGGCAATCAGATTGAGGGAAAACGCAAGCGACGGGAACTGCAGAAAGTAATTGACACGACATATTCGTCATCATGGTCGACCTCCTGTCGAAGGGGGGCATCCTTACCGCACGAGCAGCAGGATATTCAGCTGCATCGCACTGTCAATCGACCGGCTTCGGGGTCACTCAAACCGTTTTCAGATAACGGTTTGCGACCACCGGGGCCACCATAGCAGCCAAGCCGACTAATCGACAACCACCGCAATATAGTGGGGCTGATCAATCTGTCAACACAAAATGTTGTATGCAATTGAGATCGGCTCCCAATGGCATTTTGACTCGACAATTTTAAAAAAAAGTTAAAAACGTCGAGCGTGAACTTGGCGAAGTTGTGCCGAACAGGGCCTCAAAAATCGGACAATAATTTGGGTCTCCGCGGCTCAATATTTTGCATTTCGACCAGAATTGTTTCAGGAAACCGTCCGCCTCAGCAACCTAACCTGCGAAAGTTCCCAGTAACCCCTTTGACCGAGCAGTTTCCCGTGATCCGGTTGGCTTTTTCGGAACAGGCTTCGTGAAGGATCCTGAGTTCTCAAGAAGTCGGCTACAAACAAGATCCTGTGCGGAGAATTGGGTCTGCGTGAGACAACCGCGAAGTGCTCTGCAGGCTCCCTGGCCTCGACGAGAAAACCTGTTGGCTCGCTTGGCATCAATTCACCGTACAATCTGACTCTTGAACGCTCTCGTGACCATGTCCGGATGATCATCTTGACCACCGAAAGCCCCCAGGCTGTCTATCTTGAACATGAAAACTGGCTGCGGACCGTCGTGCGCAGTCGCTTGCATGAGCCGGATGCCGTTGAGGATGTGATGCAGAACATTGCCCTGGCGATCGTTAAGCATGGTGCGATACTGAACCAGGTCAATCGGATTCCCGCGTGGCTGTATCAGATCGCAGTTCGTCAGGTTCTGATGTACCGCAGATCATCTGGGCGACGAAGAAAAATGCATGCCCGTGTGGCAGCAGATCCAGCCGCCAGAAGTGAGCCGCCCGTGTCGCCACTGGATGGCCTTTTGGCATCGGAAACTCAAGAAAACATTCAGAAGGCACTCCGTGAACTTCCGGAGATCGAGCGACAAATCCTGATGCTGAAGTATGCGGAGGGCTGGAGCTACAAAGAGCTGGCCGTCCATATGGGAGTACAGGAAGACACCATTGAGTACCGACTTTTGCGAGCCCGAAAGAACTTCCGCCGGCTGCTCGTAAGGTTCGACGATGAAGGACGTGGAACATGTTGATGCGGGAAAGTGACGAGCTGAAAATTCAAAAGTGTGTGGATAATGAACTGTCCGCACGGGAGGCTTCTGAACTGCTGCGACAGCTGGATAGCATGACCGACGGCTGGAAAACTCTGGCCTGCGGTTTGTTGGAAGACCGTCGAATTCGCTCCATCCTGACCCGAGGACAAAACGTGGCGACGTCGCAGGCAAGGCACGAACATATTCCCGCACGGGTTTCCTATGTACTACCAGCACCTGAAGTGCACTCTACCGTCACAGACGATGGCGCTAAGGCCGTAGTTCCAAAGGGCAAAAATCAACCGCAAGTGATCAAGCTGAATGACGTGGTGCGGAGTTGGTGGTCGCACCCCGTGACTTCTCTGACATTGTGTGCCGCGATCGCCTTCGTCAGCGGGCTGTTGATTCCGGATTTCCACAGTACAAAGTCAGCAGGCAACAATTCACTTTCCCAAACGGACTCGTCGGTTCGATCCCCGCTTTATCCCTCGGCGGCAAACGGGGCACAACAGTATCGCGTTGAACTTCAGCCGGGCGGACGTTCCGTAGAAATCCCGGTTGTGACAGATCTGAGCAAACTTTATGAACTGGACCGGCGTCATCCGATCTTTTCAGGTTCAAAAGGTAACTCTGAGAACGTGCAATGGATGGTTCTGCCGGTCGAAGGCAACAAGTCAATGCTGATTCCCGTGTCTGAAGACTCATCGTCAGACATGCAGTAGTGCAACTGGCCGCGGAAACCACAGACCACACTGTCGGGATTTCGTTAGGTCCTGCCTGCCGCGCAAAGTTGTCTCGTAGGTGTTGCCAGCACGGCAGGACTTCGCGGCTGGCCGCGAAGTGAGTGCGTGTGTTCAAGCGACGTGAGCAGTAATCCTCAACCAATCGCAGACAAGGTTCGCCTTGCGGCAATCGAAACGTTTCGGCAGACACAACCTGCAAAGTAATCATCCGTGACGACTTTCTTAACCGATTCGGGCCTTCAAAAAACGAAGTGTTCGAACCTCACAACTTTATCGTGAATATTTCCTTCCAGTAATTCCTTAAGGCTGATGGAGCATCTTATGAAATCGCTTTCCGCTCTCCTGATTGGCGGCTTGATCAGTGGCAGTCTTGCCACTTCTGTCCCCGTTTTTGACAATGAATCACTTCTCAGTGGCTCGCTTGTGAGTGATTCGCTGACAGCCGTTGGTTATTTTTTGAGCGACGAACATGGTTTGCCAGAGCTTGAAGAAGAATTGAACGCGGATGGAAACAAGAGCATTGCGATAGAAGTCCACGAGTTGCCTCTGACAGTCACGTTCGTAAGGAACGACGAGAAACACGATGCGGACGCGGTTGAGAACCCGGCGGCCAAGCCGAAGTCTCGTGTCAGTGGGAAGATTGTGATCATTGATGCGGAAGGGAAACGCAAGGAGTATCAGTTCAATGGCGACCAGGCCAGACTGTTGCACCCCGCGCAGAATCCCGCGAACGTTGAGGTTGAAACCGCTGACGGCTCACAGGCAGACGGCGGCTCAAACACCGTGCCTCTGCCGGAGGCAACCACCGAAGAAAGATACGTACTTGGCGTCCAGTGCGAAGAATCCAGTGAGCTTCTGCGGGGGCACCTGAAGCTGGGCGACAAGGGACTGGTTGTCCTGGAAGTGCGAGAAGAAACGCCAGCGGCAGAGGCCGGACTGAACAAGGACGACATCATTGTCAGCATCAACGACAAAGATCTGGAATCGCTGAGTCAGCTCGTCGCGATGGTGTCAGAATCTGACGGCTCCCCTGTGAAACTCATTGTTCTTCGAGCAGGCGATCGGCAGGAGATTTCCGTGACTCCTCGAAAGATGCAAGTGCCCACAATGGTCGTTCCCGCACGAATGGACGCCGAAGACTTTAATGAATTGCTGGGAAGTGCCAATCCAGATGTGCGAGTACGTCGCATTCATCCCGGTCTGCTGATTGAGGGTGGCGTGCCGGGCGAACAAAAGGACGTCCACGCGTTCATTGAGAAACTGCGACAGATGGCCGAGAAGTCCGCTCCAACGAAGTCCGCTCCAACAGAGAATCCTGCTTCCCGAATCATAATTGCAGCCCCTGACAATGGTGAAGAGGTCGCAGCCGCATCTGCCGCTTCATTGGAAACTCAGGCGGCCATCAAACAGCTTCAGGAACAAGTTCGCCAGTTGCAGGAACAACTGACGGAGCTTCAGAAGAATGTCCAGTCCCCGGAATCTGAAAACCCATAAGTATCGAAGTCACTCAGAACAAGGGACCGCCTTTCCAGGGAAGCTGCCGAAACTCACGGTCGCGTGCAGGCGTCACCGCCAGGACCGTTCCCGTCCGGACTCTGCTTGAGGCAGGTACACAGATCACTTGCGGGCAAACCTGCCGTACCGCTCCGCGGTGGATTTATCGAGCACTACCTGTTCGGCAAAGCTCAGGATTCACTGGGGGCGTGCGGATCATTTGTGGGCGTATCGATGTCATCCTCGAGCCCGAAAGTATCTGGACGGGGGATAAGATCTGACGCAGCAGCACCGTCATGCACACCGAATACACTTCGTGGCATAAGGCAGCACAGCCAAACGCTCCTGCGAGATCTTTTCACCGCAGGCCGTGCAGGTTCCGTAATGGCCGGTTTCAATCTGATTGAGAGCCAGTCGAATCTCCTGAATCTCGTCCTTCGTCACTCGCCCCACGCCAGACAGAACCTCGTCGTCTTCGGATTCCACAGCGTTCTCACTCCAGTCACTGCTTCCGGGATTGCTGAGATCCGATTCAATCTCAGCACCTCGTCGCGTCAGTTCTTCTAACCTGGCTTCCAATGCGGCTCTTACGGCGGCGTGTGTCGCCATGGCATTATCCTTATCAACAAGTGGTGGGAGAAGGTGCTGCACCTTTGCTCCGAGTCAGTTCGTGCAGCGAACGTATCGTCAGAATGAGAAATCCTGAGATGCAAGGAACGTGCCATGCCGGACGGGCATCGCCGTCACCTCCGGATCGGCGACAAGCGACGAATTCAATAATTCACTATCACGTTCCAGGGACGGCATGAAAGGCCCTGCAAGATCTCCGCACGAGTCTCGATGCGAGCCGCCAGACGCGGCGGATGAGTGTGCGGACTGATGAAAGGCGCGCCGTATGTCGCGCTCAGGCGACAACAGTGTCGCAGACGAGCATCTGGTAGACAGGACGACTTCTATTCGTTCAACTGTGCTACTCCTGATGGATATTCCTGTTTATTTCCCGCCTGGATCCCGCATGTTTCACGTACGTTACCTTCTGACAGGTTTGATTTGCCTCCATCTGTTGACAATGGATGCTGCCGCACAATCCGATCCTAAGCTGCCGTTTCCTCAGAACCGCGTCAAAGATTTCTATTCGCGCCAAGCCGAACAGTTTCTGGATCATCGGCCGACAGGGCCTGTCGACGTGCTGCCGCAGTTTCCGGGGCTGGATGGTGGTGGTTTCGGGCATTGGGGTCAGAATCCGGAAGATGTCAGCTTCGACCACAGTCTGAATGACGTCGACTCGGGGAATGTTGTCTGCCAGTTGACTCGCCATTTTGGACAGACGACGTTTAAAGGCGTCAACGTTGAAGTCGACGCTGACAGCAAGACGACGCTGCTCTACGACCCACTGCGAATCACCTTCACTGATGCGTGGAAGGGTGGATTTGTGAAGTGGGGCTTTGTTCGCTTCGGACTGATGGGGGGTGTTGAGCCGGCGGGCCAGCGATTCCTCGATTTCACTCAGGGCGGATGGCAGCTTCCGCAAGGAATCAACAGTCGCTACCTCGGCTACTATCGCCATGGAAATCGAGTGGCGTTCTCAAGTCAAATTGGAGAGGCGACGATTCTGGACAGTGTCTGGGTCATTGATGGCCAATTGATTCGCACTCTGCAAATTGAGGGATCGCTGCCCGCTTCGTTCCTGAAGATTGTGACGCCGCCGGCTGGCGTCAAGATTGATGTGCCCAGCCAAAATATTGCTCAAATCACTGCGACTGCCACTGATGGCCACGTGACTCGTTTGAGTCTTCTGGATCACGTCGCCGGCGTAAACCTTGTCGAACGCGATGGTTCTCTGGGTGTTGAATTTGACGGCGGAAAGGTTGCCGGATCAGTTTCGATTCAGATCTCGTCCGGTCCCAAAGAGACCATTCAGCCGCCAGCGAAGATTGATGCCACTGCGATTGTGACAAGAGACCAGTATCTTGCGGGTGCCACCGGACAATGGGCTGCAAAGCTAGTCGAAACCAAGGGCGTATTGGCCGATGATTCAGGGCCGATGGCTCTTGATACTGTGACGTTGCCTCCAGTTGCTTCCAATCCCTTCAAATCTGCGATGCGACTTGGTGGCGTGGGATGTCTGAAAGACGGCCGAGTTGTCGTGTCGACGTTGATGGGCGAAGTTTGGCTTGTCGATGGAATTGATTCGATGGCAACAAAACCTCTGCGCTGGCAGAGAATCGCCGCCGGCTTTTATCAGGCACTCGGGATCGTCATTCAGAATGACAAGATTTTGGTGTTGGGATCCGACCAGATTACTCGCCTGCACGACTTCAACGGCGATCATGAAACGGACTTTTACGAATGCGTGACGAATGCCTTCCCGACAACCGGCGGTCATGACTTTTGCACTTCGCTGCAGCAGGATCAGACTGGTCGCTTGTACTGGGCGATTTCTTCCGGAGACTTCGGAGTTGCTCGCATGGACTCCGCCGGCGCGATTGAATCTTTGGGGAACGGCCTTCGCAATTCCAACGGGATCGGAGTTTCTCCCGACGGTTCCGTTGTCCTGAGCAGTGTGCAGGAAGGGACATGGACTCCTGCTTCTGCGATCTTTGAAGTCGCTGGTCACAGCTACCATGGTCTAAAAGGCCCGAAACCTGATCATGGGAAATATGGGTACGATTTGCCGCTGGTTTTTCTTCCTCGAGGACTGGACAACTCGTCCGGTGAGATTGGCTTTCTGCCGACCGACGAGCGATTGGGGTCGCTTAGTGGAGCTGCGATTGGAACTTCCTTTGGTGCTTGCCAAACGTATGTGGTTCTGCGAGACGTCGTGAACGGGAAAGCTCAGGGAGCCGTCGTTCCTTTGCCGGGGGATTATCTGAGCGGTGTCTGCCGCGTCGCGTTCAATAACCACGATGGCTGCATGTATGTGGGCGGCACCGAAGGCTGGCAAAGCTATGCTGCCGAAGACGGCTGCCTGCAGCGAGTTCGTCTAACGGGAAAACCATTTCCATTACCGACGGCCATTGAGTCGCATCACAATGGCGTGATCGTGCGGTTCAGTGAAACGCTGGATCCAAATTCCGTGAGCCTCAAGAACACGTTTTGCCAGCAATGGAATTATCTCTACAGCCCGGGGTATGGCTCGCCGGAGTTTTCAATTCGCGAACCGGGCCGACAGGGGCATGATCTGGTCGATGTGAAATCAGTGCGACTTCTGGAAGATGCGAAGTCGATCTTCCTTGAGATCCCTCAAATGCATCCGGCGATGCAGTTTCATGTTCACATGAGACTCAAGACCGCGGCCGGGCATGAATTCAAGCCGGATGTTCTGGCGTCGATTTATGAACTGCGTCCGGATTTCGACAAGTATCCGGGATACGTGGCGGTTGCAAAACGGCGAGCTCCCGACTTTCCGATCGCAGAAAAGTATGAACAGGACCCACGACTGGTGCAGCAGGAAAAGCTGGGTACCGATTTTGGTTGGGTGTCGAGTTCTGTCAAGATCTCCGTCAGCGCGTCGGCGGGTCTGCAGTTCGAACCAAGACAACTGCGAGTCGCTCCGGGAACTCGCGTCTCACTGGCCTTTAAAAACGGTGATCCCAGCATGCCGCACAATGTGGCCGTCGTGAAAGCCGACCAGATCGATGCGTTTGGCGAACAGTCGATGCAGTTGGCCAGTAATCCACGAGCCATCGCGACTCATTATGTGCCGAATGATTCGGCCGAGATTTGTTTCTCGCCGATTCTTCAGCCTGGTGATCAGTACACGATGTTCTTCGAAGCTCCCAAAGAGCCCGGTGAATATCGACTTGTGTGTACGTATCCGGGACATTGGCGAGTCATGCAGGGAAGCCTGTTTGTGATTCCCGATGGTCAGCCGTTGCCCGAGTCGGCTAGTGCCCCGGTTCGTAAGTTCGTGAAGATGTGGAACTCGGCTGAGCTCGCTGCCGATGCCGACAAACTTGCTGGTCGCAATTATGAACAGGGGCGAAAGGTTTTTGAGATCGCGGGTTGCAGCAAGTGTCACAAACTGAATGAAGTTGGCACTGTGCTCGGTCCGGATCTCACAAAGATCGCCGATCGCTTCAAGGGCCAGAAACTTCTACAGCAGTTACTGGAACCATCCACCGAGATCAACAAGCAATATCAAACGTGGGTCGCCGCGTTGAACGACGGTCGAGTCATCTCGGGACTGATGCTTGAGCAGAACGATGCCTCAATCACGCTGCTGCCAAATCCGCTGAAACCCGAGGTAAAAGTTACGATCGCCCGCGCGGACATCGAAGAACTGGAGGCCTCAAACGTATCTACGATGCCGATGAGTCTGCTGATTACGTTTACTCGCGATGAGATTCTGGACCTGCTGGCGTTTGTTCAGGCCGGTGGACAGCAGCAGAATTCGGTGTTTGCGAAGTAGCAACTTCACTCACGGGTTGTTGCTTGAGTCAATCCAACTACCGCAGGGCATTAGCGCTCGGCTATTACTTTTTGAGTTCCATTATCGTTTCTCCCAGGTCGTATATCCCACTCTATTTTTTAACCATACCAATATGACATCTTCAAAAGCTTCTCTGTGTGTCGCGTTCACATTGACTGTTCTGTTAGGCGAACTGCTGGCGGTTCCAGCCTCCCCCGATGACGCATCAAAAGATCATGCCGGGACCAAAGGCAACGGCAACTTCATCATCGGGCCGGATTACAAAGTCGATCCGGACCTCACAGACAAAGGCAATCCTCAAGGCCGGTCTTTCCAGTTTTCAATGGCTCTTGCGGACAGCAAGATCTATCGCGGCGACGACAAGACCCTCGATCCTCGCAAGCCTGTTCGCAAAGAACGCAAGATCTTCGTCTATGTTCCGGCCGCGTACAAAGACGGCACGAAAGCTCCGATTCAGGTGATTCACGACGGGCCTGCTCAATTCAAACTTGTCAGCAACGCGTTGGACAACCTGACGATTTCGAAAAATCCTGATCGCAAGCTGCCAGCGTTTGTCGTCATTGCAGTGGAGAACGGCGGAGATGACAGTTACGGCAGTCAGAGAGGTCTGGAGTATGATACGATGTCCGATCGGCTGGCTCGCTTCATCAACGATGAAGTTCTGCCGGCGGTTTTAAGCAATCCCGAGATTCGCGCCGCGCACCCTCAGTTGGCTTTCACGGACGATCCGTGGGGCAAAGGCGTGATGGGTTGCAGCTCCGGCGGAGCAGCCGCCCTGGCGATGGGATGGTTTCGACCAGACTTGTTCCGCCGACTGATTACCTATTCCGGCACATTCGTTGATCAACAGGACGACGATGCCGCCGAGGAAGTCGAGTATCTGCTTGGTGCGTGGGAATATCATTCCGGGAAAAAGCTCATTGAGAACAGCGAAAAGAAGCCGCTGCGAATTTTCACTCACGTTGCGGAACACGACAATCGAGCACAGGATGCCGAAGAGACCTATCACAACTGGGTCATGGCAAATGAACGCACCGCCGCCGCATTGAAGGCCAAGGGCTACGAATACCGCTACATCTTCAGCAAAGACTCTCGCCATTGTGACGGCCGTGTCTTCCAGCACACCCTTGCCGATACGCTGGTCTGGATGTGGAAAGATTATCATGAGCAGAAATAGTTGCAGCCTTGTCAACTTGGATTCGAGACTGCGTGCCGGCGATGTGTATCGTCCGGCGTCTGCGGCTGGGACAATCTGCCTGGCGATCATGGTGCCGACCAATGTCGCCATCTCGCTCCGCCGAGATGTGCCTTAGGCGATGCGCGTTGCGCGGCCAGAGCCAGCCGCCAATGTCCAAACCGCAATGCTGAGGTTGTGTTGGCGAATGCTCCGGAGTTTTCTCAGCGACAGGCTGTCTGCAAGGACTCGTCTCGACGGAGCGAGACGGCCACATTGGAAACCGATTCGTGCCAGTCGAGCGAGTTTCTTTTTGTCACCACGAAAGATACGAACACATGAAAAGGCGGCATGCGTCTGCTGGACTTCAATGCAATTTTTTTGTGTCTTTCGTGGTCAAACTTTGTTCAAATCTCTTAGGTCTGCCATGAGTATAGAGCCCGAATCTTTGGCGTTCTCAAGATGATTGCGAATTGTTCCAGCACTTAAGGGTGAAAGTCACTCTTTAAGCAGAGATTCAGCCTGGGCTCATTTCCAGTTCTCGTCAGTGAATTCTGAGCACTGCCAGTTCAATGCACGAATGGGCTGGTGTATGCTGCTTGGTTCTTAGACTGTCGACGGAGCGGTTCATTCATAAGTTCTGAGTGAATGCGCAACGGCGACACTTTCGAACTCTGCTCCCGGACGAATGTCTGTGAGCCAGAAGGAGAATGGTAGATGGCTGACCTGCAAATGCCTTTGGATGTCTTGTTCCCTCAGAGTTCTCGCAGAAACCTTCTGCAAAGAACCGCGGCCGGGTTCGGATCGCTGGCGTTCTCTTCGCTGCTTGCTGAGACAACGGTTGGTTCAGAGTCGAAGAGTCAGAGCTCCGTCGTGGGACAGATCCAGCAGGGCGCTCCGCAGCCGCATCACCTCGCTCGGGCCAAGCGGATCATCTTTCTGTTTATGAGCGGCGGACCCTCACAGGTCGACACGTTCGATCCCAAGCCGCTGTTGACTCGTGATGATGGCAAGCCACTTCCGTTCGCCAAGCCGGAGATCCAGTTTAACGCGACGAGTAACCTGCTGAAGTCGCCGTGGCGTTTTCGTCAGTATGGCGAGAGCGGTCTGTGGGTCAGCGATTTGTTCCCGAAAGTGGCGGCTCATGTGGATGATCTCTGCATGATCCATTCGGTGCACGGCACCAACCCGGCTCACGGTGGAGCTGTGATGAAACTTCACACGGGCAGCGACAACTTCGTGCGGCCAAGCATGGGATCATGGGTCAGCTATGGATTGGGAACAGAAAACTCCGGCCTGCCAGCATTCGTGACGATCTGCCCGACACTCGCGTTTGGTGGAGTTAATAATTGGAGCTCTGCGTTTCTTCCGGCAACCTACCAGGGCACCGCGATTGGCAATGCCAGCATTCCCTCAGCCAAAGCGCAGGTAAAGTTTATTCGCAACTCGCGATTGCCGCGTGAGATCCAGCAGTTGCAACTGGAGCGTCTTGAACAGCGTAATCGAGAACACATGGCTCGATCCGGCGCCGAGGCCTCTCTAGAGGCACGCATGCAGTCGTTCGAACTGGCGTTTCGGATGCAGTCTGAATTGCCAAGGATTGAAGACCTGTCGACGGAGTCCGAATCAACTCACAAAATGTACGGCATGGATAATCCGGTCACTGCGAACTTCGGACGAATGTGCATGATGGCTCGCCGATTCGCCGAGGCCGGTGTTCGATTCATCCAGGTCACTCACAACGACGACAAAGTTCAGTGGGACCAGCATTCTGAATTAAAAACCGCTCATGCGAAGAATGCTCTCGAAGTCGACCAGCCTATTGCGGCGTTGTTGCAGGATCTGAAAACCCGCGGGCTGTTGGAAGACACCTTGATCTGGTGGGGCGGCGAATTCGGACGCACGCCAACCGCCGAAACAACAGGCCCGGCGGCTGGGCGAGATCACAACCAGGAAGGCTTTACGATGTGGCTGGCCGGCGGTGGTGTGAAGGGCGGTTTCCGGTACGGCTCAACAGATGATTACGGTTACTACGCCGCCGAGAACAAAGTCCACATCCATGACCTTCACGCGACGATTCTGGATCTCATGGGACTCGATCATGAACGCCTGACCTATCGCTACGCAGGGCGTGATTTCCGGCTGACCGACGTAGAAGGGCATGTGGTCCGGGAGATCTACGCTTAACGACATAGCCCAGGGTTCCGTGGTGAGTTTTCCTTCCATCGTTGGGGCGAGCACTTGCGATCATCTCATTGTGCAGGGCGAAGACGTTCCCTTCCAGAAAATGCGATCCATATCTGTGCAACCTGTGTCATCTGTGGTTCAAATAAAGTCGGGTTGTTGACCACACGTTTTACGGATGCTTCTGAGAAGATTACAGGCAGAGCCTTACAAGAAAGCTCAACATTCGCCCCAACGTAGCGTTGTCCAGACAACGGGCTGTTGGTGTGACAACGCGTGCAGGCCCCAACTTGAACCACACACGCACAATCGGTTTCTGATACATTTACTCAACCTATGTTGAGACGCTGATCTCGCAATAACGCTTCTGTGGAGTGTTTGCTCATGAGTCGTTTATTCTTTGTGATCGTGGTCATCGTTTTGCTTCAGAATCCTGGTAATGCTTCGGCACAGATAACGGCTGATTCAGCCGTCATGTCCCTGGAGACGTGGCTGAAGTCTCATGAATTGACTGACGCCGCTTTGACAGATCTGAGTGCTCAACCCTGGGCGGCCTCTGCCATCTCAAAGGAAGATTCAGAGAAAGTCTCTGAACTGCTCTGGAACAATCGCCGTGACTCTCTCCGCAGGGAACGTGCACAGGAGATGGAAGCCCGCGAACTTGCGTTTGGCGAACTCCGCATGCCTTTCTGGTATCAGACCTTTGGCGATGTTCCAGCGCATGGACGCAGTTTGTTTATCTCGATGCATGGCGGCGGCGGTGCTCCCAAG
>CAMAXD010000152.1 GCA_945861975.1 Candidatus Kuenenia stuttgartensis | reverse complement strand
TCTGGGAGTTGAGTTCCCTGTGGTGCTCGGCACAACGATCATCGGAATTCTGCTTGCGCGGTTGTTGGTGAAGAATCCAACGCGGACTGAGGCGGCTCGATTGATCGAGAAGACGGATCCCGAAGTCAACGACGCCGTTATCACCGCTGTGCAGGTCGCCGATAAAGCAGGACGTCGCCCTTCTGTGCTGGCTGCCATGGCCATTCAGGAAGCCGACAAGCTGGCGCGGCATCGAGATTGGTCGGGAGTTGTTCCGGGGCGTCAGATGACGGCCTGGACGGTGCTCAGTTTCCTGTCGTTCGTGTTAATGGTGTCCAGCGTGATGGCCGCCAGTCGATATGGTCGAGATCTCTTGAAGCCATCTTCGATCGTTGACCGTGCGGAAAGCAATGCCGAAGCTCCTGCGACGCCAGTGACGGAATTGGTGATTGAACCGGGTGATACCGAGATTGAGCTTGGATCTGCCCTGACCGTTGTCGCTCGCTTTCCGGGAGTCAGTCCGGCCAAATCAATTCTGGAGTTTACCGATGCGAAAAACGTCAGCCGCCAGTTGACGATGTCGGAGACCGTGGACGCTGGTGTCTTCGCGGCGCGCATGGAAGAGATCACCAGCGACGGTAATTATCGAGTGCTCTATTCCCAAGCAGAAAGTCAGTCGGCGACGCCGTTGATCTCTTCGGCCTTCAATGTCAGAACCTACGTGCGGCCGAAGTTGGAGCAGGTCGATGCGGTGATTACTCCGCCCGCCTGGGCAGGACGACCTCAGGAAACAATCGAAGATGTGATGCGAATCACGGTGACGGAAGGTTCCACGGTCACGTTAAGGCTGTATCTGAATAAGCCAGTGGCTAAAGCCGAACTGCAGTCTCGCGACCTAACGACGATTGCTTTGACCCCAACGGCCAATACAACAACGACTCCACAAAAAGCTGGTGAGGAGAAATCTGCTCCAGTGGAATCTGCTGTGATCTCGCAGGCCGCTTCAGCGGTCATGGAAGCAACATTGATTATCACAGACAGCAATGTCTGGACCGTGCTGCTGGAGGATTCGGAAGGCCGCAAGCCGAAAGACGAAGAGCAGATCACGATCAAGGTTGTTTTCAATCAGCCAGCGAAGATTAAGCCGACATTTCCGGGACGCGATACGAACGTTTCACCGCTGCAGGAATTTCTTGTCGAAGCGCAGGCCAGCGACGATTTCAATCTGGTCGATTATGGCCTGCAGTTTTCTCTTTCGGGCGGAGAGACGAAAGAGTTCTCTCTAAAGGCGCCTGCAACAGCATCTGTCGCGACAGATGTGGCTGCAAGCCCTGATGCAGCGAATCAGGCAGCGCCGGTTACCGTTGAACCGCTGCTGGCCGCGAAGTTGTCTCATGAGATCGAGATGGAAACTCTGAACGCAGCGCCGGATGATCTGGTGACCTATTCCTTCTGGGCGACCGATATTGCGGCGGATGGCACTGAGCGGCGAAGTTACAGCGATCTTGTGTTCGCGGAAGTTCGCCGCTTCGAAGAGATCTTCCGGGAAGCTCAGCAAGGTGGAGACCAGCAGCAACAACAGCAACAGAATCAGTCGCAACAACAGCAAGGTAGTGCGGTTGATGGTGTGCTGAAGCTGCAGAAGGAAATCATTTCCGCCACATGGAATACGATTCGAGTGGAAGTGGCCAGTCACAGGAATGGTACATTTGCCGAAGATGTTGAGACGATTGCGGAGTCACAGGGTGAAGCGAAGAATCAGCTTCAGGCCGCGATGGAAGAGCTACAAAGTGATCCAAAGACGGCTGCTCTGGCGGCTCGAGCGATGGAAGAGATGACAGCAGTAAGAAGCAAACTGCAGGATGTCAGTGCAGGGACTGAGGGTGCTCGTCTGGCCGATGCGATGATAACGGAGCAGGTCGTCGTACAGACGTTGCTAAAACTGCGTGTTGCGGAGAATCAGGTTAGTCAGCAGCAGCGAAGTCAGGGCGGCGGAGGTGGTGGCGGAAGCAGTGCGTCGCAGCAGCAAATGCAGCAGCTTGAACTGGATAATCAACGCAATCGATATGAGTCAGAGCAACAGGTTCAGAAGCAGCAGGAAGAAAAGACTGAACAGCAGCGACAACAGTTGCAGGTCCTGAATCGACTGAAAGAACTCGCACGACGCCAGCAGATGGTGAATGATCGACTGAAGCAACTGGAGTCCGAACTTCAAGCCGCGACGACTGAGAAAGATCGCGAAGAGATCGAGCGTGAATTGAAGCGGCTGCGTGATGAACAGCGAGAAATGCTTCGCGATGTGGATGAACTGAGCGAGCGAATGGAGCAGGCCGCGAGTCCGCAGAATGCACAATCATCCGAGATGAAACAGCAGATGGAGGAAGCTCGCGAGAATGTTCAACAGGCGTCTCGCGCGATGGATGAAGGTCGACTGGCCGAAGCGATCTCCGAGGGAACTCGGGCCGAGCGTCAGTTTGAAGATCTGAAAGAGGATTTTCGCAATCAGACTTCATCGCAGTTTGAAGAATCCGTCCGCGATCTGCGAGAACAAGCGAGGGAGTTAGGTGATCGTCAGAAAGAACTCGCGCAGCAACTAACGGGTAACTTGGCAGAAGACGAAAAGAGTAAGAAGCCGTCGCTGCGGTCGGAGCGAAATCGAGATCAATTACAGAAGGAGTTTGGCGAGCAGAAAGATCGGCTCAATCGAGTCGTCGATCAAACGAAGCAGATGATTGAGCAAGCGGAACAAAGCGAGCCGTTGTTGTCGAACAAGCTGTACGACACGCTGCGTGAATTGAAAGATTCGAAGCCTGAGGAAGCTCTGGAAGCGACCGAGTTTCTGGCGGGTCGCGGCATGTGGTCGCAGTCGCAGGAAGCCGAACAGGCCGCTCGCAAGGGGATTGAGCAGCTTCAGAAGGGAATTGAGAACGCGGCGGATTCGGTACTGGGCAGCGAAGCGGAATCTCTGCGACGCGCACAGCGACAGTTGGAAGATGCGACTCAAAAACTGGCAAGCGAAGTTCGGAGTGCGACGGGAGAAGCCGCAGAATCTGAGACAGAGAATCGCCGACCAGGCCAGTCCGGTAGTGAGAGCGAAAATGAATCCGGTGAGAAGCCAGAATCAGAGTCCGAGATGTTAGACGGAAAGAACGGCGAGCCCGGCAAGCGATCGGGGCAATCTGGTCGGCAGCAGCAATCTGGTCAGAAGGGCCAGCCGAGTGATCGCACCGGCCAGAAGGCCCGTGCGGATGATGAGAAAGGTGCGGGCGAGCGGGGACAGGCCGGAGAGGAATCGAAAGCCGATGACGCTCAGGAGTCGTCTGAACAGAACCCAGCCGATGATTCGGAGCAGAAGGGTTCAGCTCAAGGTGAATCTCAGGATGGCTCTCAGCAAGAAAATGGAGATCGGCCTCAGCCTGGTGAGCCGTCGCAGAATCAGTCCGGCGGCAATCGAAATGGTCAGCGTCGCCAGTCTTCTTTGATGGATGGCGGGCGAGAAGACAACGGGGGAGCCGGAGGCAATAATGCTCCAGGGAAACCACTGACAGGTGAAGAATTTGGCGAGTGGTCTGATCAGTTGCGAGACATCGAAGAGATGCTGGAAGATCCTGAGCTGCGGAATCGAGTGGCCCAGGTTCGGGATCGGGCTCGTGCGATGCGAGCGGAGTTCAAACGTCACGGCGAGATGCCTCAGTGGGACCTCGTGAAGTCGCAGTTGTTGGGCGAAATGCAGGCTCTGCAACAGCGGATCAATCAGGAAGTGATGAAGCTGGAATCAGATCGGGCGATGGTGCCCATCGATCGAGAACCCGTGCCGGAAGAATTCGACAGCCTCGTTCAACGCTATTATGAGTTGCTCAGCCAGCCGCGGAACGAAGAGCCCGCAGCCGACGCAAAAAAGTAGAAGTGGAATGGTGACCAGTGACAAGGACGCCGGCGTAGTCGCTGTTACGGTTCTACGTTCTGATGATCATGGCTGCGTGACATACCGATGATCAGTCCGATGGCCGTAACGCTGACCAGCAGATTGGTTCCGCCGTAACTGATGAACGGATGCGGCACGCCTTTGGGAGGAACGAGTCCTGTCACAACCGCAATATTGGCCATCGCCTGCAGCACGAGCTGAAGCAGCAGCGTGGTGCCAAAGATCCACTCAAATGATGTGCGAGGAAGATGCTTCAGAGCCGCGCGGCCGGTCAGGAACAGAGCGACCCAAACAAAACAGACGGTCATTGTGCCGAGCAGTCCCAATTCTTCGCCAATTACGGCAAATACGAAGTCGGTGTTCGCTTCTGGCAGATAGCTGAGCTTTTGCCAGCCTCCTCCGATCCCTGTGCCTTTAAGTCCACCGGACCCGATCGAGAGCAGCGATTGACGCACCTGCCACGGAGCCTGGCTTAGGTCCTGCCACGCGGCCATGAAGCCGCGAATTCGTTCCATTTGATAGGGCTTGAGAATCAGCAGTGATGCGGCCGCCGGAATAAACAGCATCGCGCAGCCGATGAAGTATCGCAGAGGCCAGCCGCCTAAAAAGAGAGCCAGAATAAATCCGGAACCCAGAAAAACGGTTGCTCCGAGGTCCGGTTCAATCGCCACGAGCGGCAGGACCAGCAACGGCATCAGTGTTGCGGGAACGGTGCTGAGCGAGAATCCAGCAGCCCGACGATTGCCAATGATTGTTGCGGCCATCAGTGGCAGAATGATGCGGCCCAGTTCAGAGGGCTGCAGAGATAATCCACCCAAACGAAGCCAACGCTGAGCTCCATTGATACGACTGCCAATGCCGGGAACAAGCAGGATCACAAGCAGAAAGACGAGTCCCCCGAACAACGTTGTGGAATTCTTTTGCAACCATGCGGTGCTGATGCGAGACGCGAAGAAGCCGAATAATAATGAGACAGCAAGATAAGTCAGATGTTTACTGAGAAACACTGCGTCCTGTTCGCTGGGACGTGAAGTCAGGCTGGCGCTTTGCACCATTTGGACTCCGATGCAGATCAGAACAGCAACGAGCCCGATCATCAGACGTCGCAGGTTATCGCGTTCGGCCGATTCACTGACAACATGAGAAGGCAGGATTTTTTCCGCAGTCTGAAATTCCGCGATGTTGTTCATAACAACTTGACCGGCTCGATTGCGAAAACGTGAAACGGTTCTTAAGCTCCCCGCTCGACGGAGCGAAACGCTGGTGAGCATGACTCACGCGGCGTTGGACACGGAAGTCCTTTCACTCATTCTCGGCATCGAACTGCATGCTCAAGCAGAGTTTGCTTTGGACGCATCAGACGATGACAACAGTTGCAGCGCAGACTCCTGTTGTATTGGCTCCGGAAGATTCTTGCTGCGGGTTGCCACGCGCGAGGAAGTGCATCGTACGTTCATACGGATTGCGCGACTCCAGTAACCTGCAGAATGCTGACGGATCGTAGCGATTGTCGCTGTGCAAAAGCCATGTGTTCAGGAATGCGGAACCGGACGTGGCGAGTTGTTAGCTGTTCGCCATTCCGGTTAAAGGACTGGCTAAAGCGAACCTGTCGGCGCGAAATTGAGCCCTGATGCCGACTGAAGTCGGCGATACGCATCAGGTCAGCAAGCGACTAAACACTCGACAGATTGGCCGAATTCTCAGCCCTCGGTCGACCGCCCTGCTCGCCCCGTCGTATCGCCGGCGATGGATTCTCTCATGCGAGTATCCGCCTGCACGTTCTTCAGTTCGTAGAAGTCCGCAAGCCCCAGTTTGTTGTCCGTGAACGCATCGGCAATGGCTTTCGGCACTTCGGCTTCTGCCAGAACAACGGCCGCTCGATTCTGCTGAATGCGAGCCACCATTTCCTGTTCTCGAGCTCGAGCCGCTGCGCGGCGCTGTTCGGCTTTGGCCTGAGCCACACGCATATCGGCCTCGGCCTGATCGGCCGACAATCGAGCACCAATGTTTTCACCAACATCGATGTCAGCGATGTCGATAGACACGATCTCGTAAGACGTCTGAGCTTCGAGTCCCTGTGAAAGTACGGCCTTTGAAATGGAATCCGGATTCTCAAGCACCAACTTGTATGAACTGGTCGAACCGATCGCCTGGACAATCCCCTGGCCGACTCGAGCGATTACTGTTTCTTCGGTCGCTCCACCGATCAATTGCTGGATGTTTGTTCGGACAGTCACTCGTGCTCGTGCGCGGAGTTCAATTCCATCCGCGGCCACAGCAGACAGTGTTCCCTGAGTTCGCTTGGGATCAGGGCAGTCGATGACTTTCGGATAAACGCTGGTCTTCACGGCCTCCAGGATATCACGCCCTGCCAGGTCAATCGCCTGCGCTGTGTTCCAGTCGAGCGGAATCCCGGCTTTATCAGCGGCGATCAAAGCACGGATTACGTTGGGGACGTTGCCGCCTGCCAAAGAATGAGCTTCCAGTGCTTGTGTAGAGATTGGGTACTTCTTCAGCAAGCCAGCCTGAACCGCCATGATCTTGCTACGAACAATGACCACGGGATTCACACGACGGAATCTCATGCAGATCAGATCCCACAGGCCAATACCAGCTCTGGTCATTTTGCACTGCAGCCACAGGCTGGCATACTGAGCAAAGATGGCCAGAAACACGATCATGACGAAGAGCCCAAAGACCACAATGCCCCATTCACCGGGACTTAGCTGGGCCAACAGAATGTGAGTCATGAGAAGCTCCGGAGCACTGGCCTTGTTTGTCAGGCATAAAAGACAGATTGAGCAGACAACTGCTGAGGGTTTACCCCTGAGGGAAGTCGAAGTCAAGCGGATGGGGTTCTGGCGAGTTCCCCGGCGGTAACTCCGGGGGCGTTTTGGTCGCAGTGTTTTGTTCCGAAACAGCCGGATTACTGGATACCGAATCCGACGGAGTTGCGGGACGCACCACGACTCGGTGTCCACGAACAGCCACAGCGACGACAGGCGAATTCGGCTCGATCAGCATTCCAAGGCTCTCTGAATGCAATCGTTCACCATCGATCAGCACGATGCCGCCTGGCGTCATCACAGTCTGCGAAATTCCGGCTTTTCCGATCAGATGATCGAGCGGTCCCGGGGCAGGAGACTCATTTACCGGAGCCGGTTTAAGAATCATCCGATTACCGAGCGGAGTCTTCCGGATCAAAGTGATCGCCCCCATCAATGATCCGGGGATTCCAGCGATCAGCAGAATCATGTACGTCCAGAAGAAGCCCGGGCTGACACCCCACCACGCCTTGTAAGCGCTCCAGAAGGAGACGATCAGTGAGATCACAGCGGCGACCAGGATCATTCCGAAGCTGGGAATGAAAAACTCGAGCCCCAACAGGAACAGTCCAACCAACAGCATCACCGTGGCCAGAATACCAGCATCCGGCATCAGCATCACTCTTTGTATAAAACCTCAGGTGTCGCAGACAATGCATGAGCATCGCAAGATGTTCATGTGAGGAATTATAGCCATTCTCCCACGGCGTAAACAGTGGTTGAGCGGAATGGTGGGCGGTTCAGGCTGCAGCCGACTGGTCGTTCCACGTCAGGTGCGATTTGAGTTGTTCAGGAAAGGACCAGAGTTGTCTGTCTCCACACACGGTAAAGCCATTGCCCGGAATTCAGTTCTTACGGGCTCGCCAGTTCGGCGGATCTTTTGGAGCAGACGACCACTGAGACGTTGCCGGACGAGCAGCCGACTGCGGCGACGGTCCGCGCCATTGAGGCGGCTGAGCACCAACGGCTGATGCACCAACGGCTGATGCCTCAACGGCTGATGCCTCAACGGAGTTGACAGGCTGAGCCGGGGTATCAGTGTAGGAGACATGCCGAAACGGAGATGATTCCGTAGCCTGCTCCTGAGGTATCGTGCAGTTCTGATCCGGGTCATTTCTCAGCGGACGGCTGGCTGTCGGAGCGGGCTGCGCAGGATAGTCATTAAGCGTCGACTCATTCTGTGCCAACCCTTCAGTCAACGGCTGATTGTCGAACTCAACAACACCTGATTTCTGCCGATTTCCGGAGATGATTGGAAGATCCTCTGCCGCCGTTGAACGTCGATTCTGAGATCCTGTTGAGGAGACAGGCTGAGCGGCCCGTGCTGCGTTCGGCTGCAGTTTGCGAGCAACCATCGGAGTCGTTACGACACCACGGCCAACCTGTTCAGGATTCAACTTGGCCAACATGGCTTTAGACTTGTCGGCAGTCCGATGATCCGGATGAAGGCTGAGTGCGTTCTGGAACCATTCCGCGGCATCCGCATCTCTTCCCTGTTCGTGCAGGATATAACCGATGTTGTAATGGGCTGCGGGCTCACCGACAGAGAATGACAGGTTTGAAAGAGCCTGGTCGTAGTTGCCGACGCGAGCAAAGGCCACGCCTAGTTCATAACGACAGTCCTGATTTTCAGGATCGATCTCACAGGCGTCTTCAAACGCGAGGATCGCTTCATCCCATTTTTCCTGCTGAGCATACATCTGACCGATGGAGATTCGAACAGCCGAGCTTTCCGGATGATCTTTCACCAGGTCGGTGAGAATCTGTTCGGCTTGTTTAGAACGGCCTGTCAACATTTCAATCCGAGCCATCCCGAGGTGTGCTTCCAGATTGTCCGGGTAGGCAATTTGTATTTCGCGATACTTGCGTCGCGCTTCAGCGTATTCGCCGATATCTTCCTGATAGCTCGCCCATGCGAGCAGCGTCTTTTCAGGATTCTTCTTCAACGTCTTTTGAGCGGTGATGAATTCCGGACTCAGCTCTTCCTTCTCGGACTTGCTGTGTGAGAAACTCTTTTTCAACGAGGCGAACGCTGTTTCCTTTTTGTTTTCCAGCGGAGCAGATTTTTTGTCTACGGTTTCTTCAGATGCGGCTTCGCTTTGAGAAGCCGCAAAAGGCTTCGCCCAAAAGTGACTTTTTCCGGACGACGCGCAGCCCGCTGAAGTGCCGAACGCGGCAACAAGCAGCAGAGTTGTCAGAGAATGTCGTTTCATGTCGCACCTCCATGCGCGCGAGCCTTGTGGGCTCGAAAGTCACGACTGCTGATCCAACATTCAGAAGGCCGGAAGCTCTCCAGAGTTCCCGCGGCACGATGATGCAGTCCTCTTCTGCTTTTCGGTTGTCCCAGGTCACAACTTCAGCAGGAACTGCGCATCAAAACTGTTGATCAAATGACCCTCACGGACGATCGATATGATTCGGCAGAATTCATCCGGAAGTCCTCCGGGAGGCTATTTTTTCCATCAGACAGCACTATGGCGTCGAGCTGGAGCCGGAACTACCAGAGGAGGCTGAACCCAGACGTGGCGCAGGAATTGTCGACATATACATTTCATTGATGGCCTGAACTTCAGCCGCTGGTCGTCCAATCTGCTGACAGTCGCGAATCGAGACCATCACTTCTCCGGCATTCTCTGAGCATTTTGCCATCGCCAGATTGACTGCGTCTGTTCGCATGACATCCAAAGCGGAATCATAAGTCGACTGGATGTAGATTGCTCGGCGTACGCGAGGAACGACGTGCAGAATGTACTGCAGGTGAAGTTCACCGGATCGAGTCAAAGTCTGATCGTTCTGGTCGAAGTGACGATCGTACAGAGTCGTCTCTTCCTGCCAGCCCAGAGACGTCTGTGTTTCCATGAGTACCGCGACTGATTCACGGTCCTGGCAAACATACGGCAGCGGCCAGTAATGCTCTGAATAGTACGTGTGCGAAAACTGCTGGGGTGGCAGATTTGTTCGAGGCCGAGCGGGCCAAATTTTGCCCTTCTTGTACTTCTGCCGAACCCCGGGTGGCAAAGCGGCCTTTTCAGACCACCACGCGTCTGAACCAGGTTCCTGGCAACTGGTCGGATCTTTGTGCCCGCAAAACTGTGGCCCCGCAGAACATCCCTGCAATGCTCCTGCAATCAGCAGGGCAAACGGAACAGCAAGCTTCTTCATGGCGACATCCACTCAGCGACGGAAGCATATCCAGATCGGCTGACCTCCCAGTCAGCAGCCCTCTGTTTCTGCAATTCCTGCCGACCGAAGTCGGAAGGGACGGAGAAAACAGACAGTTTCATTATCTTCTTCGACGTTTCCTGTGTCCTGTTTACACACAATCAAAAAATGGCCGCCAGATCAGTCTTCAGGGCTCGGGACAATGTGAAAACTCCGTTACATTTCGCCTATTTTCGCATTGCGAACCCTCATTCACGGTTCATCAATTGAAGTTGCGAGGGGCCACGACTATTTTCAGTCGTGAAAGTCGCCGAAAACGGGGACATGATTTCTGTCGGCTTCAAAAAATTCCCGGCTGCCGGTCTATTGTTTTAGCCGCACAATTGAGATTTTTGTTTAACGGCAACTCGGAGGTGTCGGTCAATGCACGTCGTCTCCGGCTTGTGTTAAACGATCTGGTCGGTGGCCCCTGATTTGTCAGGACTGATGGGTCACAACTTGATTCTGCGTTCAACGGTTCTCCCACTCCTCTGAGGTGGTTCTGTTCATGATTTTTCTGCTCGATAACTACGACTCTTTTACCTTCAATCTGGTGCAACGTATCGGTGAAATTAATCCGACCGCTGACATCCGCGTCGAGCGAAATGACCAGATTACCCTGGAGCAGATTGAGGAACTAAAGCCGGAGCGAATCATCATTTCGCCGGGGCCCTGTACTCCGACGGAAGCGGGCCTTTCTCGAGATCTCATTGCCCATTTTGGCCCGAAGCTGCCAGTGCTGGGAGTTTGTCTCGGTCATCAGTGTCTGGCTGAAGTATTTGGCGCCAAAGTTGTGCGAGCCAACCGACTGATGCACGGCAAGACTTCGCTGATTTCTCATACGGGTCAGGGAGTGTTCGCCGGGCTGCCGGATCCCTTCCAGGCCACTCGGTATCACAGTCTGATCGTGCCTCGTGAAACTGTTCCGGATTGTCTACAGATCACGGCATGGGTTGAAGATCCCGGGCAGTCCTTTGAAGTGATGGGCCTGCAGCACCGCGAATATCCGGTGCATGGTGTCCAGTTTCATCCCGAAAGCTTCCTTACGGAAAAAGGCTACGACCTGCTCCGTAATTTCCTCGCGATCTGATTATGGAGTTTTGATCTCCGTGAGCCCGCTGCCCGAAAACCCGGCTGAACTCGTGCAACTGGGGCGGCTGGAGCTGATTGCTCAGCAGTTGGTCGAGGGACTTATGATGGGCCGTCATCGCAGTCCCTTCAAAGGATCCAGCGTCGAGTTCGTTGAACATCGCGATTACAGTCCCGGCGATGAGATTCGTCATATCGACTGGCGCGCTTACGGCAAGACCGGCCGCTACTACGTCAAGGAATTCGAAGACGAGACAAACCTCCGCGCCCATTTGTTGATTGATTCCAGCGGCAGTATGGCCTACGCGGGGCGATCCATTTCCAAGTTTCAATATGCGCGAATGCTGGCCGCATCACTGGCGTGGATGCTGCTGGGACAGCGCGACTCCGTTGGTCTCATCGCATTCGACTCCGTGATTCGGGCTCAACTAAAACCGTCGAGCAATCGAGATGGCTTTCGCAGGATTCAGGAAATTCTCGAAGAGACCACTCCGGGGTCTGACACGGGGCTTGCTGCTGTGCTGGAGTCTGCTCTGCCCGGGATTACTCGCCGCAGCCTGTTGATTCTGATCAGTGACTGCTTTGATGATATCGATGCGATGACAAAGGCACTGCAGCGCTGTCGGCACGCGAAACACGAGGTCATTATTTTTCGCGTCGTCGCTCCGGAAGAAGAAACATTTCCATTTGAACGACCCACCGAGTTCCACAATCTGGAAGCTGATCGTGGGCGATTGCTCGTGGATCCGCTGCGTCTGCGAAAAGAATATCTGCGACAGTACACCGAGTTTACGCAAACACTCCAGAAGGAATGCGGAGCGATTGGGATCGATTGCCGGCGAGTGCTGACCAGTGATTCCTTGCAGCAGACCCTGGGTTCGTGGCTGGCTGAGCGGGAAGTGGCACAACGCGTCAGATTTTCATGACGGCGATGGATCGCATCAGCGGACGAAATTCCATGTGGTCAAGAATATCGCGCTGGACATCGATCCCGGGGGCCACTTCGATCAGCTCGACGCCGTCAGGTTGCAATCGGAAGACCGCGCGTTCAGTGACGAACAGGACATCTCGCCCGGCGTCTCGAGCCACCTGACCCGCAAACGAGACCTGTTCCACTTGCTTCACAAACTTGGCAACTCGGCCTTCGCGAATGATGCGAACCAAGCCGTTCTCGACCACTACGTCCAGTCCGTCGGTTGTCAGAGTGCCGCAGAAGACCAGTCGACGCGCGTTCTGCGAAATATTTACGAAGCCTCCGACACCAGCAAATCGAGTCCCGAAACGAGAGACATTTACATTTCCATGCTGGTCAACCTGCGCTGCGCCAAGTGCGGCGAAATCCAGACCACCGCCATCGTAGAAATCAAATTGCGCTGGCTGATCGATGATCGCTTCCGGATGCACCGATGCGCCGAAGCTCAAGCCACCGGCCGGCATTCCTCCGATCGGACCGCTCTCCAGAGTCAGAGTGACATCGTTCAGAAGCTGACGTTCTGCGGCGATGCGGGCGACTCCCTCGGGAAGGCCAATCCCAAGATTTGCGATCGACCCCGGCAGCAGTTCATCGCAGGCTCGCGCGGCAATGATTCGTCTGGCATCCGGAGGCATCTCGGCCACTGCCGGTTGCGCCATTGATGCGTCGGTCGAGGCGGGTTGGCAGTAGCGTGAGTTGTAGCGTTCTCCAAACGTCTGCCAGTGATCTGATTCTTCGGCGATCACAATCTTCGAAATAAGTTTACCGGGAACTCGCACATGTTGAGGTGCTGCCGGTTTGTCCAGAATTCGTCGGACCTGAGCGATCACGATGCCATGATGATTGTGAGCAGCCTGAGCGATGGGCAGCACATCGCCAATCACCGCCTCATCATCCATGATCAGGTTGCCAAA